>JBMYPI010000001.1:0-44111 GCA_049600155.1 Rubricella sp.
TGGTGCGGCGCTGCGGCTGGTCGTCGTCTCGGTGGTCATCTCGCTTGGCGCGCTGGTCGCGTCGGAATGGTTCGCGCGCAGGGCGCGCAACCGGGTGCGCGGGCTGTGAGCCTCGATGTCGATATCAGCCTCGCGCGGGCGGCCTTTCCCGTCGAGGTGGCGTTCAGCGCCGGGCCGGGCATCACCGCCCTTTTCGGTCGATCGGGCGCCGGCAAGACGACGATCCTCGACGCCATCGCAGGTCTCGCGACGCCGGAACGCGGGACGATCATGCTCGCCGGGAGACCGGTCTTCAGCACGAGCGTGAACCTCAGACCGCACGAGCGCCGCGTGGGTTACGTATTTCAGGATCCACGGCTCTTCCCGCATCTCACCGTTGCGGAGAACCTCCTCTTCTCCGGCCGGATGCCGGGACAGGCCATTGCCGGTATCGCGGAGATGCTGGGGATCACGCAGCTTCTCGATCGGCGACCGGCCGCACTGTCCGGCGGCGAGAAGCGCCGCGTGGCGATCGGACGAGCACTGCTTTCCGACCCCTCAATCCTTCTGCTCGACGAGCCGCTCTCCGGGATCGATGCCGAACGCAAGCACGAGATCATGCCCTATCTCGAAACCATGCGCGAGCGGCTGGGGATCCCTGTCCTGCTGGTGAGCCACGACATCGCCGATGTCGCGCGCCTTGCCGACACCGTGATCCTGATCGACGGCGGCCGGATCACCGCACGAGGCCGGCCGGATGCCCTCCTTTCGGACGCGGCCAGCGCGGATCTTCTGGGCGCGGGAGAGGGCGGGGCGCTTCTGGAGGGAACCGTCCTTTCCGTGGCGGAGGGCATCGCCGAGGTCGACACGCCCGCGGGCCGGCTCCGCCTGCCTGCGGCGCAACTCGAACCGGGACGGGCGGTCCGTGTCCGCATCGTCGAACGCGACGTCATGTTGTCGCTCTCGCAACCCGACGGGCTGAGTGCGCTCAACGCCCTTCCCGGAAGGGTCATTTCACTAAGGGAAAGGGGGACGAGCCAGGTCGAGATCACCCTGCGCTGCGCTGAGGCCGATATCCTCTGCCGGATCACGACCCATTCGGCCCGCAGGCTCGGGCTGGAGGAGGGGACGGCGGTCTTTGCGGTCCTCAAGGCCGTCACGCTGGACGCGGGCAAGGTGTTCCATCGCCCGGTCCGTCTTCAGGAAATCTGACCGGCTGACCTCAGCCGCAGGTCAGATAGGCGATGGTCACGCCGCCGCTGCGCTCGTCACACCAGCACTGGCCCTGCGAGGAACAGTGCGCATTGGCGATATCGCGCATGATCGGACAAACCTGCGAACACCGGCCCATGCCGACGAATTCCCGGGACATCACGCCGGAGCCGTAATGATTGACCTGTTCGAGGACATCTCCGGTCGCCAGGATCTCGGCCCAGGCCGCCGGGCTCGATTGCTGGGGTGCATCCGCCGAGACAGCGGTCGTCATTCCGAGGAACAACGCAAGCAGGATCGCGATGACACGCATTTCGTACTCCTTTCGAAAAGCAACGGATTGACGATAGCACAAACGCGCGGCCAGTGTCGCAAAATTACAGGGAGGACTTGGAGATGGTTGGCGAAGGGCATGACCGCACCGCAGGCCCCAGGGGAATTCTCGCCCTTCAGACGCTCGCCATGCCGGCCGATACCAATGCGAACGGCGACATCTTCGGCGGTTGGCTGATGGCACAGATGGATCTGGGATCCTCCGTCATGGCCCGGACGAGAGCGCGCGGCCGTGTCGCGACGATCGCTGTCGAGGCGATGACGTTCTACAAACCGGTGCATGTCGGCGATCTCGTCTCGATCCATGCGGACATGCTCAAGGAAGGGACGACATCGATGCGCATCGGCGTCGAAGTCTGGGTAACCCGCCAGCCCAGCGGCGAGACCATGAAGATGACGGAAGCCGTCTTCACCTTCGTCGCGGTGGACGAGCTGGGAAACAAGCGGGAACTGCCATGAAACGCCTGATCCTTCTTGCCCTGCTTCTTTGGGTGTCACCGGCCGGAGCCACTCCCGACTACGTTCTGCCGACTGTCTTCGAAGTGACAGGCGTGTCCGCGGGGGACGTGCTGAACGTTCGCGCCGGCCCGGGGACCGACCACGCGGTCATCGGTCGGCTTGCGCCGGATGCCACCGGTCTCGAGGTGATCGAGATCGACGCAACGGGGCGCTGGGCGCGGCTGAATGTCGAGGAAGGCACGGGATGGGCCAGCCTCGCCTATCTCGCACCGTTGGCCGCATCGCCGGGCGGTTCGGGCGCGCAGCCGCTGACGTGCTTCGGAACAGAACCCTTCTGGACGCTGCGGCTTTCGCCTGATCCTCTCTGGAGCACGCCGGAGGGCAGCCGTGAACCTCTATCCTCGATACTGCTCGAAACGGGAGTCTTCCGCGACCCACGGCGGGCCGCGATCGTCGACTTCGGAGATGAGCGCATGACCGTGACCACCCATTTCGAGATCTGCTCCGACGGAATGTCGGACCGTGCATACGGTCTCGGCGCATCGATCGTGCGGGAGACGGAGACCGGCACGTCGCTGCTGACGGGATGCTGCACCGTCGGCCGTTGACCGGCCCTAGTCGACGACACGGAGGGTGAGATTGATCCGCCCGCCGCCCGGTGTCAGGGGGTTCGGTCCCTTGCGAATGCGATCGACGCCGTGGAATGCGAGGCGGGCGGGTCCTTCGAGGACAAGCACGTCGCCCGAAGCGAGCGGAAAGCTCCGGGTCGGGTCCTGGCGCCGTGTTCCGCCGATCCGAAAGGTCGCGGTCGCGCCGAGGGAGATCGAGACGACCGGATACGCGAAGTCGGCCTCGTCGCGATCCTGATGCAGCCCCATCCGCGCGTCTTCGGCGTAGTGGTTCACAAGACAGCAATCCGGAAGGCGATCCGTGCCGGAGACCGCAAACCAGGTATCGAGAATGGATCGGGGGATCGGCGGCCATGCTCCACCCGCCGGATGCCGGCTCTCGTAGCGATAGCCACGGCGGTCGGAACACCAGCCGTAGCGGCCGGCAGAGGTCATCCTCACGCGCATCGGCCTCCCGCCCGGCGTCACCGGCGTGAAGAGCGGCGCGGCCCTGACGATCTCGCGAACGTCTTCCAGCATCGCCTTCTGGGCGGAAGGTGTCAGCAATCCGGGGTGGAGCCGCGCTCCGGCGATCGACATCGGGGTTGGGGCCGACATGGGCACGTCCTATATCGTGGGGCGATCACCCTCCACATAGGCGACGCCAGGATGCAACCCACACACACGACGCGCGTTTCCAGCATTCGCGACAGCCTTCCCGCCGAGATCCGCGAAGCCGCTTTCCGCAGCTTCACTCCGGACCAGATCGCGCGCCTGCACGCCTATGGCGAGGTGAGAAGCCTCGCGCCGCTCGAATACCTCTACAAGGCAGGGGATGAACGATACGATTTCTTCGTCGTGCTGTCGGGTACCGTCTACATCTTCGATCCGACAACCGACGGGGACGGGCTGATATCGACAGTCGGCGAGAACGCCTTCGTCGGCGAATTGGGCCTCCTGGCCGATCAGGCGCCATTCCTTTCGGCCAAGGTGAAGGACGCCGCTCGGCTTCTCTGGATCGGAAGGGAGGGGCTCCGGCGGATCATCGCGGAAGAGCCCGACATCGCGGACGTGATCGTCGCGGCCTTCTCGGCACGGCGCGAACTCCTGATGACGGCGGCCACGGCGAACCTCACGATCCTCGGACCCGAGGGATCGGCTGAAGTGACCCGTGCGCTGGAATATGTCAGTCGCAACCGCATTCCGCATCGCTGGATGGATAGCTGCACCGGCGACGGGGCCGCCTACGCGGATCGGCTCGGTGTGGATCGTGAGAAGTTGCATGTCGTCCTGCGGGGCGACAAGGTCGTCCAACGGCCCGATAATCCCGGCATCGCCTACGCTCTGGGCATTCCGCTCGACGTGGAAGACGGCGAAAGCTTCGACCTCGTCGTGATCGGCGCCGGGCCCGGCGGCATCGCCGCCGCCGTCTATGGCGCGTCCGAGGGGCTTTCGACGCTGGTGATCGAGAACACGGCCATCGGCGGTCAGGCGGGAACGTCGAGCCGGATCGAGAATTACATGGGCTTCCCCACCGGCATCTCGGGATTGGATCTCGCCTATCGGGGGCAAATCCAGGCCATCAAGTTCGGCGCACGCTTCGCCACGCCCCGCACTGCGCGCAGTGTGCACCAGCGCGAGGATGGAACGTTCCTCATCAAGCTGTGCAACGGCAACGACATCTGCACCCGTTCCATCGTGGTTGCGACCGGGGTGCAGTATCGCCGCCTGCCGATCGACCGGCTGGAGGATTTCGAGCGGGCGGGCGTCTACTACGCTGCAACCGAACTGGAGGCACGCTTCTGCCGCAATACCGAGGTCGTCGTGGTGGGTGGCGGCAATTCGGCCGGCCAGGCGGCGATGTTCCTCGCGAGCCATGCACGCCACGTTCACATCTGCATCCGGCGCGACAGCCTCGCCGCCACCATGTCGGACTACCTGCTGCGGCGGCTGGAGGCGAACCCGAAGGTCACGATCCACGCCTTCACCGAGGTGACGGAACTGCGCGGGGGCCAGCGGCTGGAGGGGCTCACGCTCACGAACCGTCAGACGGGCGAGACGACAGCGGTAGAAACAAGGGCGCTTTTCATCATGATCGGGGCCGCGCCGAACACCGATTGGCTCAACGATCACTGCAAGCTCGACGAGAAGGGTTTCATCCTCACCGGGGACGCTGCCGGTGCCGAAAGCCCCTTCGCCACATCCTGCCGCGGCATCTTCGCGGTCGGTGATGTCCGGTCGGGTTCGGTGAAGCGGGTGGCATCCTCCGTGGGCGAGGGATCGGTGGTCGTGAGCGCGGTTCACCAGTTTCTCGCAGCGCAGGAAATGGCGCTCTGAGGCGATTTCACATCCTTGCGAGTCAAATCCCGCCCTCCTATATGCACGCCGAATGCACGCTGCGGGTGATCCCGCGGCACGGGATGGGCGACGGGGGCCGGAGCGGACCCGGGGCCCGCAATCGCCAAAGGAAGGAATGACATGTCGAAAGTGATCGGTATCGACCTCGGCACCACCAACTCCTGCGTCGCCATCATGGATGGTTCGCAGCCCAAGGTCATCGAAAACTCCGAAGGCGCGCGGACGACCCCGTCCATGGTCGCCTTCACCGAGGATGAGCGCCTCGTCGGCCAGCCCGCAAAGCGCCAGGCCGTCACGAATCCCGAAAACACCCTCTTCGCCGTCAAGCGCCTGATCGGCCGTCGCTACGAGGATCCGACCGTCGAGAAGGACAAGGGCATGGTGCCCTACAAGATCGTTCCCGGCGGCAATGGCGACGCATGGGTGGAAGCACGCGGCGAAAAGTATTCGCCGAGCCAGGTTTCCGCCTTCATTCTCCAGAAGATGAAGGAAACCGCCGAAAGCTATCTCGGCGAGAAGGTGACGCAGGCCGTCATCACCGTCCCCGCCTATTTCAACGACGCCCAGCGCCAGGCCACCAAGGACGCGGGCAAGATCGCGGGCCTCGAAGTGCTCCGCATCATCAACGAACCGACCGCAGCCGCGCTCGCCTACGGGCTGGAGAAGGAAGGCGGCAAGACTATCGCCGTCTATGACCTCGGCGGTGGCACGTTCGATATCTCGATCCTGGAGATCGACGAGGGCCTGTTCGAGGTGAAATCCACCAACGGTGACACGTTCCTCGGCGGTGAGGATTTCGACATGCGGATCGTCGAATACCTCGCCGACGAGTTCAAGAAAGAGAACGGGATCGATCTTCGGCAGGACAAGCTCGCCCTCCAGCGCCTCAAGGAAGCCGCCGAGAAGGCGAAGATCGAGCTGTCTTCCTCCAGCCAGACCGAAATCAACCAGCCGTTCATCTCGATGGACCCCGAGACGCGCCAGCCGGTGCACATGGTGATGAAGCTGACGCGCGCGAAGCTCGAAAGCCTCGTGGCGGATCTCATCGCACGTTCGCTGAAGCCCTGCGCCGCAGCACTCAAGGATGCGGGCCTTTCCAAGGGCGATATCGACGAGGTCGTCCTCGTCGGCGGCATGACCCGCATGCCGAAGGTCACCGAGGAAGTGACGAAGTTCTTCGGGAAGGAGCCGCACAAGGGCGTGAACCCCGACGAGGTCGTCGCGATGGGCGCGGCGATCCAAGCCGGCGTTCTGCAAGGTGACGTCAAGGATGTCGTCCTGCTCGACGTGACGCCGCTTTCGCTCGGGATCGAGACGCTGGGCGGCGTGTTCACCCGCCTGATCGACCGCAACACGACCATCCCGACGAAGAAGAGCCAGATCTTCTCCACCGCCGACGACAACCAGACGGCCGTGACGATCCGTGTCTTCCAGGGTGAACGGGAGATGGCGGCGGACAACAAGCTGCTCGGCCAGTTCAACCTCGAAAACATTCCGCCCGCCCCGCGTGGCGTGCCGCAGATCGAGGTGAGCTTCGATATCGACGCCAACGGCATCGTGTCGGTCGGCGCGAAGGACAAGGCGACCGGCAAGGAACAGAAGATCACGATCCAGGCCTCCGGCGGTCTGTCCGATGACGACATCGAACAAATGGTCCGCGACGCCGAGGAGAACGCCGAGGCTGACAAGGCCCGACGCGAGATGGTCGAGGCGAAGAACCGTGCCGAGAGCCTCGTGCATTCCACCGAGAAATCGCTGGAAGAGCACAAGGACAAGGTCAGCTCCGCCACCGTCGAGGTGATCGAGATGGCTGCCGCCAACCTCAAGGAGGCCGCCGAGGGCGACGATCTCGAAAAGATCAAGGCCCGCATCAAGGATCTCGAAGAGGCCGCGATGAAGCTCGGCGAAGCGATCTACAAGGCGCAGGCCGAGGCCGAGGAAGGCGAGCCCCAGGCCGCCGACGAGGCCATGAACAACGGCGACGACGATGTCGTGGACGCCGATTTCGAGGAAGTTCAGGACGACGACAAGAAGGCGTCCTGATCGCACAGACCGGGGCGGCTCCAGCCGGGGCTGCCCCCATCTCCTTCCGGGCACTCGGCCCGGGCAACGGTTCAGGGTATTGGTTTCGCGGCCGCTCTCGCCTATTTCCCGAACGCGAGCATGACGCCAGCGATCACGATCCCGGAAAGGCCGGTCGATGTCCAAGCGAGATTACTACGAGCTTCTCGGCGTGGGCCGTGGCGCCTCGGAAGCCGAGATCAAGAAGGCCTATCGCAAGAAGGCGATGGAACTGCACCCCGACCGGAACAAGGACAATCCGGACGCCGAAGCGCAGTTCAAGGCCGTCAATGAAGCCTATGACGTCCTGAAGGATGCCGAGAAGAAGGCGGCCTATGACCGGTTCGGCCACGCTGCGTTCGACGGATCGATGGGTGGCGGCGGGCCGCGCGGCGGCGGTCCCGGCAATGCCGATTTCGCTTCCGCCTTCTCCGATGTGTTCGACGACCTGTTCGGCGATTTCATGTCCGGCGGTCGTGGCGGGGGCGGGCGGCGCGGGACCCGTGCGACGCGCGGGGCGGATCTTCGCTACAACATGTCCATCACGCTCGAAGAGGCGTTCAAGGGCAAGCAGGCACAGATCACCGTGCCGGGCTCCGTCGCTTGCGACACCTGTAACGGCACCGGATCCGAGGACGGTTCCGACCCCGTGACCTGCCCCACATGTTCGGGCATGGGAAAGGTGCGCGCCCAGCAGGGTTTCTTCACCATCGAGCGCACCTGCCCGACATGCGATGGCCGTGGCACGACGATCAAGTCGCCCTGCCGGGTCTGTTCCGGCTCGGGCCGGGTGACCAAGGATCGCTCGCTCAACGTCAACATCCCTGCAGGTGTGGAGACCGGCACCCGCATCCGCCTGGCGGGCGAGGGGGAGGCCGGCGTGCGCGGCGGGCCATTCGGCGATCTCTACATCTTCATCGACGTCAAGGCGCATCCGCTTTTCGAACGGGAGGGCCCGAACCTCTTCTGCCGTATCCCGGTGCCGATGACGAAGGCGGCGCTCGGCGGGGAAATCGAGGTTCCGACGCTCGATGGCGGGCGGAGCCGGGTCAAGGTTCCCGCGGGCGTCCAATCGGGCAAGCAGCTTCGCCTGCGCGGCAAGGGGATGCCGGCGCTGCGCGGGGCGGGGACGGGCGATCTCTATATCGAGATCGCGGTCGAGACACCGTCCAACCTCACCGCACGCCAGAAAGAGCTTCTCAAGGCGTTCGAAGCCGAAACCGGGGACAACCACCCCGAGCACGAGGATTTCCTCTCCCGCGTGAAGCACTTCTGGGACGGGATGCGCGGCTGACGGGGCTTTTCATCGGCGATACGCCCGCCTAATCAGGGCGGGCGTTTTCATTTGGAGGCTGCCCATGCGCATAGCGATGATCGGAACCGGGTATGTCGGACTGGTCTCCGGCGTGTGCTTTTCCGATTTCGGGCATGACGTCATCTGCGTCGACAAGAACGCCGACAAGATCGCGATGCTGGAACGCGGCGAGGTGCCGATCTACGAACCGGGCCTCGATGCGCTGATGGAGAAGAACGTCGCCGCCAGGCGGCTCTCCTTCACGACCGATCTGGCCGAAGCGGTCGCCGGGGCCGACGCCGTATTCATCGCGGTCGGCACGCCCACACGGCGTGGCGATGGCCATGCGGACCTGACCTACGTCTTCGCCGCTGCGGAAGAGATCGCCCGAGCGATCCGGGACTACACGGTCGTCGTCACGAAATCGACCGTGCCCGTGGGCACCAACCGCAAGGTGGAGGAAGTCGTCCGGGCCGCGAATCCGGCGGCCGATTTCGACGTCGCCTCGAACCCCGAATTCCTGCGTGAAGGCGCTGCGATCGAGGATTTCATGCGCCCCGATCGTGTCGTCGTCGGTGCCGAGACGGAGCGCGCACAGGATGTGATGGCGGGCATCTACCGCCCGCTCTCGCTGCGGGAGGCGCCGATTCTCTACACCGATCTGGAATCGGCGGAGATGATCAAATACGCCGCCAACGCCTTCCTCGCCACGAAGATCACCTTCATCAACGAAATCGCCCGGCTTTGCGAGAAGACCGGCGCCGATGTGAAACAGGTGGCCAAGGGCATGGGGCTGGACGGGCGGATCGGCTCCAAGTTCCTCCATGCAGGGCCCGGATATGGCGGCTCCTGCTTCCCCAAGGACACGAGCGCGCTGGCGCGCATCGGGCAGGAGCACGCAAGCCCCATGCGGATCGTCGAGACGGTGATCGAGGTAAACGATGCGACGAAACGCCGGATGATCGACAAGGTCGTCGATCTGTGTGGCGGCAGCGTCTCAGGCAAGCGGATCGCCGTGCTCGGCGTCACGTTCAAACCCAATACCGACGACATGCGCGAGGCGCCCGCGCTGACGATCGTTCCGGCGCTCGTCGGGAGTGGCGCGGAGGTGCGGGTCGCCGATCCGCAGGGTCGGAAGGAGGGCGAGGCGCTTCTGCCCGGCGTGCGCTGGTGCGCCGACGCCTATGAAGCGGCGAACGAGGCCGATGCGATCCTGATACTGACCGAATGGAACGACTTCCGCGCGCTCGATCTCACCCGGCTGGGCCAGTCGATGCGATCGAAACACTTCGCCGATCTGCGCAACATCTATCCGCGCGAGGAGGTGGAAGAAGCCGGGTTCGCGTATGTCGGCGTGGGCACCTGAGGCAAGACGGCCCCGAACCTGATCCGGGGCCTCTACACGAGCGTGGATCGTCGAGAGGTTCCGGCCTTCGCTGGAACAGCGGTGTTCTTGCTGCAAGGACTGGAGCGCCCAATACTTCGCTGCCCCGGACTTGATCCGGGGCCTCAAAATACCAGGTGCGTGGCCGAGGTTCCGGCCTACGCCGGAACAGCGTAGCAATGCTCAGCGCGGACCGGGCCTTTGCCCGGGGCTCCGCCCGTTCGGCCCTCGAACGCTCCCCCGGAGCGTTCGCCGCGCTCAGCGCGGACCGGGCCTCACCCCACCTTGCACGCGGCCATCAGGGCCATGTTCAGCACGTCGTTCACCGTTGCGGTGGTGGAGCAGATCTTTACCTGCCCTTCGATGCCGGTGAGAAGCGGCCCGATCACTGTCGCCCCGGCCATTTCCTGCATCAGCTTCACGGAGATGCTCGCGGAGTGGCGCGCCGGCATCACGAGGATGTTCGCGGGGCCGGTCAGGCGGCAAAACGGGTAATGCTGGCGTGCCGTGTCGTTCAGCGCCACATCCACCGTCATCTCGCCGTCGAACTCGAAATCCACCCCGCGCGCTTCAAGCACACTGGGCGCGAGCGCCATCTTGCTGGCGCGTTCGGAAACCGGATAGCCGAAGGTCGAGAACGAACAGAAGGCGACGCGCGGCTCCAGCCCCAGCTTGCGCGCCACGTCCGCCGCCCGCTCCGCGATATTGGCAAGATCCTCCGCCTCGGGCCATTCGTGGACAAGCGTATCGGCGACGAGCACCATCCGCCCGCCATGGATCACCGCGGAGATGCCCACCGCGCCATCCTCGGCCCGTGCGTCGAAAACCTTGTTCACCTCGTCGATGACCTGGGCCGACTTTCGCGTCGCGCCCGTCACCATCCCATCGGCCATCCCCATCTTCACGAGGAGCGCCGCGAAGACATGCCTGTCCCGGCTCGCGAGGCGATAGCAATCGCGCTGGTCGTAGCCCTTTCGCTGAAGTCGCGAATAGAGGTAATCCGCCATCTCCTGAAGGTTCTCGACCGCGCCGGCATTGGTGATCTCCAGATCAGGAAGCGCATCCTCCAGCCCGGCGGCCTTGAGGAAACCGGCGACCTCGTCCTCCCGACCGACGACGACGGGCTGGCCGAGGCCGGAGCGCGCATAAGACACCGCCGCGCGCACGACCCGCTCGTCATCGCCTTCGGCGAAGACGATCCGGGCCTGTTCGGCCCGCGCCCACGCATTGAGCCCCTGCAAGATCGAGGCGGTGGGATCGAGGCGCGCCTTCAGCGTGTGCTCATAGCCATCCATGTCCACGATCGGGCGGCGGGCGACGCCCGTGCGCATCCCCGCCTGGGCGACGGCAGGTGGAACGGTGTAGATCAGGCGCGGATCGAAGGGCGTGGGGATGATGTAATCCCGCCCGAAGCTCAGCTTGCGGCCATAGGCCATGCCGACCTCGTCGGGCACATCCTCGCGTGCAAGGCTTGCCAGCGCCTCGGCACAGGCGATCTTCATCTCGTCGTTGATGGCGCGCGCCTGGATATCGAGCGCCCCGCGGAACAGGTAGGGAAAGCCGAGAACGTTATTGACCTGGTTTGGATAGTCGGAGCGGCCCGTGGCGACGATCGCGTCCTCCCGTATCTCATGCGCCTCTTCCGGGGTGATCTCGGGATCGGGGTTCGCCATGGCGAAGATGACGGGGTTGTCCGCCATGCTCGCGACCATCTCGGGCGTGACCGCGCCCTTGACCGAGACGCCGAGGAACACATCCGCGCCCTTCATCGCTTCTTCAAGTGTCCGCAGATCGGTGGAAACGGCATGGGCCGATTTCCATTGGTTCATGCCCTCCTTCCGGCCCTGGTAGATCACGCCCTTCGTATCGCAGACGATGCAGTTCTCGTGCCGAGCGCCCATCGCCTTGAGAAGCTCGATGCAGGCGATCCCGGCCGCGCCAGCGCCGTTCAGGACGATCCGGCAATCCTCGATACTCTTCTTCGATAGGTGCAGGGCATTGATCAGCCCCGCGGCGCAGATCACCGCCGTTCCGTGCTGGTCATCGTGGAAGACGGGGATGTCCATCATCTCCTTGAGGCGATCCTCGATGATGAAGCATTCCGGCGCCTTGATGTCTTCGAGGTTGATACCGCCAAAGGAAGGCCCCATCAGGCTCACCGCATTGATGAACGCATCCACGTCCTCGGTATCGAGTTCGAGGTCGATCGCGTTCACATCCGCGAATTTCTTGAAGAGGACGGCCTTGCCCTCCATGACGGGCTTTGACGCGAGCGCGCCGAGATTGCCCAGACCCAGGATCGCCGTGCCGTTCGAGATCACCGCGACCATGTTGCCCTTGGATGTGTAGTCATAGGCCGTCGCCGGATCGTCTGCGATGGCCTTCACCGGAACCGCAACACCGGGCGAGTAGGCGAGGCTCAGATCCCGCTGGGTCGTCATGGGGGTGGAGGCGCGCACCTCCAGCTTCCCCGGGTGCGGCTTGAGATGATAGGCGAGCGCCTCCTCATCGGTGATGCGGGTCTTGTCGGCCATTATGAACGTTTCCTCGGTGTTTCGGACCGGGGTAACGGGTGTTTCGTCCCACGACAACAACGACACTCCCACTGCGGCACTTTTCGCCCCCGGCTCACGGCGCTAGACAGGGGCGGGAGCAGCGGGAGGCAGGCTTGAGCGAGACCGTCACGCCGATGATGGCGCAGTATCTGGAGATCAAGGCGCAGCATCCCGACGCGCTCCTGTTCTACCGGATGGGCGACTTCTACGAGCTGTTCTTCGAGGATGCGGAGGCAGCAGCAGCCGCGCTCGATATCGCGCTGACGAAACGCGGAAAGCATCTGGGGCGCGACATAGCGATGTGCGGCGTGCCCCATCATGCCGCTGAAAGCTATCTCCTGACCCTGATCCGCAAGGGCTTTCGCGTCGCCGTGGCTGAACAGATGGAAAGCCCGGCGGAGGCGAAGAAGCGTGGCTACAAGGCCGTGGTGAAGCGCGACGTTGTGCGCCTCGTCACGCCCGGAACCCTGACCGAAGACACGCTTCTGGACGCGCGGCGACACAACTTCCTTGCGAGTTGGGGAGAAGTCCGGGGCGAGGGCGCCTTCGCGTGGCTTGACGTGTCCACGGGCGACTTCCATGTCGCGCCCTGCGCGCGCATCGCGCTGGGGCCAATGCTCGCAAGGATCATGCCGCGGGAGGTTCTTCTGTCGGAGGAGGATCCGGGCCTTCGTTCGGTGATCGAGGATGCGGGTGGGACGGTGACCATCCTCAGCCCGTCGAGCTTCGACAGCGAAGGTGCGCGCAAGCGGCTCACCGCACTCTACGGGACTGCCGATCTCGAACCCTTCGGAACCTTCGCGCGCAACGAGATCGGCGCGATGGGCGCGCTGATCGATTATGTGGAGATCACCCAGAAGGGTCGCCTCCCGCTCATCCGTCCGCCCGTGCGAGAGGAAGCGGGTGGCGCGATGCGGATCGACGCAGCGACACGCCGGAACCTGGAGCTGACCCATGCCCTTTCGGGAGGGCGTGAGGGGTCGCTTCTCCACGCAATCGACAGGACGGTGACAGGGGCGGGCGCCCGGCTTGTCGAAACACGGCTTTGCGCACCCTCGACATCGCTCGATACGATCCTCGCGCGGCAGGCTGCCGTGACGGCCTTCGTCGAGGATCGGCTGCTCGCGCAGGATCTTCGCGCGGCCTTGCGCAAGACGCCCGACATGGAGCGGGCGATGAACCGCCTCGCGCTCGATCGCGGCGGGCCGCGAGATCTCGCCGCGATCAGGGATGGGTTGGCGCAGGCAGGCAGGATCGCTGGTCGGCTGGCGGGCGACTTGCCCGAGCAGGTCACGGCTGCCGCAGCGCGCCTCACGGGTCACGAAACGCTTGCATCCCTTCTGGATCGGGCGCTGGTCGCCGAGCCGCCCCTCCTTGCCCGCGATGGCGGCTTCACGGCAAAGGGCTACGATACCGAGCTCGACGAGTTGCGCACCCTGCGGGACGAAGGGCGCTCCGTCATCGCCGCGATGCAGGCCGAGTATCAGGCGGCGACGGGCGTCTCATCCCTCAAGGTGAAGCACAACAACGTGCTGGGCTATTTCATCGAGACGACGGCGACCCACGCCGAGAAGATGATGTCCCCGCCGCTGAACGAGACATTCATCCATCGGCAAACCACCGCGAACCAGGTCCGCTTCACCACGGTGAAGCTCTCGGAGATGGAGACCAGAATCCTCAACGCGGGCGGTGCGGCGCTGGAGGTCGAGAAACGGGTCTTCGAAGCCCTGCTGCAAGCGGTGCTCGAAGCGTCCGCCGCCATCGGGCAGGCGGCAAAGGCGCTGGCGGAACTCGACGTCGCCTCCGCTCTCGCCGAAATCGCAGTCGAAGGGGATTGGACGGCACCACACCTCGACGGATCGACGGCTTTCGCGGTGGAGGGTGGGCGGCATCCGGTGGTGGAGCGCGCGTTGCGGCGGGCGGGGGAGAGCTTCGTCGCCAACGATTGCGATCTCTCGGGCGGCGAGGGGCCGCGCATCCGGCTGCTGACCGGGCCGAACATGGCCGGGAAATCGACCTATCTGCGCCAGAACGCGCTCATTGCACTGCTTGCCCAGACGGGGGCGTATGTTCCCGCCGCACGCGCCGAGATCGGCATCGTCGATCAGCTTTTCAGCCGTGTCGGGGCGGCGGACGATCTGGCGCGGGGCCGGTCGACCTTCATGGTCGAGATGGTCGAAACGGCGGCGATCCTGAACCAGGCCGGTGAGCGGGCGCTGGTGATCCTCGACGAGATCGGGCGGGGAACGGCGACCTACGACGGTCTTTCGATCGCCTGGGCGACTCTGGAGCACCTGCATGACGCGAACCGCTGCCGCGCGCTGTTCGCCACCCACTACCACGAACTGACTGCACTGGCCGGGCGGCTCGAAGGGCTGGCGAACGCGACGGTCGCGGTTCGTGAATGGGAAGGCGAGGTCATCTTCCTCCACGAGGTGCGGGACGGCGCCGCGGATCGCTCCTACGGGGTGCAGGTCGGCAAGCTTGCGGGCCTGCCCAGCGCAGTCGTGGATCGCGCGCGGGAAGTGCTGAACGCGCTCGAGGAAGGGGACAGGGAACAGGGCGGCAAGGCGAAGGCGCTGATCGACGATCTGCCCCTGTTTTCCGCGACACCCACGCAGCCAGCCGCCCCACAGAGAGGCCCTTCACGGGTAGAGGAAAGGCTCGCCGATGTCCTTCCGGACACGCTCAGCCCGCGGGAGGCGCTCGACCTCCTCTATGAACTCAAGGCCCTTTCGGATCGTTGAGAGCGCGCGCTAGCGTGCGATCCGGCACTCAGTAAAGCGTGGTTCTGTAGCGTTCGGTCATCGCGGCATCGCTCTCGATCGGGTCGTCCCGGTCGCCATGCGCATTCATGATCTCGCTCATGGTCGCGATGGGGCGCTCCTTCAACCAGCCGGCGGGCTCCCAGAGGCCGGAGCGCAAGGCCGATTTCGCGCAATGCATGTAGGCGATATCCACAGTGATCCGCAGGACCGTTATTGCCGGCCTGCCGTTCACGGCAAACCGGGCATTGAGAGCCTCATCCGAGACGATTTCGGCGCGACCTCGTATCCGCAACGTCTCCCGGATGCCCGGGATCAGGAAGATCAGGCCGATCCGCGGGTCGCCAAGAAGATTAGTGAGGGAGTCGAGCCGGTTGTTTCCCGGCCTGTCTGGAAGGAGCAGTGTTCTGTCATCCTCCACGACAACGAAACCGGATGCATCGCCCCGCGGTGTCACGTCGATTCCGCCGGGGCCGATGGTCGACAACATCAGGTAGGGCGAAGCCGCGATGAAATCCCGGCAATGCTGATCGAGCGCCGTGATCTCCTTGGTGACGGAACGGCCCAGCTTCTCGCCATAGAGCGCGCGGAGGCTGGTCTCGTCCCGTATAACGGTCATGGTCAGGTCTTCGTCCCGGCGGCCACGCCGACTTGCGCTGGGCGAAGCAGGCGGCCGGAAATGGTGAAGCCCTCGGCCATCACCTGGATCACGGTGCCCGGCTCCGCGCCGGGAAGGGGTGCCTCGAACATCGCCTGATGCAACTTGGGATCGAACTTCTCGCCATTCCCGGGCGCGATACGTTCGATCTTGTGCTTCGCGAAGACGTTCAGCAGTTCCTTCTTGGTCAGCTCGATCCCTTCGATGACGGACGCGGCGATGTCGCGCTGTTCATCGGTGATCGCGGCGATGGCGCGGTCGAGGTTGTCGTAGACGGGCAGAAGATCGCGCGCGAGGCGGCTACCGCCATAGGCTTCGGCATCGCGTCGTTCGCGATCGGCACGTTTGCGCAGGTTCTCCATCTCGGCGAAGGCGCGAAGAAGCTTGTCCTGCAAGAGATCCCGTTCCTCTTCCAGCGCCAGTATCGGATCCGCCTCGTCCTCGAACCCTTCGGACAGTTCCTCGGGGACGGCATCATCGGACTGTTCCGGTTCGGCTGCCGGTTCTTCCTCTTCGATGGGCTTCTCGTTCTCGTTCATGCGGTTCTCACGGTCATTTGCTGAGCGCTCGTTCGGACACGACCCGCCCGATCATCTGCGCCGTATAGTTCACGATGGGCACGATCCGCCCGTAGTTCAGCCGGGTAGGGCCGATCACGCCGATGGCCCCCACGATCTTCCGGTCGCCGTTCATATACGGAGACACGACCAGAGATGAACCCGTAAGCGAAAAAAGCTTGTTCTCCGAACCGATGAACACACGGACGCCTTCGCCGGACTCGGTCAACCGAAGCAGCTGGGCGAGGTCGCGCTTGCGCTCGAGGTCATCGAAGAGGCTCCGGATGCGTTCGAGGTCGAGTTCGGCTTCCGTCTGGTCGATCAGGTGCGAGGTGCCGCGCACGATCAACCTGTCGGAGCCGTCCGTCTCCTCACCCCATTGCGCGACACCCGCCTCGATCAGCCGCGCGGCAACGGTATCGAGTTCACGGCGGCGTTTCTCGATCTCCTGGGTGACGATGCCGCGCGCCTGGGACAGGGTCCGGCCTTCAAGAACGGTGTTGAGGAAGTTGGCCGCTTCCCGCATCGCCGAAGGCGTCAGCCCCGGGGGCGGGGTCAGGATGCGGTTCTCGACCTGCCCATCGGCCGTGACCAGCACGACAAGCGCCCGATCGGGCGACAGGCTGATGAACTCGATATGCTTGATGGGCGCTTCGATATTGGGCGAGAGGATCAGAGAGGCGCCGTTCGTGAGCATCGAGAGCATCGAGCCGGCACGGTCGAGAACCCCGGCGATATCGCCATCGGTGTCCCCGAGGTTCCGCTCGATCTCGGACCGTTCCTCACCTGCAAGATCCTGATGCTCGAGGAACCCATCCACGAAGAACCGCAGTCCCAGTTCGGTCGGGATACGCCCGGCGCTGATATGGGGGCTGCCGAGCAGGCCGAGATGCTCCAGATCCTGCATGACGTTGCGGATCGTGGCCGGGGAGACGCGTTCCTCCAGGGTGCGCGACAGGGTCCGTGATCCCACGGGATCACCGGTATCTAGATAGGTCTCGACCAGCCTCCGGAAGACAGCCCGGGCCCGGTCGTTCAGATCGGCAAACGACGCTTCGCGGTCGATCATCCCTCTACCCTCCAAGTCCATGATCTAAGATCGGGAAACCGGGTGGTCAATCGCGCGCGCAGGGTTCTGGATAAAGCGGCCACACCACGATAGGAGGGGCGCGCGATTGCACCAATTCTGGAGAGAACCCATGCGCCCATCCGGCCGCGCCGCCGACAGCCTCCGACCCGTTTCCATCGAGACTGGTGTGACGAAACATGCCGAGGGCTCGTGCCTCATCAGGATGGGGGATACCCATGTTCTGTGCACAGCGAGCGTGGAAGAGAACGTCCCTCCCTTCCTGCGCAAGACCGGGCTCGGCTGGGTCACGGCGGAATACGGGATGCTGCCGCGCGCGACGACGACGCGGAACCGGCGTGAGGCTGCGGCTGGCAAGCAGCAGGGGCGCACGGTCGAGATCCAGCGGCTGATCGGCCGATCCCTGCGCGCGGGCATCGATCGCGTCGCGCTCGGGGAGCGGCAGATCACCGTCGATTGCGATGTCATCCAGGCCGATGGCGGCACGCGCTGCGCGGCGATCACCGGGGGCTGGGTCGCGCTGAGGCTCGCCGTCGACACGCTCCTGAAATCCGGCACCATCTCCAACGATCCGCTCACGGGGCACGTCGCTGCGGTCAGTTGCGGTATTTGGGGAGGGCTTCCCGTCCTCGATCTCGACTACGCGGAAGACAGCCAGGCCGGAACGGACGCCAATTTCGTCATGACGGACAAGGGTGGGATGATCGAGGTGCAGGGATCGGCGGAAGGCGCGACCTTCAGCAGGGCCGAACTCGACACGCTTTGCGATCTTGCCGTGAAGGGGATCAACGAACTCGTCGCGGCACAGAAGGCCGCCGTGGGGGCTGAATGACTTCTGTGAAGCGCGGGATCGGGCGGGGTGAAACCCTTGTCCTTGCCTCGCATAATGCGGGAAAGCTTCGCGAAATCAGTGCTTTGCTCGAGCCCTTCGGCATCACTGTCAAATCGGCTGCCGAATTCGGGCTGACCGAACCCGAAGAAACCGAAGAAACGTTTGCAGGCAATGCCCGGATCAAGGCACACCATGCCGCCCGGGAAACGGGCCTCCCGGCATTGAGCGACGACTCCGGCATCGAAGTCGATGCGCTCGACGGTCAGCCGGGTGTTCATACCGCCGATTGGGCCGAGACCGGCGCGGGGCGCGATTTCCTCATCGCGATGACCCGAACGTGGGAGATGCTCGAAGAGCGGAATGCGCCTGAGCCGCGCACGGCCCGTTTCGTCTGCACACTCTGCCTCGCATGGCCGGATGGACATGACGAGATCTTCCGGGGCGAAGCACCCGGTCGCATCGTGTGGCCGCCGCGCGGAGAGCAGGGGTTCGGCTACGACCCGGTGTTCGTTCGCGATGGCGAAGACCGGACGTTCGGCGAAATGCCCTATGAGGAGAAGGAGCCGCTCTCCCACCGTTCGGCGGCGTTCCGCCTTCTTGTCGAGGCCTGCCTTGAGCGGTGAGCCGGAACGGTTCGGCGTCTATGTTCATTGGCCGTTCTGCCAGGCCAAATGCCCATACTGCGATTTCAACAGCCACGTCTCGTCCCGTGTGGATCACGCGCGCTGGCGCGCGGCCTTTTCCCGGGATATCGCCAAAACGGCAGCGTCGATCGGCCCGCGCAGAACCGCGACTGTCTTCTTCGGCGGCGGCACACCCAGCCTTATGGAACCCGAAACGGTGGCCCATGTCCTGCGCGAAATCGACAGGCATTGGCCGCTGAAGCCCACGGCCGAGGTCACGCTCGAAGCCAATCCCACGAGTGTGGAGGCCGGGCGCTTCAGCGCATTTCGGGAAGCCGGGATCAATCGGGTTTCCATGGGCGTGCAATCGCTGCGCGATCCCGATCTCAGGCGGCTGGGGCGGATGCACAGCGCGGCGGACGCGCGCGCGGCCTTCGATATCGCGCGACGGGAGTTCGACCGTGTCAGCTTCGATCTGATCTATGCGCGTCAGGATCAGACGGTAGAGGATTGGCGGGCCGAACTTGAAGAAGCCACGGCCATGGCCGTCGATCACCTTTCGCTATACCAATTGACGATAGAGGCCGGGACCCGGTTCGGAGAGATGTACGACAGGGGGATGCTGAAGGGCCTCCCTGATGGCGACACGTCATCGCAACTCTATGAAATCACGAATGAATTTCTCGGTGCAAGGGGAATGCCGGCCTACGAGATCTCAAACCATGCGCGCCCGGGCGCGGAGAGCCGGCACAACCTGGTCTATTGGCGCTACGAGGAATACGCCGGGATCGGACCGGGCGCGCACGGGCGGATCATGGTTGACGGCCAGCGCCACGCCACGGAGACGGCGCTCCACCCGGAGGCGTGGCTCGCAAGGGTCGAGCAGACCGGCAGTGGCGAAACGCTGCGCGTGCCGCTCGATGCAGCCGATCAGGGCATCGAGTATCTCCTGATGAGCCTCAGACTCGCTGAAGGCAGTGATCCGGCTCGCTACGAACGGCTTTCAGGCACGAGACTGGACCCGTCGCGGATGCAGCCCCTTCTCGATGACGGCTTCCTCGTGTTGGAGCAAGGGCGCTTGCGGGCAACGGAAAAGGGGAGACCAGTGCTCAACCGCGTTCTTGCCGAGCTCATCGGTTGATCTCGCAACACCTGCAATGCGCGCTAGATTGGGCGCATGCTCCGGACGATCTGGTTCCTGCTAGGACTTCTGTCCCTCGGATTGGGGATGCTCGGCGCAGCGTTGCCGCTGCTGCCGACCGTGCCGTTCATACTCCTGGCGGCGTTCTTCTTCTCCCGATCATCTGAAGCCTGGCATAACTGGCTGATAAATCACGGTATTTTCGGTCCAATGATCAGTGATTGGAATGAACATCGTGCGATCTCGCGGCGCGTGAAGGGGATCGCCACCGGGACGATCATGGGCGTCTGGATCTTCAGCCTGACAGTCGGCGTCAGCCCGGCCATCCTCGCGGTTCAGGCAATCGTTCTGTGTTTCGTGCTGCTGTTCATCTGGACCCGGGCGGAAGGCCCGCCGATAGGCTGATCACTTGCTGAGAAGCTGACAAAGCCCATCAAGCTCATCAAGCGATGTGTAGCGGATACGCAGTTCGCCCGACCCGCTGGATTTGTGATCGATCGATACCTTGAGCCTCAGATTGGCGGTCAGATCGGCTTCCAGCGCACGGGTATCGGCATCCTTGGCGGGGTGTTTACCGGACCTGTCCACCGGGCGACCGGGAAGGGGTGCCTTGGCAAGCGCCTCCGTCTGACGCACGGACAGCCCCTTGTCGATCACGATCCGCGCAAGGGCTTCGGGCTCCGGGCTCGTCACGAGGGCACGGGCGTGGCCCGCGGTGAGCCTGCCGGCGGTGATATGGTCCAGAACGCTGTCGGGGAGCGTGAGAAGGCGAAGCAGGTTGGCGATGTGAGATCGGCTTTTCCCAAGACCCTCCGCCAGTTTTTCCTGCGTATGGCCGAATTTCTCCATCAGCTGGCGAAAGGCCCGCGCCTCCTCGACGGGATTGAGATCGGCCCGCTGGATATTCTCGATGATCGCGATCTCGAGAACAGTCGCATCGTCCAGTTCGCGCACGATTGCCGGCAACTCGTGCAGCTTGGCCTTCTGGGCCGCACGCCAACGCCGCTCCCCCGCGACGATCTGGAACCGGCCGGCGCCGGATGGATCAGGCCGAAGGATCAGCGGTTGCAGGACACCGCGCTCACGAATCGACGATGCGAGCTCATCGAGTTCGGCTTCGGCGAAATGGCGTCGCGGCTGATCGGGATTCGGGGCAATCTTCTCGATCGGGATCTGGCGCAGATCCTTGCGCGGCGCGCTGTCTTCTCCTGCCTGTTGTGCCTCCGGTTCGGCCACATCGGCCAGAAGCGCGGAGAGACCACGCCCAAGACCCTTCTTTTCTGCTTTTCTTGCCATGTCGTCCTGCTGCGCCCCTGTCAGGCTGCGATGGTGTCTTTCTGGCGGCGCAACAACTCGGCCGCGAGTTTCTGGTAAGCGAGGCTGCCCGCGCTGGCGTGATCGTAAAGCAGGGCGGGAATCGCATGGGATGGCGCCTCAGACAACCGGACGTTCCTGGGAATGACGGTCTGGTAGACGAGATTACCCAGGGTATCGCGGGCATCGGCTTCCACCTGCGCGGTCAGGTTGTTCCGCTTGTCCGCCATGGTCAGCACGATCCCCTGAATGCGAAGATCCGTGTTCAGCGACGCCTGAACTTCCTTCACCGTCTTCATGAGTTGGCTCAAGCCCTCGAGTGCGAAGAACTCGCATTGCAATGGCACGAGAACCGAATTCGATCCCACGAGCGCATTGAGGGTCAGCATGTTCAACGATGGCGGGCAATCGATCAGAATGTAATCGAAGCGACCGCGTGCTGGATCAAGCGCCTGGCGCATCTTGACCAGCCGTTCCCGATCCTCGACCAGCTCCATGTCCGCAGAGGACAGATCGATCGAACCCGGCGCCAGCATCAGATTCGGAACGACGGTCTCGACCATCGCATCGAGCAGCGGTTCGCCATCCATCATCACGTCATATGTCGTAAGCGCCCGTTCATTGGCTGGAAAACCAAGCCCGGTCGAAGCGTTGCCCTGCGGATCGAGATCGACGATCAATACCGTTTTTCCCACGGCGGCAAGGGCGGTCCCGAGATTGATCGCCGTCGTCGTCTTGCCCACGCCACCCTTCTGGTTGGCGAGCGCAATGACTTCGGTTTCACGCGGTGCGGACACGATCAAACCCCTCGATCTTGAGGATCACACTGTCGCCGCCACCGGGATGGTGCAGCGCTTCATGGGTGATGTTCCAGCTTTCGAGGGCCGCGGTCAATTCCGATTCATGGCGCGCGCCCTTGTGAAAAAGGCAGACGCTTCCCGGCGCACGATGGCGCTCGGCATATGCGAGAAGCTTTGAAAGTGGGGCGAGAGCCCGCGCCGAGATCACATCGGCGGATTGAGGGGGAACATCCTCGATCCGCGATGCGATGATCTGCGCCGGAAGCTCAGCCTCTCGGATGACGGTGGAGAGAAAAGCTGCCTTCCGCAGATCCGACTCGATCAGAGTTACCGTCAGTCCGGGTGCCTTTTCCGCCGCGATGGCCGCGATGACGAGACCCGGGAAACCCGCGCCGGAGCCGAGATCGAGCCATCGCCGAACGCCTTGAGGAGCGAAGCGCCAAAGCGCCGCACTATCGGCGATGTGGCGTGATTCCGCCTCGTCGAGCGTGCTTGCCGAAACGAGGTTGATCTTTCGCTGCCATTTGCGGAGGAGGGCAAGGTGAATATCGAAGCGCTCTCGTGTTTCACGTGAAACATCGCTCTGCCCGAGCACGGCGGCGAGCATCCGGCTCATCCCGTCTTCCGCAGCGCATCCCGGCGGATCCGCGCCAGGATCAGGGTCAGCGCAGCAGGCGTGACACCCTCGACGCGGCGCGCCTGACCCAGCGTTTCGGGCCTGATGGCGGCAAGCTTGGCGCGCAACTCGGCCGAAAGCCCGTTCAGGCTGGCATAATCCAGATCGGCCGGTATCGGCTGGTTCTCTTCCCTGCGAAGAGCCTCCACATCGGCCTTCTGGCGGTCGAGATAGCCGGCATACTGTGCGTCACGCTCGATCTGGCGCGCGACGCTCTCGTCGATCGGCGGAAGCTCGGGCCAGGCATCGGCGAGCGACTCGACGGTGACATCCGGGAACGCGAGCAGATCGATACCGCTTCTGCGGATGCCGTCCTGGTTGATCCTGATCCCACGCCGCGCCGCCTCGGAGGGCGTGACGCTTATCCCTTCTATCGCCGCACGAGCCGAGGCGAGGGCTTCCATCTTTTGTTCGAAGGCATGCCGCCTCGGCTCCCCGACGATACCGATCCCGAGCGCGAGAGGCGTCAGCCGCTGATCGGCGTTATCCGCCCGGAGGGAAAGGCGGAACTCGGCGCGCGAGGTGAACATCCGGTAGGGCTCCGTCACACCGCGGGTCACGAGATCGTCGATCATCACGCCGATATACCCTTGCGCCCTGTCGATCACGAACGGCCCTTCGCCGCGCACGGCCCGCGCGGCGTTGATTGCGGCGACAAGGCCCTGCGCCGCAGCCTCCTCATATCCGGTCGTGCCATTGATCTGACCCGCGAGGTAGAGTCCGGGCAGGGATTGCACTTCGAGCCCGTGGGAAAGCGACCTTGGATCGACATAGTCGTATTCGATCGCGTATCCGGGCTGGAGGATACGCGCGTTCTCCAACCCCGCGATCGAATGGACATAGGCCTCCTGAACATCCGCGGGAAGGCTGGTTGAGATCCCGTTGGGATAGACAACATCATCGGAAAGGCTCTCGGGCTCCAGAAAGATCTGGTGCGAGCTCTTCTCACTGAAGCGGACGACCTTGTCCTCGATGGAAGGGCAATACCGCGGCCCGACGCCTTCGATATGCCCGCCATACATCGCCGACCGTGACAGGTTTGCCCGGATGATCTCATGCGTGCGGTCGTTGGTGTGGGTGATGCCGCACGCGATCTGACGGGCGGAAACCGCCTTAGAAAGAAACGAGAAGAGGACGGGTTCATCATCGCCGGGCTGTTCCTCGACGACGCTCCAGTCGATCGATCGCCCGTCAAGGCGCGGCGGCGTGCCCGTCT
Organism: Rubricella sp.; assembly: GCA_049600155.1. Taxonomy (GTDB): domain Bacteria; phylum Pseudomonadota; class Alphaproteobacteria; order Rhodobacterales; family Rhodobacteraceae; genus Rubricella. Next base: position 23,913 of record JBMYPI010000001.1, read on the forward strand.
TGAGGCGCCCGAGCGGTAAACCCAAATCGTCGATCCGCTCCGCGAGCGGGATGGACGGCTTGTCGCCGATACGCCCGCCCGGCCGGCTGGCATCCCCGATATGGATGACGCCGCGCAGGAAAGTGCCGGTGGTCAGCACGACGGCCCGGGCCGGGATGCTCGACCCGTCGCCAAGCACCACACCGACACAGCGATCGCCCTCCATCATCAGATCGGCGACCTCACCCTCCAGCACCTCGAGATTCGGCTGGCGACGGAACTCGTCCTGCATGGCGGCCCGATAGATCGCGCGATCCGCCTGTGCGCGCGGCCCCTGGACGGCAGGGCCCTTGCGGCGATTGAGAAGGCGGAACTGGATGCCCGCCCTGTCGGCGACGCGGGCCATGACACCGTCGAATGCATCGATCTCCCGAACGAGGTGACCCTTGCCAAGCCCACCGATGGCGGGATTGCAGGACATCTCTCCGATGCGATCGAACCTGTGAGTCACGAGGAGTGTGCTCACGCCCATCCGGGCCGCCGCATGAGCAGCCTCCGACCCAGCGTGACCGCCTCCGATGACAATGACGTCGTAGCTCTGATGTTTCACGTGAAACACTCACTTTCCAAGACAGAAACTGGCGAAGACCTCATCCAGCACATGCTCGACATCGACCTTGCCCAGCACCGCGTCGAGGATCCGGACAGCACCCCGCAGATCCTCCGCCGCAAGCTCCGCGAAATCTGGGCCGCGTCTTACCTGATCCAGCGCCGATTCCAAAGCCCCCTTGCTCCGCTCGATGGCCAGGCGATGGCGTTCCCGCACAAGCGAGGATGCACCGCTTGCGCGTTGCGAAAGCGTGTTGGTGACCTCCTCGAGGAGGGCAGGGATACCCGCTCCCGTCAGACCGGAAATCCCCTGACCGCCAAGATCCGCCTTACCCGCGACCAAGACATCGCCCATGCGAATCTCGATCCCCGGGTCGGGCTCGGATTGCTCCGGTTCGAGAAGGAATATGCGCAGATCCGCGCCCTCGGCCCGCTCCTTTGCACGGCGAACGCCGATCACCTCGATCTCGTCCTGAGTCTCTCGCAACCCGGCGGTGTCGAGGAAGGTCACCGGAAGCCCGCGCAGATCCATCCGAACCTCGATCACGTCGCGTGTCGTCCCGGCGATGGAGGACGTGATCGCCGCCTCCCGCCCGGCGAGCCTGTTCAACAGAGTCGATTTCCCCGCATTGGGCCGACCGACGATCGCGATCTCGAAACCGTCCCGTATCCGCTCCGCCGCGCCGAAGCCCTCCAGCTCATCAACAAGACCACCCAGTGTTTTCTTGATGAGAGCCTCGACCTCGGGCGTGACATCGGTGGGCACCTCTTCATCCGCGAAGTCGATAGTCGCTTCGATCAGCGCCATTGCGCGGATGAGGTCGCGCCGCCAGTCCTGCACGAGATCGGAAAGCGTGCCCTGCATGAGACGGAGCGCCTGGCGCCTCTGTGCTTCCGTCTCCGCCTCGATGAGATCTCCCAGGCCCTCGATCTGCGAAAGATCCATTCGCCCGTTCTCCAGCGCGCGACGCGAGAATTCGCCCGGCTCTGCGATCCTGCACCTGGCGTCTTCGCCGAGAACCCGGAGCAGCGTCGCAACGACGGCCATCGAACCATGCACCTGGAACTCGACTACGGGATCCCCCGTGAAACTGGCGCCTTCCGTGAAGGTCAGAACAAGCGCTTCGTCGATGACCCCGCCATCCTCCGTTCTCAGCAGTCGAAGACTCCTGCCGGCGGACGGCAGATCAGGACCGGCGATCGCCTCGGCGATCGAGTGCGCATCAGGCCCTGAAAGCCGCACCACGCCGATCCCCGCGCGCCCGCGCGCCGTTGCCAGAGCGAAGATGTTGTCAACCATGCCTCGATAGTCCCCGAAAACGGAAAAGCCCGGCGCCATGTGGCCCCGGGCTCGCTGAATGTCCAGCCTTCCGGCTGGGTCAGGTGTTCATCGAGTCGAAGAATTCGGAGTTGTTCTTCGTCTGCTTGAGCTTGGAAAGCAGGAATTCGATCGCGTCCGTCGTACCCATCGGATTGAGGATACGGCGCAGGACGAACATCTTCGTCAGTTCGGCCTTGTCGACAAGGAGCTCCTCCTTCCGGGTGCCGGACTTGAGGATATCGATCGCCGGGAAAACCCGCTTGTCGGCGACTTTCCGATCGAGCACGAGCTCGGAGTTGCCGGTGCCCTTGAACTCCTCGAAGATCACCTCATCCATGCGGCTACCGGTATCGATCAGCGCCGTCGCGATGATCGTGAGCGAGCCGCCCTCCTCGATATTCCGCGCCGCGCCGAAGAAACGCTTCGGCCTTTGAAGCGCATTCGCATCCACACCGCCCGTCAAGACCTTGCCGGAGGAAGGAACGGTCGTGTTGTAGGCGCGGCCGAGGCGAGTGATCGAGTCGAGAAGGATCACGACATCGCGCTTGTGCTCCACCAGGCGTTTCGCCTTTTCGATCACCATTTCGGAAACCGCGACATGCCGGGATGCGGGCTCATCGAAGGTGGAGGAGATCACCTCGCCCTTCACGGAGCGCTGCATGTCCGTCACTTCCTCGGGGCGTTCGTCAATGAGAAGAACGATGAGATAGCACTCGGGATGGTTCTTTTCGATCGAGTGGGCGATGTTCTGCAGGAGGACGGTCTTACCCGTCCGTGGGGGTGCAACGATGAGGGAGCGCTGGCCCTTTCCGATCGGCGCGACCAGATCGATGATCCGGGCGGAGCGATCCTTGATGGTCGGATCGTCGATCTCCATGTTGAGCCGCTCGTCGGGATAGAGCGGGGTCAGGTTGTCGAAGAGCACTTTCGTCCGCGCCTTCTCGGGCGGTTCGAAATTGATCTGGCTGACCTTCACGAGCCCGAAATACCGCTCGCCTTCCTTCGGTGCACGGATCACGCCTTCAACGGTATCCCCGGTTCGAAGCGAGAATTTCCGGATCTGGTTGGGGCTGACGTAGATGTCGTCCGGTCCGGGCAGGTAATTCGCTTCCGGTGACCGCAGGAAGCCGAAGCCATCCTGCAGAACCTCGATCACGCCATCGCCCGAGATTTCACACCCGCGTTCAGCCATCTCCTTGAGAATGGCGAACATGATGTCGCCTTTGCGCATCGTCGATGCGTTCTCGATTTCGAGATCCTCGGCCATCCGGACGAGTTCGGCGGGGTTCTTGGCTTTCAATTCCGCAAGGGAGAGTTTTTCGAGTTCGGTATCCATGCAGGGACCTGATGGTGCGCTTCTGAAGAAACCGCCTGAACCGGCGGGAGCACACTGAAAGAAAAGGGGTCGGGCGACCGGATGGTCACCTTCAACGCGCATATGGTGTCTTGCCCGCTGTTGTCAACCGGGCGGTTCAGAACGGTTTGACGATCACCATGATCACGATCACGACCATCAGCAGGGTCGGAACCTCGTTCATCATCCTGTAGCGGCGACCGGTCAGCGTGTTCGTGTCCGCCAGGAAATCCTTCCGGCGTTTCCCGAGCCAGTGGTGAAACCAGGTCATCGCCACCACGGCGACGAGCTTGGCATGAAACCAGCCATCTCCCGTCCAGTCGATGGAGCCAGGCGTGAAGGCCATAGCGAGGCCCAGAGCCCAGGTCACGATCATGGCTGGGTTCATGATCAGACGATAGAGTTTGACCTCCATCACCTTGAACGTCTCCGACATCTCCGTCCCGGGCTGCGCCTGTTCGGCGTGATAGACATAGAGCCTCGGAAGGTAGAAGAGTCCGGCCATCCACGCGATGACGGCCATCACATGCACGGACTTGATCCAGGGATAGAGGGTCCACAGCAGGTCTGACACGGTAATACCTTCTTCCTTCACGGCTTGAAGCTTCCTTCGGTCTCTCTACCAATATCAATGAGAAAGAAGAAGGAAGATGATGTAGTTGCACGGTGGATAGCGGGGATTATCGATTTTCCGCATTTCATTCACCGATTTATCCACAAACACCCTTTCCGGCGGAAATCCGTTCATTCCGATCGGGAAAACAGAAACCATCAAGGAAATCAACGAATAATCAGTAACTTACTCGATTTCATCTCGCGCCTGCTCCGAAGAGACAGACGGCGTTCTCGATGCAGAAGTGGCCGAAACGCCTCGCTTCGGTTCTTTATTCACACCGTCATGTTTTCCCTTTCAACACCTGCGCAACGACGGGATGAACCTACCACTTGTCCCGGCGCATGACGGCTCAGGGCATCGGCATCGTCTGTTCCCCATATCCACCCGCGCGTTATAGACAGGGAAGTCCACAGGGTTGTGCAGGATCGGGCGGTGAACGAGGGCGCAGAGTTTCATATCCACGTCGTATCGGATTCCACGGGCGAAACCGCGAATGCCGTCGCCCGTGCGGCCCTCGCCCAGTTCGATGGCATCGAGACCGTCCATCACAGGCATGTCTTCGTGCGCGCAATCGAACAGGTCGACGCGATCCTTGCCGGGATCGAGCCGGGCAATTCGGTCCTTCTCTACACCCTGTCCGATCCGAAACTGGCGGACCGGGTGGAAACCCGTTGCACGCAGTCCGGGATAGACTGCATCTCGCTCATATCGCCCGTGATCACCGCTCTCTCGATGAAGTTCGGGCAGACACCACGCGGCCGGCCCGGGCGCCAGTACGGAGTCGATCAGGCTTATCTCGACAGGATCTCGGCGCTCGATTTCGCGATGTCGCATGATGACGGTTTGAGCGCCGACCATCTTCTCGCCGCTGACGTGATCCTGATCGGTGTCAGCCGCACATCCAAGACCCCGACGAGCATCTACCTCGCCTACCAGGGCGTGAAGGCTGCCAACGTTCCGCTCGTGCCCCGCCAGGATCCACCCGCTGCGCTGTTCGACGCGATTTCCGCGGGCGTGCCGGCGGTCGGTCTTGTCGCCACGCCGAACCGCTTGGCACAGGTCCGTCAGCATCGCGTCGACGCACTCGCCAGGGGTCTCGTCAGCGAATATGCCGATGTGGCGACGATCCGCGAGGAAGTCGCGGAAGCGCGGCTGTTTTTCGATCGCCATGGCCTGCCGGTGATCGATGTCACGCGCCGGTCCATCGAGGAAACGGCAGCGGCGATCCTCGCGCTGCTCAGGGAAAGGGGAGCCGGCGCATGATGCAGCCTGTCATTCTGGCGTCCGGGTCCACGATCCGCCGGCAGATGCTGGAGAACGCGGGTCTCACGGTAGAGGTGAGGCCCGCGCGGGTCGACGAGGAAGCGATAAAGTCCGCGATGCTCGCCGAAGAAGCCCCACCGCGCGACATAGCCGACAAGCTGGCGGAACTGAAATCGCAAAGAGTGAGCATGCGCTCGGGGAGAACGCTCGTGATCGGTGCGGATCAGGTTCTCGTTTGCGATGGGAGGCTTTACGACAAGCCGCGCGATCTGGAGGAGGCGTGGGCGCATCTCGCCCGGCTGAGGGGTCGTGTCCATGAACTGATCTCCGCGGCTGTGATCTGCGAGGAGGGCAGGCCGGTGTGGCGCCATATCGGTCGCGCCCAACTCATGATGCGTCCGTTTTCCGATGGGTTCCTCGATGCCTATCTGGAGGAGGAGGGCGAGGCCGCGCTGCACGCGGTGGGGTATTATCGGCTTGAAGGCCCCGGCGCTCAGCTTTTCTCCCGGGTGCAGGGGGACTACTTCTCCGTCCTGGGCTTGCCACTGCTGGAAGTCCTCGGTTTCCTGAGGGCAAGGGGGATCTTGATCGAATGAGCACCGCAGCGCCCCTGGCCGGGGTGATCGGCCACCCGGTCGGGCACAGCAAATCCCCTGTTCTTCACGGCCACTGGCTGAAACGTTATGCGATAGCGGGTCACTACGTCGCTCTTCCTGTCGAGCCGGGACATTTCGAGACGGTCGTGAAAACCCTTCCCCTGATGGGTTTTCGCGGTGTGAACGTCACGCTTCCACACAAGCAGACCGCGATCGAGATCGCCGATCGCGTCACAGACCGTGCCGCCTTGATCGGAGCCGCGAACACCCTGACCTTCCGTGACGGCCGTATCCTCGCCGACAACACGGACGGTTACGGTTTCATCGAGAGTATCCGCCAGACCGCGCCGGACTGGGATCCCCGGTCGGGGCCGGCGCTGGTGCTCGGTGCGGGGGGAGCATCGCGCGCCGTCGTTTCGGCGCTTCTCGATGCGGGCGTGCAGGAGTTGCGCATCGCCAATCGCACCCGCGCAAGGGCGGAGGCGCTGCGCGAGAATTTCGGCGCGCGTGTCAGGGTCATGGATTGGGCTGTTCTCGACCGTGCGCTCGACGGGGCGATGACGCTCGTCAACACGACCTCCCTCGGCATGGAGGGGCAACCCCCCCTGACCATCGATGTCACACGCCTCCCCGACGAAGCGCTCGTGACGGATATCGTCTACGCACCGCTCGAAACGCCGGTTCTGCGCGCGGCGGCCGCCGCCGGATTGCGGACGGTGGACGGGTTGGGGATGCTCCTGCACCAGGCCGTTCCGGGCTTCGAACAATGGTTTGGGCAACGGCCGGAAGTCGATGACGCGCTGCGCGCGGCGGTTCTCGCCTCATGAGCCGAAAGGGCCCGTTCCGCCTTGGCCTGACCGGCTCCATCGCGATGGGCAAGACCACGACCGCCGGTTTCTTCCGGGAAATCGGCGTTCCTGTCTGGGATGCGGACGCGGCGGTCCATGCCCTCTACGGCCCGGACGGTGCGGGCGCGCGCGCAATAGCAAGCATCGTTCCGGCCGCCGTCGGCCCCGAGGGTGTGGATCGGGCCGCGTTGCGTGCCGCGATCGGTGCGGACGATGGGCTTCTTTCCCGCATCGAGGCAGCCATACACCCGCTTGTCGCCGAGGACAGGCAGCGGTTTCTCGAAGATCATGCAGCCGCGCCGCTCGTGCTTTTCGACATACCGCTCCTTTTCGAGACCGGCGCCGACGCCTGGCTCGATTCCGTCCTCGTCGTCACGGCGCCGGCATCCGTCCAGCGCGCGCGTGCGCTTGCCCGCGAAGGAATGACCGAGGAGACGCTTCGCACGATCCTTGCACGTCAGCTTCCCGACAGTGAGAAAAGGAAACGGGCGGATTATGTGATCGATACCTCCCTCGGCCTCGACAATGCCCGGCGGGACGTTCGACGCATCGTGAAACGGATCGGAGGCGACAATGCGTGAAATCGTGCTCGACACGGAAACGACGGGCCTTTCGCCCGCCGAAGGCCACCGCATCGTCGAGATCGGGGCGGTCGAGCTGTCGGGCCATGTCCCGACGGGCAAGACCTATCACCAATATATCAATCCGGAACGCGACATGCCCGATGAGGCCTTCGCCGTTCATGGGCTGAGCGGCGATTTCCTGTCGGACAAGCCCGTTTTCTCCCAGATCGCGACCGAGTTCCTGACATTCATCGCCGGCGCGAAACTCGTGATCCACAACGCCAGCTTCGACATGGCTTTCCTCAATCACGAATTGCGGGCGGCCGGCCACCCCGTCCTTCCCGATGACACGGCGATCGATACCCTTGCGATCGCGCGCCAGCGCTTCCCCGGCGCGCAGAATTCCCTCGATGCGCTTTGCCGCCGTTTCGGCGTCGACAACTCCATGCGGGAGAAGCACGGCGCCCTTCTCGATTCCGAAATCCTCGCGGAGGTCTATCTCGAACTGATCGGCGGCCGGCAGCCGGACTTCGCGCTTTCGGTCATCGATGGTGGCCGGGGGGCCGGGGATCGTGGGCCGGCGGCGGATTGGGTTCCGCCCCGGCGTCCGCGGCCTCTCCCATCGCGTCTTTCCGATGAGGAGAAGGCGCGTCACGATGAATTCGTGAAGTCTCTCGGCGCGGAAAACCTCTGGTAGACGAAACGGCGCCCGAAGGCGCCGTTCTGTCAATCACCGTAATTGTCGCGCCTTCAGGCATTGCCGGCCGGGGCCTGCTGCTGCTGGGCCTGCTGGCGGCGAAGGAGCTCGTTCCGGTAGAGCGAAAGGAAGTCGATATTGTCGACGTTCACGGGTGGGAAACCACCATCGCGGGTTACATCGGAGATGATCCGGCGAACATAGGGGAACAGCATCCGGGGGCATTCGATCATCATGAAGGGATGGAGCTGGTTATCCGGCACGTTCTCGATCGAGAAGAGGCCCGCATAGTCGATCTCCATCAGGAAGACGGCCTGATCGTCCTGTTCGGCCTTGACCTCCATCTTGATCATGACCTCGTGCAGATCCTCCTTCTTTCGGCCATCGACGTTGATGGAGACACGGATCTGGGGCTGTTTCGTCAACGAGAAACCCTTCTGGGAAGCGATGTTCTCGAACGACATGTCGCGGATATACTGCGCCCGGATCTGCATCTTGGGCAGAACGGGCTGTTGAGCGGCGGCCGCAGCGGGCGCCGCGCCATTCTGTCCTTCGGTCTCATCGGCCATTTGACGTCTCCTGATTTCCTGATGTTCGCGGTCGCGTTTCCCTTATCAGGCGGGCCCGGCGCGCTCAACCGCGGCTGTCGTCGCCGCCGCGCGTCCAGCCGGACGGCGGACCGTCGGGATCGTTCGCGACGGTGTAGTCACCGTCGATGATATCCGGCCTCCCGGAGTCTCCGGGTTGGTCGAAACCCGAAACGTGGATGTCCGCCCGTGTGAGAATGCGCTTCGCCAGATAGGCGATGATCACCTGGCGTATCCCCGGCACCAGAAGCGCGAAACCGACAGCGTCGGTGAAGAAGCCGGGCGTCAGAAGAACGACACCCGCCACCAGGATGAGTGCGCCATGCGCGATCGGCCCTGTCGGGTCCTCCCCGGTGTCGAGACTTCGGCGAAGCTTCGCCAGTTCGCCACTTCCCTGCCGGCGCAGAAGGTAGGCGCCCAGAAGGGCCGTCAGCACGACCGTCGCGAGCGTCGGCAGCAGGCCGATCAGCCCGCCGACCTGGATGAACAGCGCGATTTCGAGCAACGGCACGGCGATCAGAGCGAGAACCAGCCACATATCCATTTCTCCTTTCGCGGGCCTTGCGATGGACTTGAACCCGCACCCCCTCTAGATAAGTAGGAACAGGCGGAGCGAAACCGCCCTGCGCCTGCCCTGGAAGGTTATTCGATATGGATTCCCAGATGATCCAACTCATAGTGCTTGCCGGTGTTGCGATATTCCTCGTTCTGAGGCTGCGTTCGCTGCTTGGCACGCGCACGGGCTACGAAGGGAATCCGGAGGATTACTCAATTCGCAACAGCCGTCGCGAAGAAGCCGAGGAGCGTGGTTTCGAGGTCATCGAGGGCGGCGGGGAGGATGAGGACATCGCAGCGCATGTCGATCCCGCCAGCGAGACGGGCCAGGCGCTCATCCAGATGAAACGGGTCGAACCCTCCTTCAACCTCACCGAGTTCCTCGGCGGTGCGCGATCAGCCTACGAGATGATCCTGATGGCCTACGAGAACGGCGATCTCGAAACGCTGGAACAGTTCCTCGCTCCGGATGTCTATTCCGGCTTCCGTCAGGCGGTCGAGGCGCGTGAGGAACAGGGGCTCTCCGTCGAGGCGAACTTCGTCGGCGTTCGCGAGGTCAAGCTGCGCGAGGCGAACTTCGACGATATCGACAATGTCGGCGATATCACGATCCGCTTCGTCGGCGAAATGACCTCCGTTGTCCGCGACAGCGATGGTAACGTCGTTGAAGGCGATCCCAACGAGATCAAGAAACAGGTCGATGTCTGGACATTCTCGCGCGTCATGGGCTCGGAGAACCCGAACTGGCTTCTGGTCGGCACGGGCGGCTGATGCCGGCCTCTTTCTCGCCGCTCTCGCACTCGGCCTGATGGCCGGGGGCATGGCGAGCGCCGAGGCGTCTCACACGCAACTATCCTTCGACGATCTTCCCGCATGGTCTGCCGACAGCCACGAGGCTGCGCGGGAAACCTTTCTTCGATCCTGCGGTTCGGCACCGGAGTCGCCACTTGTCGAGGCGGACGAATGGCGCACGCTCTGCGATGCCGGTCGGTCGGCAACCGATGCGCGCGCCTTTTTCGAGGAGCATTTCGTCCCGGTCCTGATCGAGGATGGCAACCCACCCCTCGTCACCGGCTATTACGAGCCCGAACTCGCCGCCAGCCGCACGCGGCAGGGGCGTTTCGACGAGCCGATCTATCGCCTACCGCCGGAACGGCGTGGCGTTCGAGGCGCATGGCTGACCAGGGCGGAGATCGAGGGGGGCGCGCTTGCGGGCCGTGGTCTAGAACTGGCCTGGCTGGAGGACCCGGTGGATGTCTTCTTCCTGCAGGTGCAGGGCTCGGGCCGGTTGCGGATGGAGGACGGAAGTGTCCTGCGCATCGGCTATGGCGGCAGGAACGGCCATCCCTATCGCTCCGTCGGGCGCCACATGGTCGAACTCGGCCTTTTCGCGGAACACCAGGCGAGTGCCTCCAACATTCGCCGTTGGGTCGCGGGAAACGGGGATGATGGTCGCCGCATACTGCACCACAATCCTTCCTTCATCTTTTTCCGGGTGGTCGAAGACCTGCCCGAGGAGGCGGGGCCCGTCGGTGCGCTCGGCGTTCCGGTCACCGCGATGCGATCCATCGCGGTGGATCCTGATTACACGCCCCTCGGCGCGCCTGTCTGGCTGGAGACGGAAACGGCGCTGGGCCCCTTCGCCGCGCTCGTCGTCGCCCAGGATGTCGGCGCGGCCATTCGTGGCGCACAGCGGGCCGATCTGTTCTTCGGGTCGGGCAGGGAGGCGGGGGAGATCGCCGGTGTGATGCGCACACCCGGGCGGCTCGTGACCCTTCTTCCCCGCGCCGCTGCTGCACGCCTCACAGGGGAATGATCGTGGCCCGGCGTAGAAAGGGCCGGACCCTCACCGATGCCGAGCGGGAGTTGTGGTCCCAGGTTGCACGAACCGCCTTGCGAACGCAGCCCGAACCGGCTGAGGCAAGAGGTGACACCGGCCCATCCGAGAAGCCTCTCCCGGCTCCGAAACCTCCGCAAACCACTCCGCCGCGTATCGTTCGGCCCTCCCCACCCGGCAGCGGTGCCGGCACGAGCTTCAGCCTCGCCCCGGATCCCTCGACGGAGACCGCACCGGCCAGCCCGCAGATGGACAAGCGCCTTTTCGACAAGATGCGCCGGGGGCGGCTGAAACCGGATGCCCGGATCGATCTGCACGGCATGACGGCCGAACGCGCGCACGGTGCGCTGAACGGGTTCATCCTGCGGGCCCATGCAGAAGGCCTGAGGCTTGTTCTCGTCATTACGGGGAAGGGTCGGACCGGAGTGCACGATCATGTGCCGGAACGGCGCGGTGTCCTGCGACACGCGGTTCCGCAATGGCTGAAGCAGGCACCCCTTGGGCCGTTTGTCCTCCAGATAACCCCCGCCCACCGAAGCCATGGGGGCGCCGGCGCCTACTACGTCTATCTCAGGCGGAAGCGCTGACGGGCTTCATGGTTCCGAAAACACTTCGGGGGTGGATGGGGGCAGCACCCCCGTCAGAGGACATAGCGGCTCACATCCACCGAACGGGCCAGATCGCCGAGCCGTTCCTCGACATAGACCGCATCCACCGTCACCGCGCTTCCACCCTTGTCAGGAGCGGAGAAGCTCAGTTCCTCGAATACCTTCTCCATGACGGTGTAGAGCCGCCGCGCGCCGATATTCTCCACGCTCGCGTTCACGTCCGCCGCGATCCGGGCAAGGGCGGCGATCCCGTCGTCGGTGAAGCTGACATCCACGCCCTCGGTGCCGAGAAGTGCGGTGTATTGACGGGTCAGCGCGTTGTCCGTCTCCGTCAGGATCCGCACGAAATCCCCCTCTGTCAGCGCATCCAGCTCGACGCGGATCGGCAGGCGCCCCTGCAGTTCTGGCAGGAGGTCGGAAGGCTTGGCGACGTGGAACGCGCCCGACGCGATGAAGAGGATATGATCCGTCTTGACCGGGCCATGCTTGGTTGACACCGTCGTGCCCTCGATCAGGGGCAGAAGGTCGCGCTGCACGCCTTCGCGGCTGACGTCGCCGCCACGGCTGTCGGGCTTGGCGAGCTTGTCGATCTCGTCGAGAAAGACGATACCCGCGTTTTCCACGGCGGCCAGCGCGTCCTTGTTGACGGTTTCCTGGTCGACGAGCTTGTCGGCTTCTTCCTGAAGCAGGATCTCGTAGCTTTCGGAAACGGTCATCTTCCGGCGCACCGTTCGCCCGGAGAAGGCCTTTCCGAAGATGTCGCCGAGATTGACCATGCCCATGTTGCCCTGCATCCCCGGCAGATCGAGCATCGGCATCGGGTTCGCGGTATCGGCGACGTCGAGCTCGATGATCGTGCCGTCGAGCTCGCCCGCGCGCAGCCGCTTGCGGAACATGTCGCGCGTCTGGTCACGGGCGCCCTGACCGGCCAGTGCCTCGATTACGCGTTCCTCGGCGGCCTCATGCGCGGCGGCCTTCACATCCTCGCGCTTGTGCTCGCGCACCATGACGATGGCCGCGTCGACGAGATCGCGGATGATCTGTTCGACGTCCCGGCCGACATAGCCGACTTCGGTGAATTTCGTCGCTTCGACCTTGATGAAGGGCGCGCGCGCGAGCTTGGCGAGGCGGCGGGAGATCTCCGTCTTGCCGACGCCCGTCGGCCCGATCATCAGGATATTCTTGGGGTAGACCTCTTCCTGCATCGCGGCATCGAGCCGCTGGCGCCGCCAGCGGTTGCGCAGCGCGACGGCAACTGCGCGTTTGGCCTTGCCTTGTCCGATGATGAACCGGTCGAGTTCGGAAACGATTTCGCGGGGGGTGAGGTCGGTCATGGAGTTTGAATTCCTCCGGCGGAAGTATCAGGGGAACCGTGAAAGGCGGGAGTCAGCCGCCGATCGTCTCGATGGTCATGTTGCCATTGGTGTAGACGCAGATCTCGGCCGCGATCTCCAGTGCCCGGCGGGCGATCGTTTCGGCATCGGCATCGGTGTCGTAGAGCGCACGGGCGGCGGCGAGCGCGTAGTTCCCGCCCGATCCCACGGCGGCGATCTGGTGTTCGGGTTCGAGCACGTCACCCGCACCCGTGACGATGAAGAGGTCGCGACCGTCCGTGACGATCAGCATCGCTTCGAGATTGCGGAGATACTTGTCCGTTCGCCAGTCCTTCGCGAGATCGACGCAGGCTTTCGCAAGCTGGCCGGGTGTCGCCTCCAGCTTGGCCTCAAGCCGTTCCAGAAGAGTGAACGCGTCTGCAGTGGACCCCGCAAAACCGCACACAACATCCTGCCCGCCGGGAGACAGACGGCGGACTTTCCGCGCGGAGCCCTTGATCACGGTCTGGCCCAGGGAAACCTGGCCGTCTCCGGCGACCGTGACCGCGCCGTCCTTTCGTACGGCAACGATCGTCGTGCCGTGCCAGCCGGGAAATTTATCCGTTTCGCTCATGTAGTATCCTGTCTCGTTCCGGGCGGATATGGGGATGATCCCACGTTCATGCAAACCGCGTCGTCCTGCGGATCAACGGGGCGAACAGCCAGCCCGTCGCGAAACCGCCGGCATGGGCCTGCCACGCGAGTGCGGGAAACGCGAGTGACAGGGCGACGTTGATCGCGAGAAACCAGAAGAGAAACCGCCAGGCCGGCCGTGTCGATGCGCCCATCCGCCTGAGGACGGCGATCTCCCAACGCTTCCACGCAGCGACAAAACCGAAAACCGCGCCCGATGCGCCCACCATCGGGATGAGCTCCGGCCCCGCGAGCGCGCCGTAGGCCCCCGCGCCGCCGATCGCGCACAGGAAGAAGAACAGCACGGCACGGATCTGCCCGGCGCCCATCACGACAATCCGGCCAAGGCTCAGAAGAACCGTCACGTTCAGGGCCAGATGGCCGAGCCCACCGTGCAGGAAGGCATGGGTCACGAACATCGTCACCGGCTGGATCGCGTAGACCGGTTCGATACCGCGGAGCACCGGCGCCCAGAACCCCCCCAGGAGATAGGCCGTGTTCCGATCCAGCGGTGACAGGCCATATGGCGAGAGGGACAGCATCGCCTCGATCACGACCATGATCGAGGCCAGGGCCCAGATGGCCGGCATGGCGACAGTGGGCGGCCGCGGCGGTGCGTTTTCGGGGGTCGGGTCATCGGTCATTGCTGGACCATAGGCGGATGCACGCGCGGCGTCACCCCGGCCCCGGCAGGTGCGGGGCAGCCGAGAGGAGGGCCTTCGTATAGGGGTGACGTGGCGCGTCGAAAAGGCGCCCGGTCTCCTCCATCTCGACGATCCGCCCATTTCTCATGACTGCTACCCTGTCGCAGATCGAGCGCACGACAGACAGATCGTGCGTGATGAACAGGTAGCTGAGGCCATGCCGGGCCTGGAGATCGGCCAGAAGATCGAGGATGGTCGCGCGGATCGAGACATCCAGCGCACTCACGGCTTCGTCCAGCACGATCACTTCGGGGCGCGTGATGAGTGCCCGCGCGATGGCGATGCGTTGCCGCTGACCGCCGGAGAACGCGTGGATATGCCGGTCCGCCGCGTCGGGCGGCAGCCCCACTTCGGTGAGCGCCTGTTCCACCCGGGCCCGGCGGGCCTGCTTGTCGAGCGGCTTTCGGTAGAGGTGGAACGGTTCTGACAGGAGCCGCGCGACCCGATGGCGGGGATTGAAGCTGCCATAGGGATCCTGGAAAACGGCGCCCATCCGGCGGCGCAACTCCGGCGCCATTCCCGGCGATACGGGCTGTTTATCGAGCGTGATGCGCCCGGCCTCGACGCGATCCAGCCCGAGGATGGCGCGGGCCAGCGTGGATTTGCCCGATCCGCTCTCCCCCACGAGGCCCAGGCTCTCGCCCCGGTGCAGGGTGAAGGAAACGTCGTCCACCGCGACATGATCCAGCTGCCGGAAAGCGAGCGCGCCCGCCCGCCTTTGGTAGGTGCGCCGGACATCGCGCGCCTCCAGGAAGGGTTCCCCCAGCTTCCCCGCTGCACGATCCGGGGTGTAGATGGAGGCCTCGAAGAGTCGCCTGGTATAGGGATCTTTCGGGTCGGCGAAGAGCGTCCTTGTGTCGTTTTCTTCGACGATACGCCCGTTCTGCATGACGGCGACGCGGTCGGCCACCGCATGGACGACCCCGAGGTCGTGGGTGATGAGGATCAGGGCGGAGCCATCCTCCCGCACGAGTGTCCCCAGCAGATCGAGGATCACGGCCTGCGTCGTCACGTCGAGCGCCGTTGTCGGTTCGTCGGCGATGACGAGTGCCGGCCTCAGGATGACCGCCATCGCGATCACGACCCTCTGGCGCTGACCCCCGGAGAGCTGATGGGGGTAGAGCCCCGGCGGAAACCTGTCCGGCGGCAGGCCGACGCGCTCCAGCGTCGCAAGGGCGAGGCGGCGCGCACCGGGCACGCCATGGATCCGCGCCACCTCCGCAACCTGATCGCCGATCGTCTGGAGCGGGTTCAGCGCGGTCATCGGTTCCTGGAAGACCATTGCGATATCGCGGCCGCGCAGTGATCGCATACGACGTTCGGGCAGGTTGAGGATCTCGGTTTCGTTCAGCCGTGCGCTGCCCGTGGCGATCCCTCCGCGGGGAAGAAGACCCATGAGGGAAAGCGCGGTCAGCGATTTGCCCGATCCGCTCTCGCCCACGAGGCCGAGGATCTCTCCGCGCGCCACGTCGAGCGAGACATCGGACAGGATGGGCTGATTTCCGATCCGGAGCGAAAGATTCCTTACGGTGAGGGTCATCCGCGAACCCGCCGGGGATCGAACCAGTCCCGCAAACCGTCACCGAGCAGATTCAGCCCCAGCACTGTGAGCACGATGGCGAGGCCGGGGAACAGGGCCATGTGCGGCGCGATCCCCATCATCGTCTGCACATCGACCAGCATGCGCCCCCAACTCGGCGTCGGGGGTTGCGCGCCGATGCCGACATAGGACAGCGCGGCCTCGACGAGGATGCCGACCGAGAACTGAATCGTCCCCTGCACGATCAGGAGCGCCCCGAGATTGGGCAGGATGTGTTCCAGGCTGATGCGGGCGCGGCTCTTCGCGGCGAGGCGCGCGGCCATGATGAACTCCCGCCGCCAGAGGCTCAGCGCAGCGCCCCTCGTCACACGGGCGAAGACGGGAATGTTGAAGATGCCTATGGCGACGATGGCGTTCATCAGGCCCGGACCGGCGAGCGCCGCGATCATGATGGCGATCAGGAGAGACGGAAAAGCGAAAACGAGGTCGTTCGTCCGCATGATCGCCTCGTCGATGAACCCGCCTTCCCGTGCTGCGGCCCAGAGCCCCAGGGGAACACCGATCCCCATTCCGATCCCGACGGCCGCGAAGGCCACTGCAAGCGACGTTCGCGCGCCGACCATGATCATGCTCAGGATATCGCGGCCGAGGTGATCGGTTCCCAGGAGATGGGTGGCGTTCGGCGTCGTGAAGCGGGAGCCGATGCTGAATGCCTCGGGATCGTGCGGTGTCCAGACGAGGCCCAGCAGGGCGATCGCCAGGAAGGCCGCTGTCAGCCCGGATCCGATCAGGAGGTTCGCCCTCATCTGCGAAGCCTCGGGTCGATGACCGCATAGGCGATATCGACCAGGAAGGTGATGACGATCAGGGCGAAGACCAGGATCATAACCGTCGATTGAACGACGATGAGATCGCGCTGCGTGATACCCTGAAGGATCAGCCGACCGAGCCCCGGCAGAACGAAGACCTGTTCGATGATGATCGCACCGGCTAGCAGGAAGCTCACCTGAAGCCCGATGATCGTGAGAACGGGGATCAATGCGTTGCGCAACGCATGCCTCCACAGTGTTCCCGCCTGGCTGACTCCCTTTGCGCGGGCGGTCCGGATGTAATCCTCGTCGAGCGTCTCGATCAGGCTGGTGCGCAGCACGCGGGCAAGGATCGCCGCCTGCGGAAGCGCCAGCGCGAGTGCGGGCAGGGTCAGGGCCCGGAACGCGGCAACGGGATCGGACCAGCCCGGAAAACCGCCCGCGCCGAACCAGCCCAGCGAGATCGCGAAGAGGAACACGAGCATCATCGCGAACCAGAAATTGGGAATGGCGATGCCGAGCTGGGTCGCGCCGATGATGCCCCAGTCCAGAGGTCCGCCTCTGGCGGCTGCGGCGCCGATGCCGGCCGAGAACCCCACGAAGATCGCAAGGACGAGCGCATAGGCCGTGAGCGGCAGCGAAACGGCGATCCTGTCGGCGATCAGTTCCGAGACCGGAACGCGATATGTCAGCGACATCCCGAAATCCCCGCGCGCCATCCCCGAGACCCAGTCGAGATACCGCGCGAGAACCGGCTCATCGAGACCCAGTTCCGCCCGAAGCGCCGCGAGCGTGTCGGGTCGCGCATTGATCCCGAGCATCAGGGCCGCCGGATCGCCGGGAACGATTTCCATCACCGTGAAAACGATGATGGATGCCACGATCAGCGTGACGAACAGGGAAAGGAACCGGATGCCGAGGTAGCGAAGCATGGCGCGAGGCTATGGTCGCGCCCGACGCCATGCAATCTCTCGACCGTCCGGTCGGGGAACTATTCGGGCTCGCCCCGGAAGACGGGCTGTGTTCACTCCCGCCAGGTAACGGCCGTAAGGTCGTTCGCCTGCGTCGGCGAGTTGGCCCAGAGCCCTTCGATCCGGGCATCGGCGACGCCCGTCTTGGCGAGCTGGAACAGGTAGGCGTTCACGTAGTCCCGCGCGATATGCTCCTGCGCGGCCTGCATCAGCGCGACGCGGGCGCCAGGATCCGTCTCCCCGCCAAGTGCTTCCATGATCGCGTCGAACGCCTCGGACTCGTAGCCGAAATAGTAGTCGTCGCGCGCGTAGATCCCGATATCCATCGGCTCGGTATGGCTGACGATCGTCAGGCCGTAGTCGCGATTGCGGAAGACCTGTTCGAGCCACTGCGCCCATTCCACGTTCTCGATCCGCGCCTCGATCCCCACTGCGCGGAGCTGGGCGGCGACGATCTCCCCGCCGCGGCGGGCATAGGAGGGCGGGGGCAGACGGAGCACGGTTTCGAACCCGTCGGGGTATCCGGCCTCTTCCAGAAGTTCCTGCGCTCGCACCGGATTGTGCGGGCTCAAGGCCGTGAGGTCGATATAGGCGGGATTGTGCGGGGCGAAATGGGTGCCGATGGGCGTTCCGTATCCGAACATCGCCCCGTCGATGATGTCCTGCCGGTTGATCGCGTGGGCCACGGCCTGCCGGACGCGCACATCGTCGAATGGCGGCTGGGTGTGGTTCATGGCGAGGATCGTCTCCCCTTCCGTCGAGCCCACGATGACGCGGAACCGGTCATCCACCGCGAATTGCGCGAGGCTCTCGGGCGCCGGGAAATTGGGGAAGGCGTCGACCTCTCCGGTCATCATCGCCGCGAAGGCCGCCGTGGGATCGGAGATGAATCGGAACGTCGCCTCCTCCAGCGCGACGGGCTCGCCCCAATAGGCATCGTTGCGGGTGATGGTGACGCTGTCGCCCTGCCGCCATTCGCTGAAAACGAACGGGCCGGTGCCGACCGGGTTGGTCGCCAGAGTGCCGGCGCTTTCGGGCGCGACGATCACGGCGTCGCCCCAGGCGAGGTTGAAGGGCAGGCTGCCATCGGGCTGGCCGAGCGTGATGCGCACGACGAGATCGTTCAACGCCTCGACGCTCTCGATATTGGCGAAGAGACCCTTCTGGGCATTCGTCGAATCCTCCGCCATCGCGCGTTCCAGCGTGAAGACGACATCGGATGCCTCGAAGCTCGTTCCGTCATGGAACGTTACACCGTCGGCGAGAAGGAACGTGTACTCCGTCCCGTCTGCGGAGGCATACCAGGCACGGGCCAGTCCGGGTTGGATCGACCCGTCGGGAGCGAAGCGCGTCAGCCCTTCCATCACGTTGGCGTAGACGACCTCGTCCACAGCCGCGGCGGCCTCCGCCGTGGGATCGAGGGATGGCGGCTCCAGCACCATGCCGATGGTGATGTCGGTACGGGCCTGGGCGTGGGCGAAAGCCGTGGTGGCAAGAAGGACGGTGGCGGTCGTTGCGGCCAGTCTCATCGCATGTCTCCTTCAGGGCGCGATCAGCAGTCGATGCAGAGCGTGGCCCATGACCTTCGCGCTGTCCACCATGTCATCGATGCCGATCCATTCGTCGGGCTGGTGGGCGAGGTCGAGCACGCCGGGGCCGTAGGCGACGCAGTTCTTCAGCAGCCCGATCCTGTCGATGTGTTTCTGGTCATAGGTGCCGGGGGAGGCGACGTGTTCGGCCTCCCTTCCCAGAACGTCGCGGATCGCGTCGCCGATCGCCGTGACGATCGGCGCATCCGGTTCGGTCATGGTCGGCTGCACCTCGAAGATGTCCCGTAGCGTGTAGGTGAAGTCACCGCGACGGGCGGCGGCGCGGTCGAGCATGGCGCGGAACTCCTCCTTCACCGTGTCGAGCGGTTCCTCGGAAAGGAAGCGCCGGTCGATCACCATGCGGGCGCGGTCGGGCACGCAGGGCGAGGGAAGGCCGGTGTAATCCTCGTCCTGCTCGGGCTCGCCACCGTGGATGGCGTTGATGTTGAGCGTGGGATGCCGCGCGCCTTCGGGGATGACCGGCAGGGCCGTGCTCCGACGGGCCAGTTCGGGGAAATAGCTCTCCTCCATCTCGGCCAGAACGGCGCCGAGATGGCGCACCGCGCACTCGCCGAGAAACGGCATCGATCCATGGGCAATATGGCCGTGCGCCTCGATCTCCGCCCACCAGACGCCGCGATGGCCGAGGCAGATCCGATCCTTGTGCAGCGGCTCGGGAATGATGACGTGATCAACGCGGCCGGGGCTGAAATAGCCCTTCTCGGCAAGATAGGCCACGCCGCCATACCCCCCCGATTCCTCGTCCGCCGTTGCGCTGATCTCCACCGCGCCGGCGAAATCGGGGAAAAGGTCGACGAAGGCTTCCGCCGCGACGACACTCGCGCCAATACCGCCTTTCATGTCGCAGGCGCCTCGTCCGTAGACACGCCCATCACGAACCTCCCCGCCGAAGGGATCGACCGTCCAGCCCTGGCCGACCTCCACCACGTCGTGATGACCGTTGAAATGGACACAGGGACCATGGCGGCCGCCTTCCCTGCGGGCGATCATGTTCCAGCGCGGGAAACGGTCGGAATCGCCCGGCGCGCCCTCTGCCCGGACGAGCGTCGTATCGAACCCGCGGGAGCCGAGCCGCCCGGCGAGGTATTCGCAGATTTCCAGGTATCCCCTGCCGGGCGGATTGAGC
>JBMYPI010000002.1:0-25475 GCA_049600155.1 Rubricella sp.
AATCGTCGGTGAGGCTGGTCTCGACCCGAAGTTGCAGCCGCAAGTCGACAAGACCGCGATGGGAGGCCACGGCGCGCGCAACGGCGGCCGCGAAATCCGGGCCGCGCATACCGCCCTCCCAGCTCCAGAATTGGGCCAGACACGCGGTCGTGATGCCGTTCGCGGCCAGCTCGGCTTCGACATGGAACAGCGCCTCGGCCTTGTCGAGGGCCGCACCGCGCCGCGGCGCGAGATGCCGCTCGAAACCATCCCCGTGCACATCGACGATACCCGGCAGGACGAGATAGCCCGTCAGATCGACCTCCCGGCCACCATCGCCACCCAGAAATCCATCGCCGATCGTGACCGGCTCGCGACGGAATACGCGATCCACGAGGACCGACGCGCCGGAAAGTCTGATATCGAGCGTCTCTGCCATCGAGAGGACATCGCCGAGAGCGCCCCGAGAGGCAAGCGCTACCTTCGCAAAGAGATCGCGATCCCGCCGAGGACCAGCGCCGCGGAGAGCGCGAAACGGAGATCGGGCACCTCCCCGAGCGCGGGCCAGGCGAGCAGCGCGGCGATGATCGGCACCGAAAGCTGGGCGACTGCCGCCCGCGTCGCAGCAAGGCGTGGCAGCACCGCATACCAGAGAGCGTAACCCATCGCGGAGGCCACGACGCCGGAGGCAAGCGCGAGCGCGACGCCCGGGGTCGTCGCTTCGGCGGCATCGGGCAGGAGAAGCGGAAGCGCGAGGGCTGCCGGGGTGGCCCAGGCGAAGTTCCGCGCCGTCAGCGCGAGCGGATCGCGCGCGCCACGCCCCAGCAGCGAATAGACGCCCCAACCCACTGCCGCAGCGCACATCAGCACGACGCCAGCCACATCGGGGCGACCGGCGCCGGGGATCAGCAGAACCCCGAGCCCCGCCATCGCGATCGCGGCACCGGCCCACCGCCGCGGCGGGATAGCCTCACGCGCAAGGAGCGCCCCGGCGAACATCGTGAGTTGCACGCCACCGAACAGGATCAGCGCACCAGCCGCCGCGCCGAGTGTGACATAGGCGAAGGAAAACCCCGCCATGTAGAGGAACAGGGCGGCAGCGCCGAACGGGTCGGGCGCAAGGCGGATGGACGAGCCAGACCGCAGCGCGACCAGAAGCACCAGCGCGGCCGCCCCGGATCCGGTTCGGATCGCGGCGAATGTGGACGGTCCGATCGCGCCGTCGGCCAGTGCGAGACGGGTCAGCAGGGAGTTCGCGGCAAAGGCGACCATCACGATCGCGACGAGAAGCAACAGGCGCATGGGCCGAGACTAGCCCGGCTTGCGCGTCCCCGCCATCCGGTCAGACGCCCCGTTCTCGCGCGAACGCCCCGGCCATCAGCCGCGCGGTCATCGCACCGACGCCCAGCACGGTGATGCCGAGCGTGAAAAGCCACCCCAGAAGGGGGATCACGAGCGTCAACGCCACGACCAGCGCACCGAGGCAGGCCAGCGCGAACTTCAGTGGCAGCGTGCCGGGCTCTTCCCGGCCGAAAGCCATCCAGATGCCGACGCCGAGGATATAGGCACCCAGAACGTAACCGAGATAGGCCAGCAAGCCTGCCACGAGGAACAGGAACGGCATGATCAGAATGCCGACGATGGTCGCGCCGAAGAGAAGGCCACCGCCGATCAGAAGGGCAAGGGCAGCGAACCCCGTCAGGATGGTCGAGCCCGGTCGCGCGAGCGCGGCACGCCGCCAACCGGCGATCGTCTCGGGCGCCATCGCGATGGCGATGGTCGCGACAAGGCCCGTGAAAAGAATGCCGGCAAGCGTTCCGAGAACGACAGTGCGCACGATCATCGCCGGATTGATGACGGGCCCCTCCTCCCGTTCGAACCGGTCGATCTCGATCCGGGTGATGCGTGCCTCCGGGATCACGTCCGCAGGGATCGTCGTCTCGCCAGGAACGGATTCGTAGAGGCGCAGATTGCCTTCGATCCTCGCGCCGGGGCCGAACGATACCGCGCGTGCGGCGATCGCCATGTCGCCTGCGATCGTTCCATCGAGGAACAGCGTCTCCGCTGCGATGGTGGCGCTTCCGGAGACATCCGCCGTCATGGCGAGCCGCGCCGCCCCCGCTCTGAGATCGCCGCCGACCGGCGCGGTGACGTTGATCTCGTAGCCCGCCAGGGTCGCGTCCCCCTGCACGGCACGGCGGATATCGATGGTCTGGCCCGCAACGTAAAGATCGGCACCCGTTTCGCCGTCGATCTCGATCGTGCGCCCGGCGATGTGAACCGAACCGGCAACCGGCCGGGCGACACGGGCATACTCGGCGGCGATGAAGGCGTCGTCGACATCCTCATCGACGAGGATCGCCGTCATGCCTGCGAGGAACCGGTCCTGACCGATTGCGAACCGGCTGTCGTTCTCCTGTGCGGCGAGGGGGCTGGCAAGGAAGAACAGAAGCATCAACAGGCCGCCGAGGCCGGGGCGGAAAGGGCCCGGCTGGATAGGGGGTCGAACCGGTTTCACGCTATTTCACCTCGCATCTCAGCCTCGGATCGCATTCGGGAATGCCGTCATCGGGCGGACCGTCCGGCGGATCGGGCACATAGGGCCTGATCTCGAACGTCACGCGCACATCGTGACCCCGATCGCCGAAGCCTTCGTCAGGCTCGTAGAAACGCATTTCGAAACTTCCTGGCGTGATGGCGGCGTCGCCTTCCCAGGAAAGGGTATCGCTCCCGTAATAGTCGTCATCGCCGATATCGCCGATCTCCCCGAGGATGTAGGGAATGACCTTCAGCGATCCCGAAACGACCTTCGTCACCGTTCCGCCGCTCGCGACGAAGGTCACGACATCCGCCGCGACGCCGATCACCTTGACGATGTCGGCGAGGTTGTCCGCCGTGCGGCCCTCCTCATCGAAGAGCATGGCGGTAACTTCCAGCTCCGTGTGGGGGTCGCCCCGGAAGACCAGGTAATTCCGGCGGTAGAGGACACCCTCGTCGAGCCCGTCCCAGACCGGGGTCACCATGCTTCTCGTGACACCGTCACCGGCGATGACCGTGAGCACGAAATAGAGGTCCTCCCGCCGATCTCTCTGTTCCTCCAGATAGATCCCGGTCAGCCGAAGCTCGATTTCCTCGCCGGACGGATCGAGCGCATCCACCGTGGGGCGAGCGATCTGGCCGTTGCTGAAGTTGCGGAATTCCGCATTTGGGAAACGGGGGTCGGTTCGCCATCCGGCCTGGGCGGCGGAGAGCTCCTCCCCTTCCCCGACAGGCCCGGGGGGCACCGCATGGAGGATGTCGACGCTCTGCGACGCAAGGGGCTGCGCGGCAGAAAGGGCAGCGGCAAGAACGAGGGAGGGCAGGAAATCGACATGACGCATGATACACCTCCTTTCTCGGGGAAAAGGTTCGTGGATCACGAGCAATCACGCTCTCACAGCTTGGCGATTCCCGCAACGCGGGCATCGCTCTTGCGGAAGGTGCGGCGCGCGGGGATCATGACCTGCCGATCCGAAACCGAAAGGATGTCCGATGCCTCTTCCCGATTGCATCGAAGCGCTGCCCGGACTCGATGTGCCCTTTCCCGAAGATGTCGTGCGCACATCGGCCGTGAAGTCGGGCTCGGCGCTCGTCGTGTTCTTCTCGTTCCTCAAGGACATGGACCTTCCTCCCCATGCCCACGGCGCGCAATGGGGCACGGTGATCGAGGGAGAGATCGAACTCACCATCGGGGGCGATACACGCGTTTACCGGCCGGGTGACAGCTACAACATTCCGGCAGGGGTCGAGCATGGCGCGCGGATCAGGGCGGGTGCACGGGTGATCGACGTGTTCGAGGAGGCGGACCGCTATCCTCTGAAGGGCTAGGGCAGGCGCTTCCGACGTCTGTTGCGGAGCGGTCTGCACGCAGGTCTAGGCCTTTGGGCGCCACGCCATCTTCATGTAGACCGTGCCTTCCTCCAGCTCGTCGAGCATCTGATCGAGCCGCCTTGCCCGGGTCTCCGCCCGCTTGGCCCGCGCGATCCAGCCCAGATAATCGTTGCGCTGATACCAGGGGCGCAGGGCGTAGCGATCCATCAGCCCGCGCGCCTCGAGGGCGTCGCGAACATCGTCCGGCATCGGGTTCGTAGGGCGTTTCACGCGGTCTCCATCGCCTCGCCCCGCGGAAGCGCCGATTGCGGCGGGACGCACGATCATATCAAGGTGCAGGACAACCGTCCAAGCCTGGTCCGGGCGCCCGGTAAAACCGCTCGGGATCGCCCTCATCGAGACCGCTGACCTCTCCGCAATAGCGCCAGCCCGCCGCGTCGAGCAGAGCGCGCATTGGTCCGTTGGACCTGTTGGTGGAGGTCCAGACATCGGGCGTGGCTTGGGCACAAGCGGCGAGCAGGCTGGCGCCGATACCCCGGCGGCGTGCTTCAGGTGCCACTACGAGGAGCGAGACAAAGGGTTTGCCGAAAAAGTAGCGATCGTCGAGACAGGCAAATCCCTGCAACGCGCCCTCCACGGCGGCAATCCGCAGACCACTCCGCTCCGCAACGGACCGGATATACGCCGCCCGCGCATTTCCACCGAGCACCGCCGTGTCAATTGCAGCCGCGCCCGCGATCTCCTCTGGAGTCGAGGCGATGGAGATACTCACGGACGACACCGCGCCTCCTGATGCTGTGATCGCGTGTCTAACGATATAGGACGCAGTCCCCTGATGCTGATAGTGCCCACCACAGTCGAAAACGCAAAGGGGCCGCCCTAAGGCGACCCCTCAATTCTAGCGCCTGAAGGCTGGCTTACATCATGCCGCCCATGCCGCCCATGTCGGGCATTGCGGGAGCTGCGCCTTCCTTCTGCGGCTTGTCCGCCACCATCGCTTCGGTGGTGATCAGCAGGCCGGCGACGGAGGCCGCATCCTCGAGCGCGGTGCGGACGACCTTCGCGGGGTCGATCACGCCGAACTTGAACATGTCGCCATATTCCTCGGTCTGGGCGTTGAAGCCGAAGGACGTGTCATCGGACTCACGCACCTTGCCGGCAACGACGGCGCCGTCGACGCCCGCGTTCTCGGCGATCTGGCGCAGCGGCGCCTCGAGCGCGCGGCGAACGATCGCGATACCGGCGTTCTGATCGGCATTCGCGCCGGTCACACCTTCGAGCGCCTTGCCACCCTGCACGAGGGCGACACCACCCCCGACAACGACGCCTTCCTGGACGGCGGCGCGGGTCGCGTTGAGCGCGTCATCGACGCGGTCCTTGCGCTCCTTCACCTCGACCTCGGTCGCACCGCCGACGCGGATCACCGCGACGCCGCCAGCGAGCTTGGCCAGACGCTCCTGCAGCTTCTCACGATCGTAGTCCGAAGTGGTTTCTTCGATCTGCTGCTTGATCTGGGCGACGCGTGCCTCGATCTCGGCCTTCTCGCCGGCACCATCGACGATCGTCGTCTCGTCCTTGGTAATGGAGATGCGCTTGGCGGTGCCGAGCATGTCCATCGTCACGTTCTCGAGCTTCATGCCGAGGTCTTCGGAGATGACCTGACCGCCCGTGAGGATCGCGATGTCCTGCAGCATGGCCTTGCGGCGATCGCCGAAGCCCGGTGCCTTGACGGCTGCGATCTTCAGGCCGCCGCGCAGCTTGTTCACCACGAGGGTGGCGAGCGCTTCGCCGTCCACGTCTTCCGCGATGATGAGGAGCGGCTTGCCGGACTGGATCACCGCTTCGAGCAGCGGCACCATCGGCTGGAGCGAGGAGAGCTTCTTCTCGTGGAGCAGGATCACTGCGTCCTCGAGTTCGGCCACCATCTTGTCGGCATTGGTGATGAAGTAGGGGGAGAGGTAGCCGCGGTCGAACTGCATGCCTTCCACGACTTCGGTCTCGGTTTCGAGGCCCTTGTTCTCTTCGACGGTGATCACGCCGTCATTGCCGACCTTCTGCATCGCGTCGGCGATCTGGCGGCCGATCTCGGCCTCACCGTTCGCGGAGATGGTGCCGACCTGCGCGACCTCGTCGCTGTCCTTCACCTCGCGGGACGCGGCCTTGATCGCCTCGACGACCTTGGAGACGGCCATGTCGATGCCGCGCTTGAGGTCCATCGGGTTCATGCCGGCGGCAACGGATTTCATGCCTTCCGTGACGATCGCCTGGGCGAGAACGGTCGCGGTGGTGGTGCCGTCACCCGCGGTGTCGTTGGTGCGGGAAGCGACTTCCTTCACCATCTGCGCGCCCATGTTCTCGAACTTGTCTTCCAGTTCGATTTCCTTGGCGACGGAGACACCATCCTTCGTGATGCGCGGTGCACCGAAGGATTTGTCGAGCACAACATTGCGGCCCTTGGGGCCGAGGGTCACGCGGACCGCGTTCGCGAGCGTGTTGACGCCCTTGAGCATGCGGTTGCGGGCATCGGTATCGAACTTGACGTCCTTGGCAGCCATTGTTCGGTTCCTTTTGTGAGAGTTCGGTCAGAAGGTGCGATCGTCCCGGATCAGCCGATGATCCCGAGGATGTCGCTTTCCTTCATGATGAGCAGGTCTTCACCGTTCAGCTTGATCTCGGTGCCGGACCACTTGCCGAAGAGGATCTTGTCACCGGCCTTGACGTCCATCGCGATGCGCTCGCCGTCCTCGTCCCGGGCGCCTGCGCCAACGGCGATGATCTCGCCTTCTGCCGGCTTCTCCTTGGCGGAGTCGGGGATGATCAGGCCGCCTGCGGTCTTTTCGTCGGACTCGATGCGACGGACCAGCACGCGGTCATGAAGCGGGGTGAAATCCATCGGTCTCTCCCTTGATTTCAACACGGTCTTTTCGGCGGTCGGTTGCGTGCTAGCACTCACCGCCGTCGAGTGCTAACGGCGCGGAGATAGAGAGGCGAGTTGACCGTGTCAAGGAACCTTCCTGCCTTTTCGGCAGGCCGTCCCGGCGATAGAAGGGAGCGGGACAAGGAAAGGACGCAAGGATGCTCAGGGCCGCCCTCTTCTCCATCATCATCGCCGCAGGTGCAACCGCCGCTCAGGCGCAGTGTGTCGGCGAGGATCTTCGCACGATGATCCCCGAAAGCGAGATCGCCGCGATGGAAGCCACGATCGGCGCCCTGCCCTTCGGTCGTGGCATCGCCTTCGAGGCCGTGCGCGGCGAGGATCGGGTGACGCTGTTCGGCACGATCCACGTCAGCGATGCGCGGGCTTCCCTGTCCGATGCGATGGAGGCGCGTCTTCTTGAGGCCGATCTCCTGATGGTCGAGGCGACGATGCAGGATCAGGCGGATGTTCAGGCACGCTTCGCGACGGATCCGGGCCTCGTCATGCGCTTCGACGGAACCAGCCTGCGCGATGAGTTGTCCCCGAAGGAATGGAACCAGCTCGTTCAATCGGTTCAGCCGCTGGGAATGCCCCAGGAAGCGGCCGCGATGCTGCGGCCCGGTTTTGCGGCATTGATGCTTGCGATCCCGGCCTGCGAGGCGATGGCGCAGGCGACGGGGGGCCTTTCCCTCGATGTCCGGATCGAGCAACGGGCACTCGAAGCGGGCATTCCCGTCGCCGCGCTCGAGCCCGCCGCAGAGACGCTCGACATCTTCCTCGGTGCGCCAGCGGAGGATCAGATCGCCCAGCTCCGCTTCGCGATCGCGACGGCGCCCTATGCTGCGGCATCGCTGGTCACCTCCGTGACGCTCTGGCGCGAGGAGAACCCGCGGATGATCTGGGAAATCGGAACCTACCTGACCGAGCGTGAAATGGGCGCCGAGGCCGAAGAGACGCTCGCCACGACCGAGGCGGCCTTGCTCGATACGCGCAACCGCGCCTGGATCGAGGAGATCGAGGCCCGGCTCGCCCAGCATGACGACCTCTTCGTCGCTGCCGGCGCGCTTCATCTGCCCGGGGAGGCCGGTCTTCCCGCTCTTCTGCAGGCCCGCGGATTCGAGATCACGCGGCTCGATGCATTCTGAAGGACATCATGACACAACGGATCGAATCGCTCGCCGACATCGCGGGCCAGTACGACGCGCTTTATTGCGACCTGTGGGGTTGCCTGCATAACGGGATCGAACCCTTCCCCGAGGCGGTGGCCGCCCTTAGGAGCTTCGTCGCGGATGGGGGATCGGTGATCCTTCTGACGAATTCGCCGAAGCCGAAAGAAGGTGTGGCCGAGCAGCTCGCCGGCATGGGCGTGCCCGGCGAGATATACCATGGCATCGCGAGTTCCGGGGACGCCGCGCTCGCGGCCCTTGCCTCCGGCCTGTTCGGCAGGAAGGTCTGGCATCTGGGACCGGAGCGGGACGTGGCGTTCTTCGAGCGGCTCGATATCCGCTATCCCGGACATGGCGTGACGACCGTTCCCCTGGAAGAGGCCGAGGGCATCGTCTGCACTGGCCCGTTCAATGATGAAACCGAGACGCCCGACGATTACCGCCGCGAAATCCTCTACGGCGTGAACGAAGGGCTGAAGATGCTCTGCGCCAATCCCGACATCTTCGTCGATCGCGGCGACAAGCGGATCTGGTGCGCGGGCGGCATCGCCCGGGCCTACGAAGAAGCGGGTGGCGACGCGCGCTATTTCGGAAAGCCGCACGCTCCCATCTACGACCTCGCTCGCACCGTGCTGACCGAGGCGAGAGGGGAGGAGGTCGATTCGTCACGCATCCTCTGTATCGGCGACGGGATTGCCACGGACATCGCGGGCGGGATCGGAGAAGGGCTCGACACGCTCTTCATCGCGGGGGGCCTCGCGCGTGAGGACACCATGCCGACCGGCCGGATCGACGAAGCCGCGCTTCGACGCTTCACGGACGATGCCAGGATCAGCCCGCGCTATGCGGTGGAGATGCTGCGGTAACCTCCGCGACATTTTCGCATCACATTCGAGCCCGTGACGCAATTTTCTTGCCCAACCGTTCTCGCCGCGCTATGTCGCGGCGCAGCAGAAGGAGTTGCGCGATGTTCGATGCAGGCGGAAACGTGGAACGCGGCACGATCGTTATCGAGGATCTCGAAGTCGGCCTCAGCCGATCGGTCGCCAAGAGGATCACGACGCGCGAGATCGAGATGTTCGCCGAGCTGTCGACGGATCGGAACCCCGTCCATCTCGACGAGGAGTACGCGCAGCAGACGATCTTCGGAGGGTGCATAGCGCACGGCATGCTGACCGCGGGCCTGATCTCCGCCGTGATCGGGGAGCAGCTTCCGGGCCACGGGACGGTCTATCTCGGCCAATCGTTGAAATTCCTGGCCCCGGTCCGCCCCGGCGACACCGTGGAAGCGACCGTGACCGTCGCGGCGATCGACCACGCCAGGCGGCGCGTCACGCTTGATTGCAAGGCGGCTGTGGGCGATACGGTCGTCCTGAAGGGGGAGGCTCTCGTCCTCGCCCCGTCCAGAAAGTTCGACTGAAGGCCGGGGCGCCACCCGGCCCGCCCGGGGTGGAATGCAGGTCTTTCGCGAATATCCGGTTCCCAATGCCGCCCGTGGCGCATCCGTCGCCATGGGGAATTTCGATGGTGTCCATCTCGGCCATCAATCGGTGATCGACATGGCCCGCGGGCGGGGCCCGCTCGGCATCGTCACCTTCGAACCCCATCCCCGGCAGGTCTTCTCGCCCGATGCGCCGCCCTTTCGGCTGATGAACGCCGAAGCGCGCATGCACCGGCTTGCGAAGCTGGGGGTCGAACGGCTCTTCGAGGTGCCCTTCGACCGCGCGCTCGCCGGTCTTTCACCACGCGCGTTCTGCGAGGACGTTCTCCATCGCGGCCTTGGGATCGGGCATGTCGTCGTCGGCGCCGATTTCTGCTTCGGGAAGGGTCGTGCAGGCACGGCCGAGACGCTGATGGAAGAGGGTCGCAGGCTCGGGTTCGAGGTGACGGTTGCCGAGCTTCTTCATGGTGAGAGCGGCGCGGTCTCCAGCTCGGCGATCCGCAAGGCGCTGTCTGACGGGCGACCGGCGGATGCGGCGGCGATGCTGGGCCATCTTCACCGGATCGAAGGGCGGGTCGAGCACGGCTTCAAGCGCGGACGCGAGCTTGGCTTCCCGACGGCGAACATACCGATGGAAGGGCTGCACCTGCCAGCTTTCGGCGTCTATGCCGTGGTTGTCGATGTGCTCGACGGCCCCCATGCGGGGCGGCATCTCGGCTGCGCGTCCCTCGGCTCGCGCCCCACCTTCGGGGACAACCCGCCGAATCTCGAGGTATTCCTGCTCGACTTCGAGGGGGATCTCTATGGCGCGGATCTGTCGGTCGCGCTCGTCGCCTATCAGAGGCCGGAGCTCCGGTTCGACGGGATCGAACCGCTGATCGAGCAGATGCAGAAGGATGTCGAGGAAGCGCGCGCGCTGCTCACCTCCCGCTGACCCCGCCGCGGCGACACCTCCGGCGGAAGTTTTTCCCGAACCGGGAAGAGGCGGTCTGGCGCAAACCGTGCCGTTCGGTTTAGGTCGGGGTGATGACCACGGACCTTCGCCCCGATTTCTGGACCCTGCCGCTCGACGACCTCACCAAGAGGGAGTGGGAAGCCCTTTGCGACGGGTGCGGGAAATGCTGCCTCGTGAAGCTGGAGGACGAGGAGACGGGGAAGGTGCATTACACCGATATCGCCTGCCGCCTTCTCGACTGCGGGACAGCGCGCTGCGGGAACTATCCGCTGCGCAAGCAAATGGTGAAGGACTGCGTCGTCATCACACCCGAGAATATCGATCGGATCGCCTCGTGGATGCCATCCACCTGCGCCTATCGCCGGTTGCAGGAAGGGCGCGGATTGCCGTCATGGCATCCGCTCCTGACAGGAAGGGCCGAAAGCGTCGTCGAGGCGGGCCATTCCGTCGCCAACCGCGTCGTTCCGGAATACGAGGTCGAAGAAGCCGATTTCCAGGATCATCTGATCGACGATCTTGCCGCCGAGGATACCGAATGAATTTTGCATCCGACAACGCGGGGCCGGCCGCACCCGAGATCATGACCGCTGTCCTGCGCGCGAATTCCGGCTACGAGCCTTCCTATGGTGCCGAGCCAGCGATGGATCGTGTCCGTGCGCTCGTACGGGAGCAGTTCGAAGCCCCGGAGGCCGAGGTGTTTCTCGTCGCCACCGGAACCGCCGCGAACGTGATTTCACTGGCATGCCTGTGCCCGCCCTGGGCCCGGGTGTATTGCCATGAGGAATCGCATCTGGAGCAGGACGAGTGCGGCGCGCCGGAATTCTTCACCCATGGCGCCAAGCTGCACCTTCTACCCGGCGACCATGGGAAGATCGCACCGGAAACACTGCGTGCGGCGATCGAGGCGACACCGAAAGGCTTCGTGCATGCCCAGCAGCCGGGCGCGGTATCGATCACGAACCTGACCGAGGCCGGGACGGCCTATACCCCCGACGAGGTTGCCGCGCTTGCGGCCATCGCCTCGGAACACGGTCTGCCCTTCCATATGGATGGCGCGCGTTTCGCCAATGCCGTGGCGGGGCTCGATGTCTCGCCGGCTGCGCTCACGACGGGGGCGGGGGTGACGGCGCTTTCCCTTGGAGGGACCAAGAACGGTTGCCTCGGGGTGGAGGCCGTCGTCCTGTTCGATCCCTCACTGGCGTGGGAGTTCGAGCTTCGGCGCAAACGCGGCGCGCATCTCTTTTCGAAGCACCGCTACCTGAGCGCACAGATGGAAGCCTCTCTGGAGGATGGGCTGTGGCTCACCCTCGCCGCGAACGCGAACGCGATGGCGAAGGCGCTCGCGGGCGCGATCGACGCCCTGCCGGGGGGGTCGCTGGTCCACCCGCGCGACGGCAACGAGGTCTTCGCGCGCTTCCCCAGGGTGGTGCATCGCAGGCTGATGGATGCCGGTGCGAAATACTATCTGTGGCCGTTCGACCAATCGCTCGACGGCCCCGGGGATGAGCCGCTCTCCTGCCGCCTCGTCACCAACTGGTCGACAACCGGGGAGGAAATCTCCGCTTTCCTCAACGCGATGAAGGGCGGCTGAGGACAGGAGCGAGAACGGCAGCACAGGCTTCGGGATGGGTGATCGGCACCATGTGACCGGCCTCCTCCACGATGTAGAGCGGCGCGCCTGATGCCTCTTCGATCAGCCGCATGATGGCAAGCGCCCCCGGGCGGCTCAGCCCGCCACCGATCAGGGTGAGGGGCGGCGTGAGGGCAGCGATTTCATCGAGCGTGATCTGCCCCGGCGGATGGCCCATCACCTCCGGCCCCGCCTCGAAGACGTGGGGCATGCAGCGCTTGATGTAGCCCTGCTGGCGCGGAGGGATATCCTCCCAGCGCTCTCCGTTGCCCCAGAGTGCGAGGAAGAGGCGCGCGGCGGTGTCGGAGTTCCCCGCCTCCAGGGCACGCCCCCATTCGACCGATGCCTCCCATTCCTCATCGAAGAGCGGATCGCCTGCATCATCGAGTAGATGGAACATCATCGGCTCGACGAGGGTGAGCGACAGCACCGCGTCTGGCCGGTCGAGCGCGGCGCGCAGGGCGACGCGCGCCCCGAAACTGTGGCCGATCAGATGGGACGGTTCGCCGTCGAGCAGAGCCAGAAGCGCATCCGCACCCTGACGTTCGGCAGTGCGTGCCCGGTCCCGTTCCGTCCGGCCATGGCCGGGCAGATCCGGAGCCGCCGCGCGCACGGGCGGAAGGGCCGCGAGAAGCGGCTTCCATGCGCCCGAATGGGCGAGGGAGCAATGCGAAAGGAGGAGCCGTGGCCCCGCTTCGCCCTGCTCCAGCAGCCCTGTTTCAACGCCGCCGAGGATCACTTCCGGTGGGCGAGGTAGTCGTCGAGATAGGCGAGGCGATCCTGCCCCCAGAAGACCTGGTCGTCGATGACGTAGCTGGGCGCGCCGAAGACATGCGCGTCGATCGCGTCCTGTGTGTTCTTCTCGTAGGTCGAGACACTTTCCACGAGCGCGTTGTCCGCGATGGCCGGATCGAACCCGGCGTGTTCGAGGAGCGATTTCAACGTCGTGTCATCGGCGATGTCTTCCTCGTCCGCCCAGCAGGCGCGCAGGATCGAGTGGCACAGAAGGCCCAGATTGCCCCCGCCCTTCGCCTGGGCTGAGATGATCACGCAGGAGGCCGGCACGGGATTGGTCGGCCAGTGGAGCGGCTGGGGGTTGATGGGAAGGCCACGCCGCCGTGCGATGCGTTCCAGTTCCTGCAACCGGTAGCGCTTGCGGCTCTCGTGGCGTTCGGGAAGGGGCGTTCCGCCCGTCTTGGAGAATACCTCCATCAGGTTGAAGGGCTTGTAGGTGATGTTCGCCTTGTGCTTTCCGGCAATCTCCTCGAGTTCCATGCCCGCAAAGTATGTGAACGGGGAAAGCGGAAAGAGGTAATAATCGATCTGGGCCATGGGGGTCCTCCGGTTCAGGCTTGTGGCATCATGGCCCGGTGCCCGGTCTTTGCAAGGGGGCGGTCAGGTGCTAAGGCAGCGCTCATCTTCGCTCGCCCGTTCCGAGGACGCTTTCCCATGAAACCCGACCTGAACCTCAAGCTGATCTCCGGCAACTCCAACCGGCGGCTGGCAGAAGCCATCGCCCGCCGGATGACGGTCTACCGGGGCAATCCCGTAAGCCTCGTGAACGCGCGCGTCGAGCGGTTCAACGACAAGGAAATCTTCGTCGAGGTCTATGACAACGTGCGTGACGAGGACATGTTCATCGTCCAGTCCACCTCCAATCCGGCGAACGACAACCTGATGGAACTGCTGATCATGGCGGACGCGCTGCGGCGCTCTTCCGCGCAGCGGATCACCGCGGTTATCCCGTATTTCGGCTATGCGCGGCAGGACCGCCGGACGTCGGCCCGCACGCCGATCAGCGCCAAGCTCGTCGCCAACCTCATCACCGAAGCGGGCATCGATCGCGTCCTGACGATGGATCTGCACGCGGGCCAGATCCAGGGCTTCTTCGATATCCCGGTCGACAACCTCTACGCGGCGCCCGTCTTCGCGCTGGACATAAAGCACAACTTCAAGAAGCTGGACGACGTCACGGTCGTCTCCCCCGATGTCGGCGGCGTGGCGCGGGCGCGAGAGCTGGCCAAACGGATCGGCGCGGGCCTCGCGATCGTCGACAAGCGGCGCTCCAAGCCGGGTGTGATCGAGGAAATGACCGTCATCGGCGAGGTCAAGGACCGCATCTGCATCATCGTCGACGATATCTGCGATACCGCCGGCACGCTGGTGAAGGCAGCGGGCCTTCTCAAGGACGAGGGCGCCAAGGAAGTGCATGCCTATATTTCGCATGGCGTCCTGTCCGGCCCGGCCGTCGAGCGCATTCGTGGATCGGTTCTGAAGACGCTCGTCGTCACGGACTCGATCGAGCAGCCTCAAGGCGTTCTGGACACGAAGAACATCCGTGTCGTGCCTGTCGCGCCCCTTCTGGCACAGGCTATCCTCAACATCTCCATGGGAACATCCGTGAGTTCCCTCTTCGGCGAGGAAACGCTCGGCCCGATCTACGAGGCATTCTACCCCACGCATTGACGCCGTCGTCACACGTCCCAGTAGTCGTCGGGATCGGTCAAGGGGCCGATCGCCTGCCAATGGAGCCTCAGCCGGGCGATCCGTGTATCGTCCCATGTCACGGCGACAAGGGACGCGCCGGTCTCGGTCACGTTGCGGGCATGGATGTCGAGCCTCAGGTTCGTGGCCTTGTCGCAGTCGATCATCGCGACGGAGACGGTGATCGCCGGGGGCTTCAGGAAACGTTCGGAGAAGGTGATCTCGGCGACCGCTTCGCGCCGCCCGTCACCGGCCCACATCGGCGTTTCCTCGACGAAATGATCGAAGAGCGTGCGCTCGCCGCTGTCGATGCCGATGAAGCTGCTCGACAGTTTCAGCATCGGTTCGCTCCCTTCGCTTCGCTTCCGCGCCGTGACCGCACACGATAGCGGATCCCGCCCGAACCCCGAATCGGCCCACCCGTCGACCGCTGCACGCATTCGGCGCGTTTTCGATGCCTTTCAGCCAGCGGGCGGTCCGCCGTGAACAGTCGAATGGCCTCTTTCGAAGCCTGAAAAGACAGAATCATGCAACCCGCGACCGTGGCAACACGATCCTTGCCTAGCATGTTCTCCGTCGCGCGATCCGCGATATCGAGAACAAGAGGAGAGACCGACCATGAAGAAAGCGATCGCCGTGCTGCTTGGCGCATTCATCCTGACATCCGCCGGAGCGGTCATGGCAGAGGACGAACCCGAGAAGAAGCGCAATGTCTCGGGGGGTGGCTGGCTCAACAACGGCCCTGAACTTGCGACCTACACGTTCCTGCCGGACAACTGATCGGCTCTTGCGAGCCGCTTTCGCGCTGTTGGCAACCGCATCCGCTGCATGGGCGGATGGCCCGGTCGAGGGCAACCCCGCGCTCGCACTCGCGCGGTCCGATCCACGGCTCGTCGTCATGGGGGAGGGCGAGGGCGGACTCGTTCGCGTGACGACCCCCGGAGGTGCACCGATCTGTGGCGAGGAAAGCGCCTACGCCCACGTCATCGTCGGCCATTGGACCGGAGACGGAGCATGGGCGCCGGAAGGTTTCACCGTCGCCTGCGAGGGCGGTGCGCCGTTCAAGTGCGTCGAGCGCGGGTTCGCGCCGTGGGACGGCACAGCCCAGGCCCTCGATCGGCATCTTGCCTGCGTCCGTCTGGTTCGCGCGGATTATTGCGGCGATGGCGTTGCGACGACCGATCCCGGCCTCCGCATCAGGATATCGGAAGGGACACAGCCCCCGGACAGGGCCGAAGCCGGGTGGAATCGCGATGGCGCCGTCGTCATCAACCGGACGCGAACGGAAGCGGGGCTCGCTCATGTTCTGTCAGCATGCCCGGAACGGCTTTCACCGGGCGATGGAAGGGCGGATGTCATCCTCTGGAACGAATAGGGCCCCGCCGTGCGAACGACGGGGCCCGATCATGTGCCTTTCCGACGTCTCGTTGCTCAGGCGATGCTGTCTGCCAGAAGCTTCAGATCGCGGACACGCTGCGCGACGATCAGCTTGTTCTCGGCGCTGGCGTTCTCGAGATCTTCCTCCGCCCGCTCGATGAGCGCCGCGATGTCCTCGGCCGTCGCGTCCGCCCTGGGCATCGCCCGCTCGGCGAGGACCGCGACGCCTTCGGGCGTCACGTCGGCGAAGCCGCCCGTCACGACGTATTCAGCCTCACCGCCATCGCCCTTCACCGTGACGACGCCGGGGCGCAGCGTGGTGAGGAAGGGCGCGTGGTTCGGCATCGCCGTCAGATCCCCGTCCATGCCGGGGATCTGAACGGAGGTCACCTCGCGACTGTCGAGCATCCGTTCGGGGCTGACGAGGTCGAACTGCATGGTATCGGCCATGAGGCCCTCCTTACGCGGCCTCTGCCGCCATCTTCTCGGCCTTCGCGATCACTTCGTCGATGCCGCCGACCATGTAGAACGCCGCTTCCGGCAGGTGGTCGAACTCGCCCTCGACGACGCGCTTGAAGCTGTCGATGGTGGTTTCGAGCGGAACCTGCACACCCGGCGAGCCGGTGAACACTTCGGCCACGTCGAACGGCTGGGACAGGAAGCGCTGAATCTTCCGGGCGCGGGCCACGGTCAGCTTGTCCTCTTCCGACAGTTCGTCCATCCCCAGGATCGCGATGATGTCCTGCAGCGACTTGTAGCGCTGGAGGATACCCTGCACATCACGGGCGACCTGGTAGTGCTCTTCACCCACGATCTGCGGATCGAGGATCCGCGAGGTGGAGTCGAGCGGGTCGACCGCCGGATAGATGCCGAGCTCCGAAATCGCGCGGCTGAGAACCGTCGTCGCATCGAGGTGCGCGAAGGAGGTTGCCGGCGCCGGGTCGGTAAGGTCGTCCGCGGGAACGTAGATCGCCTGCACCGAGGTGATCGAGCCGTTCTTCGTTGAGGTGATCCGTTCCTGCAGCGCGCCCATGTCGGTCGCGAGCGTCGGCTGATAGCCCACTGCCGAGGGGATACGGCCGAGAAGCGCCGACACCTCCGAACCCGCCTGCGTGAAGCGGAAGATGTTGTCCACGAAGAACAGAACGTCGGTGCCGGAAGAGTCGCGGAACTGCTCGGCCATCGTGAGGCCGGTCAGCGCGACGCGGGCACGCGCGCCCGGCGGCTCGTTCATCTGGCCGTAGACCAGCGCCACCTTGGACTTGGTCAGATCCTCGGCGTCGATGACGCCGGATTCGATGAATTCGTAGTAGAGATCGTTCCCCTCACGGGTGCGCTCACCCACGCCGGCGAACACGGAGTAGCCCGAGTGCACCTTCGCGATGTTGTTGATGAGCTCCTGGATGAGAACCGTCTTGCCCACACCCGCGCCGCCGAACAGGCCGATCTTGCCGCCCTTGGAGTAGGGCGCGAGAAGGTCGATCACCTTGATGCCGGTGACGAGGATCTCGGACTCGGTCGACTGGGACGCGAAGTCGGGCGCCTCCGCGTGGATCGGGCGATACTCGGACGCCTCGACGGGGCCCTTTTCGTCCACCGGGTCGCCGACGACGTTCATGATCCGGCCGAGGGTGGCGTCACCCACGGGAACCTTGATGTTGTCGCCGGTGTCCTTGACTTCCTGACCGCGCACGAGGCCCTCGGTGGAGTCCATCGCGATCGTGCGGACGGTGTTTTCGCCGAGGTGCTGCGCGACCTCGAGTACGAGGCGGTTGCCGTTGTTATCGGTCTCCAGCGCGTTCAGGATCGCCGGAAGATGGCCGTCGAACTGAACGTCGACAACGGCGCCGATGACCTGGGTAATCTTGCCGGTCTGTGCCATGTTTCGTCTCCGTTAGGTTCAGAGCGCCTCGGCGCCCGAAATGATCTCGATAAGTTCGTTGGTGATGACGGCCTGACGGGTCCGGTTGAACTCGATCGTCAGCTTGTCGATCATCTCGCCCGCGTTCCGCGTCGCGTTGTCCATCGCGGACATCCGAGCGCCCTGTTCGGACGCGGCGTTTTCCAGAAGCGCGGTGAAGATCTGCGTCGCGACGGAGCGCGGCAGGAGATCGGCGAGGATGCCCTCCTCGTCCGGCTCGTAGTCATACTGGACGGACGCCTGTTCTTCGCCCTCGTCCTCGAACTTGGCGGGGATGATCTGCTGCGCCGTCGGCTGTTGCGCGATGACCGACTGGAACCGTGCGAAGAACAGCGTTGCGACATCGAACTCGTCAGCCTCGAAGCGGGTCAGGACGTCACGCGCAATATCGGCCGCGTTGTCGTAGCCGATGCGTTTCACGTCGGACAGGTCGACATGACCGACGAACAGATCGGCATAGTCGCGGCGAAGCTGCTCGCGGCCCTTCTTGCCGACCGTGATGATCTTGACCGTCTTTCCCTCGCCGCGCAGCCGCTCGATATGCGTCCTGGCAAGCTTCACGATGGAGGAGTTGAAGCCTCCGCACAGGCCGCGCTCGGCCGTGGCGACGATCAGAAGCTGAACGTCATCCTTGCCGGTGCCCGTCAGGAGCTTCGGTGCTGTCGGCGAATTGGCGGCACCCTTCGCGAGGTTGGAGAGCACGGCCTCCATACGCTCGGCGTAGGGGCGCGCGGCCTCCGCCGCTTCCTGCGCACGGCGCAGTTTTGCTGCGGCGACCATCTGCATCGCCTTGGTGATTTTCCGGGTCGACTTGACGCTGTCGATCCGGTTCTTCAGGTCCTTGAGGCTCGGCATATGCCTTGCTCCCCTACCTTGTTACCGGATCACGCGAAGCTCTGGGCGAACTCGTCGATCGCGGACTTGATCTTTTCCTCGAGCTCACCAGAGACCTTGCGGTCATTGTCGCGGATATCGTCGAGAAGCGCCTGGTGGCTGGACCGCAGATGCGACAAGAGCCCGTTTTCGAACGCCTTCACCTTCGAGACCGGCAGCTTGTCGAGATAGCCGTGGGTGCCTGCATAGATCACGCAGACCTGCTCGGCGTTCGTCAGCGGCGAGTATTGCGCCTGCTTGAGAAGCTCGGTCAGGCGCGCGCCGCGGTTCAGGAGGCGCTGCGTCGCGGCGTCGAGGTCGGACCCGAACTGGGCGAAGGCCGCCATCTCGCGATATTGCGCAAGCTCCAGCTTGATCGAGCCGGCAACGGATTTCATCGCCTTGGTCTGCGCGGACGAACCGACGCGGCTGACCGAGAGACCGGTGTTCACGGCGGGGCGGATG
Source organism: Rubricella sp. (assembly GCA_049600155.1). Classification (GTDB taxonomy): domain Bacteria; phylum Pseudomonadota; class Alphaproteobacteria; order Rhodobacterales; family Rhodobacteraceae; genus Rubricella. The sequence continues at coordinate 19,079 of JBMYPI010000002.1, forward strand.
CCCTGGTAGAACAGTTCGGTCTCGAGGAAGATCTGACCGTCGGTGATGGAGATCACGTTGGTCGGGATGAACGCCGACACGTCGCCGCCCTGGGTCTCGATGATCGGGAGCGCCGTCAGAGAACCCGCGCCATTGTCCTCGTTCAGCTTCGCCGAACGCTCCAGCAGGCGGGAGTGAAGGTAGAAGACGTCACCCGGATACGCTTCGCGGCCCGGCGGGCGGCGGAGCAGCAGGGACATCTGGCGGTAGGCGACGGCCTGCTTGGAAAGGTCGTCGTAGATCGCCAGCGCGTGCATGCCGTTGTCGCGGAAGAACTCGGCCATGGCGGTGGCGGAGTAGGGTGCGAGATACTGCATCGGCGCGGGATCGGATGCGGTTGCAGCCACGACGATGGAATAGTCCATCGCGCCCGTTTCTTCGAGTTTCTTCACGAGCTGGGCAACGGTGGAGCGCTTCTGGCCAACAGCGATGTAGACGCAGTAGAGCTTCTTGCTTTCGTCGTCGCCCGCGGCGTCGTTGTAAGATTTCTGGTTCAGAACGGCGTCGAGCGCGACCGCCGTCTTGCCCGTCTGGCGGTCGCCGATGATCAGCTCGCGCTGGCCACGGCCGATCGGGATCAGCGCATCGACGGCCTTCAGGCCGGTCGCCATCGGCTCGTGCACGGACTTGCGGGGGATGATGCCGGGCGCCTTCACATCTGCAACACGGCGCTCCGATGCGTCGATCGGGCCCTTGCCGTCGAGCGGGTTGCCGAGCGCGTCGACGACGCGGCCCAGAAGGCCCTTGCCGACAGGCACGTCCACGATCGACTTCGTGCGCTTGACCGTGTCGCCTTCCTTGATCGAGGCATCGGAGCCGAAGATCACGACGCCGACGTTGTCGACTTCGAGGTTCAGCGCCATCCCGCGGATGCCGCCCGGAAACTCGACCATCTCGCCGGCCTGGACGTTGTCGAGACCATGCACGCGAGCGATCCCGTCACCGACGGAGAGCACGCGGCCCACCTCGGCGACCTCGGCATCCTGGCCGAAGTTCTTGATCTGCTCCTTGAGGATTGCAGAGATTTCTGCCGCCTGAATGCTCATCTTAACGGACCTCTTTCATGGCGTTTTGCAGGGACGCGAGACGCGTGCGGATCGACGTATCCACCATCTGCGACCCGACTTTTACGACGAGACCGCCGATGAGCCCTTCATCGACGGTCGTATTGAGAGAAACATCGGAGCCGACGGCCTTCTTGAGCGCAGCCTTCAGCGCGCCCGCCTGGGCGTCGGTCATGGGACGGGCGGTCGTGACTTCGGCCGTGACCTCCCCGCGATCCTGCGCCGCGAGCGCGCGGACGCCTGCGATCATGCCGGGCAGCGCCGGGAGACGACGCTTCGAGGCCATCAGCCTGACCGTGTTCACCACGAGTTCGCCGAGACCCATCTTCGCGGCGATGGCGGTCATCGCGGCGGACTGCTCGTCCCGGCTGTAGACCGGGGAGGAGATCAGGTCGCGCAGTTCGGCGCTTTGATCGAGAGCGGACTGGAGTGCGCCGAGATCCGCTTCGACCGCGTCCACGGTCCCGGCGTCCTTGGCGATCTCGAAAAGGGCGGTCGCGTAACGACCCGCGACACCCGATACGACAGAGGCTGTTGCGGCCACGGATTCTCCACCTTCGTCCCGGGCCCGTGCCAGACGACGGGCCGTGTAGATCCAAGCCCCGGAACGGGGCCTCTTTCGGAATTTGGCCGGGTGATAGCAGACACACCTACGGCTGACAATAGACGCGCGGGCGGTTCCGATTTATTCATTTATACAATAGAAACATGGTCTTACGCCTCATTCAGACGGCGGTGCGACGCTTTGGTCCCCCGCTTTCAGCATCCACCGCGAGAGCAGATCTCACCGCTTGGCACGAGATGGTGCGATCAGTCGGCCGATTCCCCGGATCGGCGTGGCCGGTTTCGGCGCGGGGGACGCCAGATCGCCCAGAAGATCCAGGGCGGAACGGCGCACATCGGCCGTACCCTGTGGCCGCGCCTGAGGCGCCCGCCTGGCTTCGACGATCAGGACACCCGCCAGCCGCTGGGGATCGAACCGTTGACCCAGGGCCTCGACGGACCCGGCAAGCCGCATCCCCGCCTTTCCGTATCCCGGCGGCGCGTAGAGCGCACCATCATGGCGCAAGGGCTCGAAGGAATGCTTCCGCAACTGCCTGTCGAGTTGACCGAAGGAATAGGGGCGGCCATAGCCGAACGGCGTAACGTCGCGCCGCGCCCAAGTGCCCGTCCGGTTCGGCACGATGAAGATGACGCGACCGTTGGGATCGAGAACCCGCCAGATTTCCTCCAGAAGCGCCGAGGGGCTTTCGCAGGTTTCCAGGCCATGCGCGACGATGAGGCGATCGATGCTCGCTGTGTCGATCGGCCAGCGCGTTTCCTCGACCAGCGCAGAAAGATTCGGCGCGCCCGCCGGCCATGCCATCACCCCCTGCTCGGCCGGCATGAGGCTCATCACACGCTCCGCTTCGCCGAGGAAGGGCCTGAGAAAGGGCGCGGCGAAACCGAAGCCTTCCAGCCGCCTGCCCTTCACGTCCGGCCAGATCGCCCTTAGCTTCTTCTGCAGCGTGCCCTGCACCCATCGGCCGAGCGACGTTCGATAGTAGAAGGCTTTCAGGTCGACGACATCGAGGTGCATTTCCGTCCCGGTGCGATGCGGGGTTGGCCCATCGCCCGGACCCTAGCTCAAGGAGGCCCTTCGCGCCATGCCGCTCGAACTGGAAACGATACCCTGCCTGTCGGACAACTATGCCTTTCTCCTGCGCGACACCCGGACGGGGACCGTCGCTCTTGTCGATGCGCCCGATGCGGACGCGATCATCACGGCTGTCGAGCGGACGGGCTGGAGTCCCGACATGATCCTTCTCACCCATCATCATTGGGATCACGTCGACGGCGTGGAGAAACTGCGCGAGGAATACGGCTCGATGGTCGTTGGCGCGCAGGCGGACGCCGGGCGGCTTCCGGCGCTCGACCGGGAGGTCGTTCCCGGCGACACGATCTCCGTCGGTGAGAGCACCGCGCGTATTCTCGACGTTTCGGGCCATACCGTCGGGCATATCGCCTATGCCTTCGACGGTGCGGGCATGGTCGCCACCGCCGACAGCCTCATGGCGCTTGGCTGCGGTCGAATCTTCGAGGGGACGCCCGAGATGATGTGGAAGAGCCTTTCGCAATTCCTCGACATGCCCGACGACATGCAGATTCTTTCAGGCCACGAGTATACCGAGAAAAACGCGGCCTTCGCGCTGACGATAGAACCGGGGAACGAGGCGCTTGGAAAACGCGCCGAGACCATTCGCCAGTTGCGTCTTCTCGGCCGCCCGACTGTCCCGTCCACCCTCGGCGACGAGAAGGCGACGAATCCGTTCCTGCGGGCACACCTGCCGGAGGTAAAGGCCGCGATCGGCATGGAGGGTGCCTCCGACGCCGATGTCTTCGCCGAGATCCGCAGGCGCAAGGACGATTTCTGAGATCGGCGCGACGGATTCCGGGAACGCCTGCGTGAAGGGTGTATCGCAACCCTTCAAGGAGGACGGATCATGGTTCCCCTCGCACCGCGCATATCTCTGGCCCTTGGCGGCGTCCTGATGATGGTCGCAACACTCTCCATTCTCAGCGCATCCCCCGCAAGCGCACAGGCGCTCGACAGGATCGAAGATCGATTCGACCGGATCGAGAACCGCATCGACCGGCAGGTCGACAACGGCCCCCTCGACAGGATCGAGGATCGCGTCGACCGGCGCGAGGATCGCCGCGACCGGGAGGTGATCTGCGCCTTTGGCGAGGGCTGCGCACCCTCCCCGCGTGAACGGCTCGATCGGGCGGAGGATCGTCTGGACCGGATCGAGAACAGGATCGACCGGCGGGTGGACAACGGCCGGCGCGATCGCGTCGAGGACAGGATCGACTGGCGAGAGGATCGGCTGGATCGCCGCTTCTGATACGGAAGGGAGGTGCGGGGTCAGCCCCCGCGCCTCTTGTTGAGACCCCGGCGGATCCGCCGCACGAAACTCCAGACGACAAGGATCGTCGGGACGGTCACGAGCGCGATGACCGCCTCCTTCGACAGCCCGAAGGCCGTGCCCGCGGGCGCGAGCAGGTAGCCTGCGAGGCTCACGGCATAGTAGCTGATCGCGACGACGGAGAGCCCTTCGACCGTTTCCTGCAGGCGAAGCTGCAGGGCCGCCCGCCTGTCCATGCTTTCCAGAAGCGTCCTGTTCTGCTGCGCGAGACCCACATCGACGCGCGTGCGCAGGAGGTTCGCGGCGCGTTCGGTGCGGGCCGACAACTCACGCAAACGCCGTTCCGCGCTCCGGCAGGTCCGCATCGCCGGTTCGTATCGCCGCATCATGAACTCACCGAAGGTCTGGCGCCCCGCGGCGCGCTGTTCCCGCAGCACTTCGATCCGTTGGTTCAGGATCGCCTCATAGGCACCGCCCGCGCCGAACCGGAAGGCGGAATTGGCCGAGAGCGCTTCGAGATCGGCGCTCATTTCGAGGAGCCGCTCCAGCGTCGCGCCATCCTCGCCGGCCTTGTCGGCCATTTGGCGGACGAGGCTCGACAGTTCCCGATCGAGGTCGTTGACCCGCGCGGCGACGTGGCGGGCGACGGGCAGCGTCAGCATGGACGCGGCCTTGTATGTCTCGATCTCGAGGAGCCTCTGCACGATCCGACCGATGCGGCGCGGCCCCACTTCCGGTCGCACGAGCGCGAGGAAGCGTATCTGACCATGTTCGTGGATGCGGAAATCGGACACGACGAGGGCGGAATCATCGACGACCCGCGCCACCGCGAGGCTTTCGGGCGCGAAGAACTTGGCGAGGCCGTTGCGCAACTCCTGCGTGGCGGCGTCGAGGTCGTCACGAACCTCGACGCGGACGAGTGCCGATGTGAGCACGCGCCCGGGCGCCGAGGCCAACCACTCGTCGGGAAACATCTTCAGCGTCGACCCGTCGAACGGCGTATCGGCGACACCCTCGGCAAAGAGCGTGTAGGTCACGAATTCCGTGTGCCGCTCCCACTTGAGGTGGGCGGTGCCGAGCGAACCCGAGTAATGGTTGGCCTCCGGGTGCGGGTGCTGGGCGCCATACCGATCGAGCAGGGCGAGAAGATGCGCGCGATCCTCTTCCGGATTCCGGTCGGCCCCCGCCTCGGACATGATCGCGAGGTGCACCGCCCTGCAGGGCGCCCGGATTTCCGGAAAGGGGCGGGCGTGAAGTTCGTTCGCCAATGCGTAACGTTGCGGATGATCGGGTATGACGCGCGGGTCCATTGGCTTCTCCGTCGGCCTCAGGGACCACACCTAGCGCATGTATTTCACTTTGGCAGCGGCATATTGGCCGCACCGTGAAGAAATACCTTTGTATACCAAACCCTTGTCAGGACCGACCGAAGAGTCGCTCGATGTCCTTCAGCTTCAGCTCGACATAGGTCGGCCGACCGTGGTTGCACTGGCCGGAGTGGGGCGTCGCTTCCATCTCCCGCAGAAGCGCGTTCATCTCCTCCGCGCCCAGACGCCGCCCCGTCCTCACAGAGCCGTGGCAGGCCATCCGGCTGAGGATCGCGTCGATCCGTTCGGTCACGGCTCGGGCCTCGCCGTTGTCGCGCAATTCGTCGATCACGTCGCGCAGGAGTGCTTCGGCCTTCACCGAGCCGAGGATCGCAGGGGTTTCCCGGATCGCGACGGAACCGGGGCCGAAGGGTTCGATCCCCAATCCCACCCGCGAGAGATCGGCCGCGACCTCCATCAGGAGCGCACGGTCATCCTCCGAAAGATCGACGATTTCGGGGATCAGAAGCGCCTGCGCGGCGACACCGCGCTCGGCAACCTGGCGCTTCATCCGCTCGTAGACGAGGCGTTCATGGGCCGCGTGGGCATCGACGATGACCATCCCGTCGGCCGTCTGGGCGACGATGTAATTCTCGTGCAACTGCGCTCGAGCGAGGCCGAGCGGGAGATCGCCATGGGTCTCCTGCCCTGGCAACTCCTCCACGACAGGTTCGGCGCGGGCGGACGACCACGCTTCGGGCGTTTCGGCGAACCCGCCCGGTGCCTGCGCCCTGAATGCGTATTGGTAGAGCGTTCGCTCGGGCGCCTGGTAGATGCGCGGTTCGGCCTGCTCCTGTCGCGCGGCACCCAGCATCGCAGCGCCCACGGTCGTGGAGGCACGGTGCCCGGCCTGCGCCAGCGCATGCTGCAAACCGGAATAGACCAGCCCGCGCACGATTCCCGGCTCCCGGAACCGCACTTCCGCTTTCGCTGGATGGACGTTCACGTCCACCCGCTCCGGCGGGCAGTCAATGAAGAGCACCGCCGCCGGATGCCGATCCCGGCTCAGGAAATCGGAATA
>JBMYPI010000002.1:25485-34923 GCA_049600155.1 Rubricella sp.
TCAGGAGCTTGTCCCGAACCGGTCGGCCATTGACGAACAGGAACTGCGCGACGGCTGCGCCGCGTGAGTAGGTCGGCAGGCCCGCGAGCCCGCCGAGGCGCACCCCGTCACGCTCTGCGTCGAGTGGCACGGCGTTTTCGGTGAACTCCCGCCCGATGATCTCCGAAAGGCGCGCGGTGCGGGCATCGAACGGATCGCCCCGCTGTGACTCCGCCCGGAAGGTGACGCGGCCCTCGCCGCCATCGGAGACGTCGCGAAGCGTGAAGGCGACCGCCGGCGCGGCCATCGCGAGGCGCTTCACCATGTCGTTTATCGCCTGCACTTCGGCACGGTCGGAACGCAGGAACTTGAGCCGCGCCGGCGTCGCGTGAAACAGGTCCCTCACTTCAACGACGGTTCCGCGCGAAAGCGCCGCGGGCCTTACCGGCCCGATCGCGCCGCTCGTCGCGGTGATCGCGTGTGCCTCGCCCGCACCCGCCGCGCGGGAGGTGATCGTGAGACGTGCGACCGCGCCGATGGACGGCAGCGCCTCACCCCGGAAACCGAAGAAGGCGACGTTGAGCAAGTCTTCGCCATCGAGCTTGGAGGTCGCGTGGCGCGAGAGCGCGAGCGGCAGTTCCTCCGCCGGGATGCCCTGGCCATCGTCCGTCACCCGGATCACCGTCTTGCCGCCTCCGGCGAAGGCGATGTCGATCCGCTGCGCATCTGCATCGAGCGCGTTCTCGACGAGTTCCTTGATCACGGAAGCGGGGCGTTCGACGACCTCTCCCGCGGCGATCCGGTTCGCCTGGGCATCGTCGAGTTGGCGGATCGGGCGCCGATCGGTGGATATGTTGCGGTCCTGCGCGGTCATGCCACAACCAGTAGCAGGTTCGAAGTGATTCCGCCAACGCAACCCGAGGGTTCGATACCGGGCGCGACCGACCGTGTTGACGAAAGAAAATGTCGCATCACCCTGAAATGCGACAGTGTGCCTTTGCACCGCAGCAAAGACACGGATATGAGGTGTCAATCGAACGCCGGGCGTCCGCCTCGGTATCCAATAGTATACAGCACGGGCACATGCAAGCCCGAGGAAACAGCCAATCCGCGAGGAGACATCCCCATGAAGATCGGCGCACCGAAGGAAACGGCATCGGGCGAGGCACGCGTCGCGCTCACGCCGCAAAGCGCGCAACAGTTGCAGAAGCTCGGCTACGAGATCGTCGTCCAGGCCGGTGCGGGCGAAGCCGCCCGTTTCTCGGACGCGGACTACGAAGCCGCTGGCGTGAAGGTCATCAAGACCCCCGCCGCGCTCTGGAAGGCCGCCGACATCATCGTGAAGGTCAACGGGCCGACCGAGAAGGAAATCGGCTACGCCCGCAAGGACCAGACGATCATCTCCTTCTTCTGGCCCGGCCAGAACGAGGAGGCGCTCAAGACCCTCGCCGACAAGGGCACCAACGTCATCGCGATGGACATGGTCCCGCGCATCTCCCGCGCGCAGAAGATGGACGCGCTGTCCTCGATGGCGAACATCGCGGGCTATCGCGCCGTGATCGAGGCGGGCAACCAGTTCGGCCGGTTCTTCACCGGGCAGATCACGGCGGCGGGCAAGGTGCCACCGGCCAGGGTCCTGGTGGTCGGCGCAGGGGTCGCGGGCCTTGCCGCGATCGGCACGGCGACGTCGCTCGGCGCGATCACGATGGCTTTCGACGTGCGCCCCGAAGTGGCCGAGCAGATCGAATCGATGGGTGCGGAGTTCGTCTTCCTCGATTTCGACGAAGAGCAGACCGATGGCGCCGAGACGGGTGGCTACGCCGCCCCGTCCAGCCCCGAATTCCGGGAGAAGCAGCTGGAGAAATTCCGCGAACTCGCGCCCGAAGTGGACATCGTCATCACGACAGCCCTCATCCCCGGCCGCCCGGCGCCGAAGCTCTGGCTTGAAGACATGGTCGCGGCGATGAAGCCGGGTTCCGTCATCGTCGACCTCGCGGCCGAACGCGGCGGCAACTGCGACCTGACCGTCGCGGGAGAGATCGTGGAAAGCGCCAACGGCGTGAAGGTCGTCGGCTACACCGATTTCCCCAGCCGCATGGCGACGCAATCCTCCACGCTCTACGCCACGAACATCCGCCACATGATGGATGACCTGACGCCCGAAAAGGACGGCCAGATCACCATCAACATGGAAGACGACGTGATCCGTGGCGCGACCGCCGCTTTCGACGGTGCGGTGACCTTCCCGCCACCGCCCCCGAAGACCAAGGCCATCGCGGCGGCCAAGCCCAAGGCGCCCGAGATGAGCGCAGAGGAAAAGGCGAAGATCGCGGCGGAAAAGGCCGCGGCGAAGAACAAGTTCCAGACGGGCGCGCTGATCGGCGGCGCTGCCGTGGCCCTTCTGGTCGGCGCCGTGGCACCGGCCTCCTTCATGCAGCATTTCGTGGTGTTCGTGCTGGCCTGCTTCGTCGGCTACCAGGTGATCTGGAACGTGACGGCGGCGCTTCACACCCCGCTGATGGCGGTGACGAACGCGATCTCGTCCATCGTGATCCTCGGCGCACTCCTGCAGATCGGATCGGATGTGAGCGCGGTCGCCTGGCTCGCCGGGCTGTCGGTCCTGCTGGCGTCGATCAACATCTTTGGCGGCTTCGCGGTGACGCGCCGGATGCTCGCCATGTTCCAGAAGTCGTGACGCAAGGGACCGGAACAATGGAAAACAGCATCATCACGGCCGCCTATATCGTCGGCTCCGTTCTCTTCATCCTCTCCCTCGGCGGGCTCTCGAACCAGGAAGCCGCCAAGAAGGGCATCTGGTATGGCATGGCCGGGATGGGTCTCGCCGTGCTCGCGACGGTGCTCGCCCTCGGGGGTGGTGCCGCACCGGCGCTCGCGCTCGTCCTGATCCTGATCGGAGGCGCGGGCGGCCTCTTCATCGCGCAGAAGGTCGAGATGACCGAGATGCCGCAGCTCGTCGCGGCGATGCATTCGCTCGTCGGGCTCGTCGCCGTCTTCATCGGCATCAACTCGATCATGGATCCGCCCTCCAGCAAGGCGGGCGGCGGGATCGAGTTCGGCATCATGGAGGTGGAGGTCTTCCTCGGCGTGTTCATCGGCGCGGTGACGTTCACAGGCTCCGTCGTCGCCTTCGGCAAGCTCGCGGGCAAGATCGACGGCAAGCCGCTGATCCTGCCGAACCGCCATGCGCTCAACATCGGCGCGGTCGTCCTGTCGATCATCCTCGGCTATCTCTTCGCCGGGCAGAACGGGCTCGACGCGGATGGCGTGATGCAGGAGCCGAACGTCGCGCTTCTGTGGGTCATCGCGATCATCGCCGGTTTCGTCGGCTGGCACCTGATCATGGCGATCGGCGGGGCGGACATGCCCGTCGTCGTTTCAATGCTCAACAGCTATTCCGGCTGGGCGGCGGCGGCGATCGGCTTCACGCTCGGCAACGACCTGCTGATCGTGACGGGTGCTCTCGTCGGATCCTCCGGTGCGATCCTCTCCTACATCATGTGCCGCGCGATGAACCGGAACTTCGTCTCCGTCATCCTCGGCGGTTTCGGCGGGCAGGCGCAGGCCGGCGGCGAGATCGAGGGGGAGATGGTCCCGACCGATACAGAGAGCGTCGCCGCCGCGCTGGAGGAGGCCGACAGTGTCATCATCGTTCCAGGCTACGGTCTGGCCGTGGCGCAGGCGCAAGGTTCGGTATCGGAGCTCACGAAGCGGCTTCGCGCCAAGGGCAAGGAGGTGCGCTTCGCGATCCATCCCGTCGCGGGCCGCCTTCCGGGCCACATGAACGTGCTTCTGGCCGAGGCGAAGGTGCCCTACGACATCGTTCTGGAGATGGAGGAGATCAATGAGGATTTCCCCGACACCGACGTGGTGATCGTCATCGGCGCGAACGATATCGTGAACCCCGCCGCACAGGAGGATCCCGGCTCCCCCATTGCAGGCATGCCCGTTCTGGAGGTCTGGAAATCGAAGCAGGTCTTCATTTCCAAGCGCGGGCAGGGCACCGGCTATTCGGGTATCGAGAACCCGCTGTTCTACAAGGAGAACAGCCGTATGTGGTATGGCGACGCCAAGGGCTCGCTCGACGCGCTCCTGTCCCAGATCAGCTGAATTCGTAGCAGAACGCCGAACGTTGGAACACCGCCGGTCACAGACCGGCGGCGTTTTCCTTTGTCGGACAATCCGCCGGCCACGGGGCTGTCTTACGTCGCGTCAGTCCATATGACGTGCACGTCCGACCAGTATTGTATGACGATTCTATTACGATTATGACACTCTTGGTGCTGTCGTTGTAGGCAGCTAGAAGATTTGTCTGATGATCTTGATGCGTGCATTGGCTTGGGAGTTCGGGATGGTGTCTGGACGGATTCTGGTGGTCGCGGGGCTTCTCATTGCGCTATCGGCGCCGTCGGCATCGGCAGCCACCGAGTCGGGCATCAGGACGCTCGAACGTGTCGAGGACCTTTCCACCGGTCTTCTCGGGTTCAGCGAAGCCGCGTGCAGAATGACGGCGACCGGCGATGCGGCCTTCGCCGAAGTCATGACGCTCTACCTCGAGGACATGCAAGCCGCGACCGCCCAGCTCTCCGATGGCGATGACGCTGCGGCCATATCCCGCCTTCGCGCCCCTGCACAGGTTTCCGCGCTCTCGCAGTATGAGGATGCCCTTGCCACGCTGTCTCCCTTCGTGGATTTCGCGGGGCGGGGTGAACTGCCCAACGCCTATCTGCAACTGCTCTTCGACAATGCGGCCGTGGCCTACGAGCAGAGCCAGATCCTCTTCGACGAGACGCAGGATGTTTTCGCCCTTCAGCGGGTCACACGGTTCGAATCCGAAACGATGCAGAACATCGCCCGGATCGAGGAGCGGATCCGCCAGATCGCGATACTCCATTGCGCCGGGAGCGTCGGTGTCTCCGCAGCGGCGCTCGCGGGCGATCTGACGGAGGCCAGGGCCGACATCGCGCGCCGCATCGCGACAGCGGAACAGGGAAACGAGATGGAGTTGATCCTCGCGGCCGATCCGGTGACGGCGAACGCGATCGCCTGCCTTCGAGCGCAGGTCGATTCGGTCGAGCAGGCAGTCGACGCCACCGCATCGGTCGAGGAGATCATGCCCCTCGCCACGGCCGCGGAAGAGATGGCGCATATGGCGCTCATCGCGACGGAAGCCCGGTTCAACGAGATGATCGAAACACCGGAATTCACCTGCGACTGAAACACCGAAACGGGCACAGGGACGACGCCCCGGCCGCGCGGACGACGTGTATTGTTCTCAAGGAGTGAGGGAAAATGAACCGAACGGGTGGAAAGTTCGCCGCCACGATCTGCGCTCTGGCGATCGCCCTGCCGATCAGCGGCCATGGCGAGGCGGCAGAGGCGTCGGGCGTCGTAAGTCTCGACGTGGCGGAAAGCCTGAGGCTGAACACGCTATCGATGACGTTGAGCGCCTGCCGGTTCAGCGCGACGGGTCAGCCCGTCCACTACGAGGCGATGGTCCGGCATCATGACCTGATCCGGGAAGGGATGGCGCTTCTGCGCGACGGCGACCCGATCAACGATGTCCGTCAGGTCCGCGCCCCGGGGCCGGTGCGGGCACTGGAGGAGTTCGGAACCGCGCTGCAGGCTGTTGCGCCTTTCGTCGACTATGCGGCGCGCGGCGCGCTGCCGCCGGCCTATCTCGGGCATCTGAACACGACCGCGACGGTCGCCGCAGACGAGGCGGGCGACGTATTCGCCGAAGTCGCCGATGTCTACGCCCTGCACCGCGTAACGCGCTACGAGTCCGCGACGATCAAGAACATCGCACGACTGGAAGAGATCGTCATCGAAACGGCGACTGCCCATTGCCTCGGAGAGACCGGGATCGATGCGGAGGCGCAGCGGCGCTTGATCGAGGATCGTTCGGCGGAATTCAACGAACGCCTCGCGTGGGCACGCGCCGGATACGAGACGGGTTTCATCCTCGAGCCCGCCGATTTCGTCACCGCCAGCCTGACCTGCGTCGAGAGCAGCTTCCTCTCCATGCAGGCCGCGATCGGGACCGGGGCCGACATCACCGCGATGATCGAGATCGTCGACGCCGCAATCGCCGCGAGCCACGAGGCGCTTCTGGCGGTGGAACATCAGATGACGGAAACGGTGTTCGACGCCTCTGCCTGTTCGGTGTCCTGACACCGGCCGCGCAGGCTTGCGGGGGAAGAGGCGCGGTCGTGAACGAGGGGGTGAGCGATCCGCGCCGCCACGCCGGGGGACCGGCCAGCGCCGCGCCTGGTTTCAGGCGCGGCGTATCAGCCTGGCCATGATCCGCGGCATCACCATGCTGGCCAGGATGGCGAGCGGGACGGCGCAGACCCACGCGACGGGAAAGGCCGTCACGATCCACCTCGTCATGAACGCGCCGGAGACGCCGGTATTCACCGCAGTGATGATCCCGGACATGATGAACGACATGAATGTCCCGATAAGTGTGCCGGCGACGTAGGGCGCATAGCGTGGTGCGAACATCGGGAAATCCTCCAGTATTCAGCACTGGCTATATACAGACCTCCTGACGAAGTTCAACGCCACGCTCAGATCGCCTGGCTGTGCCGCCCCATCGCATCCGGATCGGCATAGGCATCGAACCTTTCGGCGACAAGCCGCGTGAGAGGCCGCCCCGCGGGAGGAATGGCAAGAACGCCGTTCTCCCAGGTCACACAGCCGGGAAACGCCCCGGGAAGCGCCGCCGCGATCCGCGAAAGGGCCGCGATATCCTGCCCGGTCTCGACCGCGAGAGCGGGCATGTCGATTTCGAACCCGCACATCAGCCGCTCGATCGCGCGCGCGCGGAGCGTGTCTTCAGCCGTGAAGGCATGGCCGCGCATCCCGGGCAGGTGCCCGTTCTCGACCCGCTCGGACCACGCAGGCGTCGCCGGAGCATTCTGCACATAGCCCTGGGGCAAACGGGAAATCGAAGACGCGCCGAGACCGACAAGCGCCGTCATCGTATCGTCGGTATACCCTTGGAAGTTGCGGCGCAGATGCCCTGTGCGCTTCGCGATGGCGAGACCGTCGGCCGGCTTGGCGAAATGGTCGATCCCGATCGCGTCGAACCCCCGCTCGGCCAGCATCAGCGCGGTCATTTCCGCCATGGCGAAGCGGGTATGGGGGGAAGGCAGGGTTTCTTCGGGGATGACCCGCTGCCGCTTCGACATCCACGGCACATGGGCATAGCCGTAGAGCGCGATCCTGTCCGGATCGAGCCTGCCGATCTTCTCGATCGTCGCGGCGAGGCTTTCCATCGTCTGGCGCGGAAGCCCGTAGACCAGATCCGCATTGAGCGAAGTGACCCCGTGGTCGCGCAGGTGATCGAGAACGCCCCGAGTCTGGTCGAAGCTCTGATGCCGACCGATCGTGTCCTGCACGTCGATCGCGAAATCCTGGATGCCGACGGATGCGCGATTGAGCCCGGCCTCGACGAGCGCATTGAGCTTCGCCGTATCGACACAGGCGGGGTCGATCTCGACGCTGAACTCGCCATCCTCATCGAAGGTGAAAGCCGATCTCAGATCGTGCGCGAGCTTGCGAATCTGATCCGGCGACAGGATCGTCGGCGTGCCACCCCCCCAGTGCATCCGCCCGACCGTCACACCGCCCGGCAGGCAGGAGGCGACGGCCGCGATCTCCCGGCGCAGCACCTTGAGATAGCTTTCCACCGGGCCGGGGCCGTTGACGGCCTGGGTGCGGCACGCGCAGAACCAGCACAACCGCTCACAGAAGGGTATGTGTATATAGAGCGAGATCGGCCCCCGGGGCAGATCCTCCAGCCACCGCATCTGTGTGCCGGGCTGAAGCACCGTGAAATGGTTCGCGGGTGGATAGCTCGTATACCGCGGCACGGAGCGGTCGAAGAGGCCTGCGCGGGCGAATGTCTCGATCCTGTTCATGGGACAGAGGATGCGCAGCAGCGGCGGCCCCTCGCCTTGATATGCGTCAACGGGATCCGAAGTGACGCTTGAGCCGGTCGAGGGGGGAAAGGCTCTTTTCCTCCTTCTCCGCCTCTTCCGGTTTCGCTTCCGGCTTCCGCCCGGCCGCGCCGCCGTTGCGGGGCGGATTGAGGCGCAGAGCGATGGCGTTCAGGAATCGCGCTGAATCACCCTCCGCCAGCGCGGGCGCGCCGTCCGAAAGGCCGCGCATCAGGTCGTCGAGCCAGGCCTCGTCGGCCCTGGCGAAATCACCCAGCACATGGGCCGAAACGCGATTCCTGTCACCCGGATGGCCGATGCCCAGGCGCACGCGACGATAGGCGTCGCCGATATGCTGGTGAATCGACCGCAGGCCGTTATGCCCAGCATGGCCCCCACCGGTCTTTACCCGCACCTTGCCCGGCGCGAGGTCGAGTTCGTCATGGAAGACGACGACATCGCCGGGCTCCAGCTTGTAGAACCGCATCGCCGCGCCGACGGATTGCCCCGACAGGTTCATGAAGGTCTGCGGCTTCAGCAGAACGACCTTCTGCCGTCCCAGCCGTCCCTCGCTGACCTCGGCCTGGAACTTGGCCCGCCAGGGGGTGCAACCGTGATCGGCGGCAATGCGGTCCAGCGCCATGAAACCGATATTGTGCCGGTTCCGGGCATATTTCGAACCGGGATTACCGAGGCCTACGAAGAGCAGCATGGGTTCGCTCTCCCTTCTGGATACTGGGTGAGACAGGCCTCGCCTCTTTCACCGGTTCGATCAAGGGAAAGTGGCGGACAGCCCCGAAAGGAAAGGGCCGCCCCCTGCCGGAAGCGGCCCCGTTTCCTGCGATGGGCGCAGGATCTACTCCTCGTCGCCCTCGGCGTCGTCCTCGCTCTCATCGTCATCGGAGGCCGATGCGGCGAGGCCGGACGGGGCGGAGATGTTGGCGATCACGAAATCGCGGTCGGTGATCATCGGGCGCGTGCCCTCCGGCAGCGTCACGTCGGAGATCGTGACGACATCGCCGATGTTCAGGCCGGAAAGATCGACCGTGATGTGATCGGGGATATTGCCCGCCGTCACCTTCAGTTCGACCTCGGACCGAACGACCGTCAGAACGCCGCCCTTCTTGATGCCCGGCGCCGCGCCCTCGTTCTCGAACTCCACGGGGATGTAGAGGTTGATGCGGGAGCGTTCGCTGAGGCGCAGGAAGTCGACATGGGTCGGCAGATCCTTGACCACATCGCGCTGGACCCCGCGGCAGATCACGGTCTGCTTGTCACCGGCAACGTCGAGCTCGAGAAGCGTCGAGAGGAACTTGCCCTTCTTCAGAAGCTTGAAGAGCTCGTTGTACTTGACGTTGATCGGCTCGGGGTCCTTGTTGCCGCCATAGACGACGCCGGGGACGAGCCCCTCGCGACGTGCGGCGCGGGCAGCCCCTTTGCCCGTTCCATCGCGGCGGGTCGCCGCGAGATGGTTCATGTTCGCCATCGGTCTTCT
>JBMYPI010000003.1:0-29808 GCA_049600155.1 Rubricella sp.
CGGACCTGAACCTCCTCTCGGTGCTCCAGTTCGCCGTGGAGGTGCTGCAGGTCCGCCACGTCATCGTCTGCGGGCACTACAACTGCGGCGGGGTGAAGGCGGCGCTGTCGAAGGCTTGCGGCGTGTCGAATATCGCAAGTGCCACAAGGATCGCGGCCGATACGAGCCAGACACGATGATCCGCCCAGACAACGCGCAGAACGGCCCCCGGACCGCGGGGGGGAAGGGATATGTCTGTCATGACGATTCCTCCGGAATCATGGTTATATCTGGTCGCAAGAAAGCCGCTCGGCGCATCATGCCGCGCCCTCCCGGCTGGCGAGGCGGACACCGGCACAGCATTCCGCCGTCAGGAAATCGAGCACACGGCGCATCGCCGCATAGTCCACACGGTTGAACACCTCCCGCCCTTGCCGCTCCTGCACGACGAGCCCCGCGTCGACCAGGGCGGAAAGGTGATGGGCGAGCGTCGACGGGGCAAAGCCGAGGTGAGCGCCGATATCGGAAACCCGAAGCCCCTCCTCGCCGGCCTTTACGAGAAGCCGGAAAATCGAAAGGCGGGCGGCGTGGCCCAACGCGGCAAGGGCCCGGGCGTGATCGTCGAGAGTCATCATGCTTCAAAAATAACCGGATATCCGGTTTTGTCGAGTCGTTTTCCCGAAAGGAAGCCGTTCGTGCTCGCACCAGTGCTGCGACTCAATGGAAGTTGCCGGCCGGGTGGTAGCGCTGACCATCGAGTTGGCCGAACATCTCGCCGACCTCGGGATGATCGACCGGCTCGCCGCTGAGATCGGGCACGAGGTTCTGCTCGCTTACATAGGCGATGTAGTAGCTCGTCTCGTTCTCGGCGAAGAGGTGATAGAAGGGCTGGTCCTTCCGGGGGCGGTGTTCCTCGGGGATGGACTGCCACCATTCCTCGGTATTGTCGAAGACCGGATCGATATCGAAGACGACGCCGCGAAAGGGATGAATCCGGTGACGCACCACCTGACCGATGGCGTATTTCGGCGTCGCTACAACAGTGTCTTCTCGTTCGCTCGTCATGCGACGAACCTAGTCGTGCGTTGACAAGCTGTCCATGGGGGCGGATAGCCTCACACGGTCACATCTCCGCCGAGTACGCTCTTCCATGCAAATCGTGATCGAGGTTCTGCAGATCGTCGCGCCCGTCTTCGTTCTGGCGTCTATCGGCTACGGCTGGGTCAAGATCGGCTGGGAATACGACATGCAGTTCGTCACGCGGCTGGCGATGACGCTCTCGATCCCCTGCCTGATCTTCGTTGCCCTGGTGCGCGCCGACATCGACCCCTCGGAACTGACCGCGCTGATCTGGGCCACGCTCCTGGCCTATGGCGCGGTGACGGTGGTGATGCTCGTTCTGATCCTCGTCGCGCGCAAGGACATGCGGACATATCTGGCACCGCTCGTCTTCGGGAACACGGGCAATGTGGGGCTGCCGGTCGCGCTGCTGGCCTTCGGGCAGGAGGGGCTCGCGCTCGCCGTTGTCGTTTTCGCCGTCATGGCGATCCTGTCATTCACCATCGGCGTCTGGCTCGTTTCGGGGGGCGGATCCCCCGTCCAGGCGCTGAAGGAGCCGATGGTCGGTGCGACCCTCCTCGGCGCTCTGTTCCTTTGGCAGGGCTGGATTCTGCCGGACTGGGCGATGACAACGCTGGACCTGATCGGACAGATCGGAATCCCCGTGATGCTTCTCACACTGGGTGTGGCGATTGCCGGGCTGCGACCGACGGGAATGGGAACCGGCTTCATCCTCGTCGTGCTCAAACTCGGGGCCTGCATCGTCTGCGCCTACTGGGCGGCGGGGTGGTTCGGCCTCGGTGAAATCGCGACGGCGGTCCTCGTCCTGCAGGTCGCGATGCCGGTCGCCGTCACCTCCTACATGCTCGCGGTGAAATACGAGGCACGGGCGGATGACGTGGCCGCGATGGTCGTCGCGAGCACGCTTCTTGCCGTTTTCGCGATTCCGGGTATCCTTGCAGTCGTGGTCTGAAGGCGCGGAAACAGCGCCCGGACGAGGCAGATGAGCAGGTAACACGATGGTCAGCCCCTGGTTGGTGCGGGGTGTGTTTCTCCTGGCGTTGGTCGCGTTGACGGCCTGCGGCAGTTCGCGACGTGGCTACGACGCGCGCGATGCACAGCCCCGGAACGTGGACGACGCATGCGCGATCTTCGCCGAGCGGCCCCACTGGCGCAGCGCGCTGGAGGATGCCTCAGACAAGTGGGGGACGCCCATCGAGGTCAAGCTCGCGATCATTTGGCGCGAGAGCCGCTTCGTTCCGAATGCGAGCCCGGGCACATCCTCCGCCTACGGGTTCGCGCAGGCGATCGACGGAACATGGGACTGGTATCGCGACGCGACCGGCAACAGGCGCGCGCGGCGGGACGATTTCGGGGACTCCGCAGATTTCGTCGGCTGGTACATGAACCGCACCCGGGACGCCAACGGCCTGTCGTTCTACGACCCCTACAGGCAATACCTTGCATATCACGACGGGCACACGGGCTATGCGCGCGGCGACTGGCGGTCGGACTTCATCCTGCAACGGGCCGCCCAGGAAGTGCAGACTATGGCGGCGCGTTTCCGGGCACAGCTGGCAACCTGCTCGTAGAAAACTGAACCGACCGGTCTTGTGTAAACAATTCGAGGTTCTATCTCCCATCTCACACGAATGAGAAACGAGGGGAGTCGATGGACCGCCTGTCGGAAATGGAAGCCTTCCTCGCCGTCGTGGATCACGGTGGCTTCACGGAAGCGGCGCGCAAGATCGGGCTCTCCAAATCGGCCGTCTCGAAACATGTCTCGGCTCTGGAGGCCCGCCTCGGGGCGAGGCTGCTCAATCGCACGACCCGGCGCGTCAGCCCGACCGAGATCGGACTGGCCTATTACGACAAGGCCATCCGCGTGATCGCGGAGGCGGGCGAGGCCGACGCGATGGTGAGCGCGATGCAATCGGCCCCCAGGGGGGAGTTGCGGATATCGGCTCCTGTCAGCTTCGGTGTCACGCATCTCGCGCCCGCGCTCGGCGCGTTTCTCCAGGAATACCCCGACGTGTCCGCCCACATGGTTCTGGACGACCGGTTCGTGGAGCTGGTCAGCGAAGGCTTCGACATCGCGATCAGGATCGGCGAACTGGCGGACTCGACACTGCGGGCCCGTAAGATCGCCTCGGCCGAGGGGCGTCTCGTCGCATCGCCGGCCTATCTGGACCGGGCGGGCACCCCGGGCTCGATCGACGATCTCAACGACCACACGCTGCTGCACTACTCGAACCTCTCGACCGGCAACTTCTGGCGCTTGCGGACGCCGGGCGGCCAGGAACGCCAGGTTCGCGTCGGCGGGCGGCTGACGGCGAACAACGGCGAAGCGCTCCTGCGGGCGGCGGAGGCGGGGCTCGGCATCGCACAGGTTCCCACCTTCATTCTCCGCGACGCGATCGATGCCGGCCGCGTCGTGCCCGTGCTGCGCGACTGCATGGTTCAGGAACTGGGCATCTACGCGGTCTATCCGCCGGGCCGGTTCCCGCAGCCGAAACTCCGCGCATTCATCGAATTCATGGCGACGCATTTCCGACAGTCGGGCGACGTGATCTGGTAGGCGCTCACTCCAGCCCGCGGTCACGGGCGGCACGAAGCGCGTATTCGACGATAAGCCCGATCGTGATTGCGACCAGCGTGAAATAGACCGGGTATTCCATGTTGGTGTAGCGCGGCAGGTAGTTGATGAAGATCGCCCCGCGCGCCTGGTCGATGCAATGGAACAGCGGGTTCCAGGAGAAGTAGACGATGAGGTTCGAGGGCAGGTAGTTCGCGAGGAACATCTTGCCGCTCGTGAACATCTGGATGCGGCGATAGGCATTGAACAGGAGCGGCGCCAGTCGCGGCAGGAGCGGCGTGACGGCGAGAAACACGAGGCCGACGCCGAAACCGCTCGCCCAGGCGATGAAGAAGGGCAGCAGAACGGCCGTGGGATCGTAGACCTCGAGATAGCCGCGCAGGAGATAGGCCATCGTGAGAATGACGGCGATCGAGATGATGCTGACATAAAGCTCGTGCAGAGCCGACGCGAGGATGTTCAGAAGTGTCGACGCCCTCGCATAGAAGATCATACCGGCCGCCGAGTGCCCCACGCCCTTGAGGTTCTTCACCGCGCGGATGTGCAGCAGGTAGAGGAATATCCCGCTGAGCATGAACATGATGAAATCGCCGCGGATCAGCGCCCCACGCCCGATCACCTCGTAGAGCAGCCAGAACACGATGAAGATCATCATCGGCCGCGCGAGACCCCAGAAGAAGGACATGATCGCGCCACCGTTCTCGGATCGGAACTCCCGCACGATACTGACGTAGAGTAGATCCGTGAACGAGAGCGCCGCGGCGGCGAACGTGTCGTTTCGCTGGTATCTCTGCAGCCGCGACACGATGCGTGTCTCCTCCTCGTTTGGCTTGTGCCGGCCGCCCATACTCGCTTAAGCCCACGGGCGACGGAAAGCTTCTACCGCGAAAGGCCGGTGATGGACTACGCAAAGTTGACCGATACCTTCAGAAGCCTCGCGCTGGCCGCCGGCGCCGCGATCATGGAGATCTACGACAGCGGCGATTTCGGCGAGGAGGCGAAGGCCGACGACAGCCCCGTCACCCGGGCCGACCTTGCCGCCGATGCGATCATCGTCGCCGGCCTCGCCGAGGCGTTGCCGCACATCCCGGTCGTGACCGAGGAACGCGCCGAGAGCCACCGTATCGATGCCGCGACCTTCATCCTCGTCGATCCGCTCGACGGAACGAAGGAGTTCGTCAAGCGGCGCGGAGAGTTCACTGTCAACATCGCGCTCATCGAGAACGGCGTGCCGACGCGCGGCGTCGTCTACGCCCCGGCGAAGGGTCGGCTGTTCTACACGGACGGAGTGGGACGCGCCGTGGAGGAAGCATCCCCCTTCGGCGCGCCTCGGCCCATCGCGGTGCGACGGCCCGACAACGCGGCTCTGATCGTCGTCGCGTCCAAGTCCCACCGCGACGCCGCGACCGACGACTATATCGCGCGCTATTCCGTTGCGGACATGACCAGCGCGGGCAGTTCCCTGAAATTCTGCCTTGTCGCTGCCGGGGAAGCCGATCTCTACCCCCGGCTCGGCCGAACGATGGAATGGGACACCGCCGCCGGCGACGCCGTTCTGCGTGCGGCAGGCGGGACGATGATCCGCTTCGACGATCACACGCCCTTCACCTACGGAAAGCCGGGGTTCGAGAACGGGTTCTTCATCGCCCACGCGCCCGGCGTCGCGCTCGAGGGAGAGGCGTGATGTCCGTCCTCGTCGTGATACCCGCACGGTATGCATCCACACGCTACCCGGGCAAGCCGCTGGTGGAACTGCGCGGGGCCAGCGGTGAGGCGCGCAGCCTCATCCGCAGGTCCTGGGATGCGGCGATGTCGGTTGCCGGCGTGGACCGTGTCGTCGTCGCGACAGACGATATGCGAATCGCCGATCATGCGCGCGGCTTCGGCGCCGAAGTCGCGATGACGCCCGAGAGCTGCCGCAACGGCACGGAACGTTGCGCGGCCGCGCTCGATGCGCTCGGCGCCGCGCCCGAGATCGTGGTCAACCTCCAGGGCGATGCGCCGCTCACGCCGCCGTGGTTCATCGAGGATCTCGTCGCCGCGATACGCGCGGATCCCGAATGCCCCGTCGCCACCCCGGTGCTGCGCACCGATGCGGCCGCGCTCAACGGTTTCATGGAGGATCGCGCCGCGGGGCGGGTCGGCGGCACGACGGCCGTCTTCGATCGGGATGGCTACGCGCTCTATTTCTCCAAGGAAGTCATCCCCTTCACCGGACGTCGGTTTGCCGAAGGCGAGGCAACGCCGGTGTGGCACCATGTGGGTGTCTATGCCTATCGACCCGCGGCCCTGCGGGACTATGCCGGGCTTGCCGAAGGCGTGCTGGAGCGGTGGGAGGGGCTCGAACAATTGCGGTTCATGGAAAACGGGATCCGGGTGAAGGCGGTTCCGGTCGATGCCCGCGGTCGGGCGTTCTGGGAGCTCAACAACCCGGTCGATGTCGCCCGGATCGAGGCTATTCTGCGCGCGAACGCGCTCGACTGAAGAGGCCATGGCCTCGGTCTCCGTCATCGTGTGCAACTGGAAGAGGCGCGAGGCGCTCGGCCCGTGCCTGCGCGGCCTCCGGGGTCAGACCGTCTCGGGGTTCGAGATCATCGTGGTCAGCGATCGCCCGCATCCGGAAACCGGGATCGAGAAGTGCGCGAGATGGATTCCTTTCGATGAGGCGAATGTCGCGGCCGCGCGCAACGCGGGCATGGAGCGCGCACGGGGAGAGATCCTTGCGTTCATCGATGACGACTCCGTCGCGGAACCGGGCTGGCTCAACGCGATTCTCGGCGGTATCGGCAGAAGGGCAGCGGCGACCGGGCCGGTCATCGGCCCCGATGGTCTCAACCGGCAATGGGGCCTCGCGTTCGTGGGGCCCGATGGCGAGGATCGACCGGCACCGTCCGGCGAGACGATCGCGCCCAAGCTGAACGGCACCAACATGGCGATCCGGCGCGATGCGCTGCAAGCCGTCGGAGGCTTCGACGAAGGGTTCGCCTACTATCTGGACGATGCGGACATGGCGTTGCGCCTTTACCGGCAGGGGCTGGACGTGGCCTGGGTCGAGGACGCCAAGGTGATCCACGGCTATGCCCGATCCCCCTTGCGCACGGCCCGGCGCGTTCCGCGCAGTCTTCTGCCCTTCGGACGTTCCAGGGCATTGTTTCTTCAGCGAACGGGACACGACGATCCATCGACCGCGAACGCCCGTTTTCGCGCTTACTGGAACAGCCGCCTGCGCGATCTTCACCGGCTCGGCCTCATTTCGCGCAAGGACTGGGATTCGAGGCTGGCCGAGCTCGAGCAGGGTCTTTCAGATCCCGCTCAGTCGAGGATACCGGCGATCGCTGAAGCCGCGGGCGACGATCTCGAACCCGTTCGCGCGGCACCCCGCCCCGGCGCGGTTGTCCTGTCGCGGCCCTTCTCGCGCCGAAAGGCCACTCGCGATGCGCGGATTCTCGCGGCGCGCGGCTACCTCGTCACGCTCGTCTCTCTGCACCACGGCCTCGCGCGGCAATCCGTCCTGCTGGATGAGGACGGCCTGTGGCACCACCGCGGCGGAACCCGCGCGGGCAACGCCGCTCACCGGGCATGGACGCTGACAGAAGCCAACCAGGTCGCCCTTGCCGCAGCAGCCGCCCGTGCCCGTCCCGATCTCGTGCTGCATTACAGCCGTTCCGGCGCGCGGATGGTCGAGAAATATCGGGACGGCCTGCAACTTTTCGCGCCACTGCACGTTAGGGAACAGGCAATTCCGACCGAATGACCGATTTTCGGGCTGCAATCGGTTTGTGCCGTCGAACCACGGTGCTACGATCCAACAAACGCTATCAGGAGCGCTCCGACATGAAGAAGAAGGTCACAAAGGCCGTCTTTCCCGTCGCGGGTCTGGGAACCCGCTTTCTCCCCGCGACGAAATCGATCCCCAAGGAGATCATGACGCTCGTCGACCGTCCGCTGATCCAGTATGCGATCGACGAGGCGCGAGAGGCCGGTATCAAGGAGTTCATCTTCGTTACCGCCAAGGGGAAATCGGCGCTGGAGGATTACTTCGATGGCGCTCCCGAACTGGAAAAGCAGCTTCGCAAAAAGGGAAAGACCGATCTTCTGCAGGAACTGAAGCGCACGGACATGGAATCGGGGGCGATCGCCTATGTTCGCCAGCGCGAGGCACTCGGGCTCGGCCATGCCGTCTGGTGCGCCCGTCGCCTGATCGGGGACGAACCCTTCGCCGTGATCCTGCCCGACGATGTCATCACCGGCGAGCCGGGCTGCCTCGCCCAGATGGTGGAGGCCCATGCCGAAACGGGCGGAAACATCATCGCCGCGATGGAGGTGCCGAAGGACCAGATCTCTGCCTATGGCGTGCTGGACGTGGAGAAGGGGCCCGGCAACATCCACAAGGTTCAGGGCATGGTCGAGAAGCCGCCCGTGGAGGAAGCGCCCTCCAACCTCGCGGTGATCGGCCGCTACATCCTTACACCCGGCGTGCTCCAGCAGCTCAACCGCAAGGAGCGGGGCAAGGGCGACGAGATCCAGCTCACCGATGCGATCGCGCGCGAGATTCCCGGTGACACCGGGGTCTACGGCCTGCGCTTCCGGGGCGAGCGTTACGATTGCGGCTCCAAGGCGGGCTACCTGCAGGCCACCGTGGCCTTCGGACTTTCCCGCCCCGATCTGCGCGACGAGTTCACGGATTTCATCCGCGACATGGCGGCAGGGCTGAGTGCGAGAAGCGCTGCCGCCGAGTGAGGCCGGAGTGATCCTGTTCGACGTCACGCGCACGCTTTCGCGCCGTGGCGCAGCCGCTCCCACCGGCATCGACAGGGTGGAACGCGCGTGGTTCGACTGGGCGTCCCGCAAACCGGGCGCACTCTGCATCGCGAGGTTCGGCGACTCGGTCGCGCTTCTGGAGCCCGACGCGGTAGAGCGAATCATGAGCGATCGGGGCGGGCCGGACCTCAGGGCCTCGATCACACCCTGGCGCGATCGGTTCCGCAGGCTTCTGGAAGCCTCCGTCAGGCGGCATTGCCGCTGGTACGGCTCCATGCGCGGCCTCTGCGGACCCGCGGGCACGGGATCGTTCACGCATTTCACCTACATCAATGTGGGTCACAGCGCCCTCGGCCCGGACTATCTCGCGACACTGCGGGCGATCGGGGCGGAACGAATCGTCGTGATGGTCCATGACATGTTCCCGATCGACCGCCCCGGTGAAACCCGCCCGGACGTCACGCGCCGTTTCGGGATCGCCATGCGTGCGGTTTCCGCGTTCGCCGATCTCGTCATCTATGTGTCCGACTACAGCCGAGGTCAGGCGGAGCGCCATTTCGCGCATTGGGGCCGCGTGCCGGAGGGTGTCGTCGCCCATCCGGGCGTCGATGTCCCGGCGCTCCCGCCAAGGCGGCCGGTCGCGAAGCGGTTCCTGATGGTCGGCACGGTCGAGCCGAGAAAGAACCATGCCTTCCTGCTCGACCTCTGGCCGGAACTCGCGCCGGACGGGCATCGCCTCCACGTCGTCGGTCGGCCCGGATGGGCGGACGGCTCCGTCTTCGACGCGCTGGCTAACACCGAGGGTGTGACCTATCACGGGGCGCTCGACGACGCCGACCTCGGCTACCAGATGTCGCGCGCGGTGGCGCTCCTCTTTCCCTCGCATGACGAGGGTGCCGGGCTGCCGGTCGGAGAGGCGCTCGCGGTAGGGCTGCCTGTCTTGGCCGCGGATCTTCCAAGCCTCGGGGAGATCTATCCCAAGGGCCCCGTCTTCCTGCCCGGCAATGATG
This sequence comes from Rubricella sp., assembly GCA_049600155.1. Lineage (GTDB taxonomy): Bacteria > Pseudomonadota > Alphaproteobacteria > Rhodobacterales > Rhodobacteraceae > Rubricella. Next base: position 9,406 of record JBMYPI010000003.1, read on the forward strand.
CGGGCGCGTGGATTTCCGCGATAAGGCGGTTTTCCGCTGAAACCCCGGGCCAAGACTTCGCCCCGGCGCTGCCACGATGGGACCATCATTTCAAGGGATTGGAAAGACTGGTGGACTAGGCGTTGGATTTCTCTGGGGCGCTTTCGCCGCCCGAGCGCGATCCAAAGTGAGGATATATGCTTTCCGTCGCACAGAGACTGGCGCTGCGGCTGAAGCGAAGGCGGCTTCAGTTGAGTGCTATCGCCAAGTCGCGCGAACTGAAATGCATCGTGGACAGAAGCAGCCTCATCCGCCGCGGCGATGTTCTGCTCGCCTCGACCCTCAGGAACGAGCGGATCCGGCTTCCCTTCTTCTTCGACTTCTACCGCAGCCGCGGGATCGGGCATTTCCTTATCGTCGACAACGGGTCGGATGACGGCTCGTTCGAATGGCTTCGCAAGCAGCCCGATGTCACCCTTTGGCGAACGACTGCATCCTACAAGGCATCGCGTTTCGGGATGGACTGGCTGAACGCCATTCTCGCCCGCAAGGCTGCCGGGCACTGGGTGCTGACCGTCGATGTCGACGAGTTCCTGCTCTATCCCCATGGCGACGTGCGCCCCATCCGCGCCCTGACCGATTGGCTCGACAATTCCTCGCTGAAGGCGTTTCCCGCCATGCTGCTCGACATGTATTCGGACGGCCCGATCGAGCAGGCCCGCTATTCGGAGGGAAAGAACCCGTTCGACATCCTGCAATGGTTCGATCCGGCGGGCTACACGATCCGTCGCAACCGGCTTTACGGCAATCTCTGGATCCAGGGCGGGCCCCGAATGCGCGCCTTCTTCGGTGATTCGCCGGAACGGGCCCCGGCGCTCAACAAGGTGCCGCTGGTGCGCTGGGCGCGCGGCTACGTCTATCACAGTTCAACGCACAGTTTACTGCCTCGCGGGCTCAATCGCGTCTACGATGAATGGGGCGGCGAGAAACCGTCCGGCTGTCTTCTGCACGCGAAGTTTCTGCACGTTTTCAAGGAGAAAGCGCTGGAAGAAGCGCAGCGGCGGCAGCATTATGCTGACAGTCGCGAGTATTCTGCGTACCGGGCGGGGTTGAATGGTGGGCGCACGTTCTGGACCGAGCAATCGGAACGGCTGTCAGGGTGGCGGCAGCTCGAGGATATCGGTCTGATGTCGTCGGGCGGCTGGATATGACGGTGCGGTCATGAGCGTCGGCATTTCCATAATCGCCCATCAGCACCTGACTCGGGTTTCGGAGCTGGCTCGCCATCTCGCGACAAACGGATGCCGTGTCGCGATCCACGTCGACAAGGCGACCCCGGATCGGGATGTCCGCGCCCTTCGTGAAAGCCTCTCGGACGAACCCGGTATCATCTTCGCGCGTCGTCTTCGCTGCGAATGGGGGACGTTCGCACTGAACGCCGCAGCGCTCGAAACGTCGCGCGTCCTGCTGGAAACCTATCCCGACGTATCGCATGTCTGCCTGGTCAGCGGCTCCTGCCTTCCGGTCCGCCCTGTCGGCGAGTTGCAGGCGTTCCTTGCGGACCACCCCGATACCGACTTCGTGGAAAGCCACGTCGTCGGCCGGGAGAAATGGGTGCGCGACGGGCTGGAGGAAGAGCGCTTTACCCTCTTTCATCCGTTCTCGTGGCGCCGGTCTCGCTGGTTGTTCGACCGTTCGGTTGACCTGCAGCGCATGATGGGTGTCCGGCGGGCCGCGCCCCCGGATCTGGAGCTTTCCGTCGGGTCCCAGTGGTGGACGCTGACGCGCAGGACGCTCGAGGCCATTCTGAACGATCCACGCCGTCGGCGTTGGGACAGCTTCTTCCGGAAATGCTGGATCGTCGACGAATCCTACATCCAGACCCTCGTGCGCCTGCATTCGCGGCGGCATGAGAACCGGTCGCTGACGCTGACGGAGTTCGATCCGCAGGGCAAGCCCTTCACCTTCTACGACGATCACGCGGAGATCCTGGAACAGACCGAGTGCTTCTTCGCCCGCAAGGTCTGGCACGGGGCGAACGCGCTCTATTCCCGGTATCTCCACGGTGCCGCGCCGCTCGCTGCACGCAGGCGCCGCGCCGGCACGCTCACCCCCGAGGATCTGCCGGCAATGGTCGCAAGGGGCCGCGCGATTCGTTGCGAGGGACGCAGCGGCCTCCTGTCCCAGTCGAGATTCCCCTGCACGGGCTTCGAGCGACAGCCGGCGACGGCGTGTCGCTACCTCGTGCTCGACGGTGTCGACACCGTGCTCGACGATGTGACCTGCGCACTGCGATCGGTCGGTGTGGATTTCGTTCACGGAAGGCTCTTCGGCGCCGCCGATGCTGAACTCGGCTGTGACGCGCCGGGCGGGCTCGTGCCGGGTGCCAGGCCACGCGACTGGGCGCGCGAACAGTTCCTCACGCAACTGCTTTGGCATCGTCGGGACGGGCTGCACGCTTTCCGCCACAGCCTCGCCGACGATCCGGGGATGATGCGGTTTGTCCTTGCCGATCCCAATGCGATCGTCGTGCGTGTCAACGGTGCCTGGATTGTCGAGAACGCCCCGCGCTCCTCGGAAGAGACATCGCGGTTCCGGGCGCTCTCGAAAAGGATGGACACGCTCGAACGGGCCCACCGCGTCGCGATGGCAAAGTCGGAAGCCCGTGCAGATGTGATCGAGGTCTCGCTCGACGAGGTGATCCGTGATCCGTCGCGGGCACTGGCGGCGCTCGATACCGGGGTCGCGCGGTTGATGGGGCGCGGGCAGGGCGTTCTCGTCGGGCAGCCGACGCCGGCACTGCGCAGGATCGCGGACCTGCCGAAGATCGATCTGCCTGGCGCGAGTGCCACGGCCGGCGTCGTCGAGGCCGATATGGCGGTCGGTGAACCGGCCCGATGAGCCGCGATCGGTTTCGCTACTTCGTCATTCTGGGATCGATGCGCACTGGGTCCAACCTGCTGGAGCGCAACATCGCCCAGTACCCCGGCACATCCATTTATGGCGAGTTGTTCAACCCGGCCTTCATCGGAAAGCCGGGGCGGCAGGAAGCTTTCGGCATGGATCGCGCCGCGCGTGACAGGACCCCGGCCGCGCTGATCGCCGCGATGCTGGACGACGCCGGGGACACGCTGCCGGGCTTTCGGCTCTTCGACGGGCATGACCCGCGCGTGATGCGCCATGTGATCGCGGACCGTTCCGCTGCCAAGATCGTTCTGCGCCGGCCCGTCGCGGACAGCTATGTTTCGCTGAAGATCGCCCGCGCAACGGATCAGTGGATGCTGTCCAGTGTGCGAAAGCGGCGCGTCGCGCGCATCCGGTTCGACGCGAGGGAGTACGACACCTATCGCAGGGACACCGCCGCCCATTACGCGACGATCCGGAGGCTGCTTCAGGCTGCCGGCGAAACGGCATTCGAGATAGCCTTCGATGAAGCGAAGGACCTGGACATCCTGAACGGTCTGGCGCGGTTTCTCGGCTTGAAGGAAACTCTCAACCGGATCGACGAGCCGATCGCGCGCCAGAATCCCGGCGCACTCGCGGACAAGGTCGAGAACTACGAGGAGATGCTGGCCCATCTCGGCAGGGAAGGCGAGCCTTCGGGGGTGGACGTCAGGACGGCGGCGAAGGGCGGGATCGGCCAGTTTCATGCAGCCCATGGGCACCCGCTTCTCTACGCGGCGATTCCGGGCGGGCCCGTCAACCGGCCGCTCGATTGGTTGCAGGAGGTCGGACAGGGCACGGAACCGATCCGTTTCGAGAGCCGCAAGGATTTCGAGACGTGGCGCAACGGGCAGGGCACGGTCGAAGCCTTCACGATCGTCAGCCACCCGCTCGAACGTCTCTACCGGGTGTTCGAGAACAGGATTCTCGATACCGGGCCGGCAGGGTTCGGCGCGATCCGGTCCCACCTTGTCGACCACCACGGATTGGCGCCGCCACCAACGGGCGCCGACGAACCGGAATCAGGCGTCGCCTTCAGCGCCGAACGGCACCGGGACAATTTCCTGCTGTTTCTTGAGTTCGTTCGGGAGAACCTCGCAGGGCGAACACCGATCAGAATGGACAGGCACTGGACACCGCAAGCGGAGTTCCTCCGGGGGTTCGGCGAGATCACACCGCTGACCCTCGTCCTGACGGAGGATCGGATGCTGCGCGGCGCGGCCTACCTGCGGCAGATCCTCGATCTCGATGGGATCAGAAACGCGCCGATGCGGCGCGCGGGCGGTCACAGGTTTTACCCGCTCGACGCTATCATGGATGATCGGCTGGTTCAGGCGGCACTTGACGCCGCCGAGCATGACTTTCGCTTTTTCGGTTTCGGCGATCGCCCCGGCGCGTAGGCCCCCGATCAGGCCGCGCGCGAAGCCTCTTCGATCGTCAGGATCGAGTAGAGCGCGGAGGTATCATCCGTCGAACGCAGTTTCTCGCATACGGAGGGATCGCGGAGCGTTCGAGACACGCGCGCCAGCGCACGAAGGTGTTCGGCCCCCGCTTCCTGCGGCGCCAGAAGCAGAAACACGAGATCGACAGGCTGGCTGTCCGGCGCGTTGAAATCCACGGGCTTGGCGAGGGTGGCGAACGCACCCACCACGTTCGCAAGGCCGGGAATCCGGGCATGGGGAATGGCGACGCCACCCCCCATCCCCGTCGGTCCGAGGCTCTCCCGCTCCTGAACCGCGGCGAAGACCTTGTCGGACGTGAGCCCGTAAACGTCGCCTGCGAAGTCAGCCATCTCCTGAAGAAGGCGCTTCTTGCTGGAAACGTTCACGGATGCACGAACGGCATCGGCGCGGAGTATCTCCGAAAGCTCCATCTCACTCCCACTCGGCTGGTGGTTGGCCTCGCCCTGCCCCTATATGGGGAGGCTGTCAGGCCGATGCACGGGGGTCGATCCACCCGATATTTCCATCGTCGCGGGTGTAAACCACATTAACGCCGCCATGTGAAGAGTTGCGGAAGACCAGAAGCGGGGCATGGCTCAGTTCCATCTGCATCACCGCTTCGCCGACGGAGAGGGTGAGGACGGGCGTCTCCATCTCCGCGACGATCATCGGCTGGCCGGCATCTTCGTTCCCGGCGTCGTCCTCGGTATCCGGGTAGGGAGCGAGGACGTAGCTCGGCGCGCCGATCATCTCGACCGGGTCGGTCCGATCCTTGTGGTGATCCTTCAACCGCCGCTTGTGGCGGCGCATCTGCTTCTCGATCTTGTCGGCGGCCTTGTCGAATGCGCCGTAGATCTCGGTGCCGCGACCCTTCGCCTGCGCGGTCAGACCCGTCGACAGATGGATGGAGGCATCGCAGGTGAACTCGTGGGCATCCCGGGAGAAGGTCACAGCGGCTTCGGTCGCGCGACCGATATACTTTTCGGCGACATCCTCGAGCCGCTCCCGGACATGGGTGCGTAGCGCTTCGCCGGTGTCGATCTGTTTGCCGCTGATCTGTAGCCGCATATGTCGGCCTCCCTTGGATTGTCGCGGGTGCGATACCCGCCTCGGTTGATGGGCGTCGCCTCAGCGCCGTGTCCAGGAGCGCAGCCGGGCCGCCCTCTTTCGTTGCGCGGAGGAACCGATCCCCATCTCTTCACGATATTTGGCAACCGTGCGGCGTGCAACATCGACGCCATCGGCCTCCAGCCGCGCGGCGATCTCCCGATCGGGCAGCGGCGTCTGCGGATTCTCTTCCTCGATGATACGTCTGATCCTGAGCTTCAACGCCCTCGGCGCGATCTCCGCGCCCGTCGCACTGGCGGAAACCCCGAAGAAACTTCGCAATAGAAAGGCGCCGTTAGGGCCCTGCAGCATCTTCGCACGGACGATCCTGCTGATCGTTGATTCGTGTGCATCGACGGCGCGGGCGATTTCGCCCATGCGCAGCGGCACGAGCGCCTCGGGTCCGCGCTCGAAGAACGCCGCCTGGCGCGAAACGATCTCCCTCGCTACCGCGAACAGGAGCCGCGCGCGCGTATCGAGCGCCCGCTGCAGTGCCGTGGCATTGGCACGATGGATCGACGCGAACCGGCGTGTTTCCGAACCGGCGGCGGAGAGCTCCGCCGCGTAGGTCTCGTCGATCAGCAGACGCGGCAACGCGTCCGGCGCGAGTTCGACGCGCAACGTGCCATCCGGCTTGCGGGTCACCACGATCTCGGGACGATGGGCTGGTGCTGTGGCGATCGTGAAGGCGCGCGCGGGCGCGGGATCGAGCGCGCGTATCCGCTCCAGGGCGTCCTCGATGGCCGCAATCGGAACGCCGGCGCGGCGCGCGAGGTCATCGAGCCGTGCCGCCGCCACCAGATCGAGATTGCCCAGGACCGTTCTCATTACCGGCGAAACAGCGCCGCTTTCCAGGAGCTGGAGTTCGAGGCATTCGGCAAGCGTGCGCGCACCGATGCCCGGCGGATCACAGCTCTGCAAGAGACCCAGCGCATCCTCGATTTCGCCGACCCGCGCATCGTGGCGGTCGGCAAGCTCGAACAGAGGCGCCGCGAGGTATCCCCGTTCGTCCAGTTCTCCGACCAGAAGAGTAGCGAGGGCCCGGCCCCTGTCGGTGCCATGACTCACCGCGATCTGGCGTTGCAGATGTGCCTGTAGCGAAGGTCTCTCAGCGATCTGCGCGTCGTCGGGCCGGTCCGCCGCAAGGCCGGTCGCGGGCCGGAATTCCAGAAGCGGATTGGCTTCGGCTTCCCGGGTCAGCGTGTCTTCGAGTTCGGTCGCGCCCAGCTCGAGAAGCGAGATCGCCTGCCGCAACTGCGGCGTGATCGCGAGGCTCTGCCGTTGGCGAAGCTCTATCCGGGGTCCGATCGCCATGTAGCGATAATAGGCCGCGCGATGTCAGAGGCGGAAGCCCTCGCCGAGATAAACACGGCGGACATTCGCATCCGCAACCACCTCGGATGGCGCGCCCGACATCAGAACATGTCCGTCGTGGAGGATATAGGCCCTGTCGATGATCTCGAGCGTTTCGCGCACGTTGTGATCGGTGATCAGCACGCCGATACCGCGATCCTTCAGATGTGCGACAAGCTGGCGGATCTCCCCGACGGCGATCGGATCGACGCCGGCGAACGGCTCGTCGAGGAGGATGTAGGACGGCTGGCTCGCCAGACACCGCGCGATCTCGACCCGCCGCCGCTCGCCACCCGAGAGCGCAAGAGCGGGCGTTCGACGCAGATGCGTGATGGAGAATTCGGCAAGCAGCTCGTCGAGCGCGCTTTCGCGCTTGTCGCTGCGGGGGAAATGGAGCTCCAGAACCGCGCGGATGTTGTCCTCCACGCTCATGCCGCGAAAGATCGACGCTTCCTGCGGAAGGTATCCGACACCCATCCGCGCGCGACGATACATCGGCAGGGTCGTCACGTCGGATCCATCGACCGTGATCGTTCCCGCCTCGGGAATGACCAGCCCGGTGATCGCGTAGAAGCAGGTCGTCTTTCCCGCTCCGTTCGGGCCGAGCAGCCCGACCGCCTCACCGCGATTGAGCTCGAGGCTGATATCCCGCAGGACGGGGCGCTTTCGGTAGCTCTTGCCGAGCCCCCGCACGACGAGGCCCTGCGATCCTTCCTCGACACGGAGATCGGGATTGACGGCCATCACTCCTCCTCCGGCACGAAGACGGATCGGACACGGCCGGCGAAGGCACCCGTGCCGCCCTCGAGATCGATATCGGCCCGCTCGGCGGAGAGGGCGTTCTGCCCCTGAACAAGAAGCACGCCACCCGTCACGGTCAGCGTTCCGGCTGCGATATCGTAGTCCGCCTGCGCCCCCTCGATCCGTTCGGACGGGCTGACGAGGCGCACGTCGCCGCTTGCCTGCATCCGGGTCACGTCCGTTCCGAGCGGGCCATCGGCATAGGAGACGAGCACGCGATCCGCGCTGAGGGTCAGATCGCCCTGAACGATCTGCACATTGCCGATGAAGAGGACCTCGCCACCGTTCTGATCGAACTCGAGCGCGTCGGATTCGATCTCGACCGGCGCGTCGGGGTCCTGCTGAAACGATGCGAAGGGCGTCCCCTGCGCGAGCGCGGCACCGGAAAACCATGTCAGAAACAGGCTGACAGCAACCGCCAAGATACGCTTCATTCGACGCCTCCCGTGCCGGACGATCCGATCGACGTGCGCACGCCGCCATCCAGCCGCACCACCGTGTTTTGCCCGTCTCGGCCGCTTTGGGCAACCGCTTCGGCGACGAGGCGCGGAGCCGTGATCGAAACGCCATCCATCGTGATGACGACACCGTCCCGAAGTGTCAGGCGACTTGAATCGAGATCGACCCGCGCGGCGCCGGCCGTGACCCGCTCCCCGCCGGGGCGATCGACGGCCACCGGTCCGTCGAGCAGAAGAACGCGAGTGCCGGCATCGAAGTCCCCCGCCGGTGCGGTCATCGTCGTGGGGCCGTCGCGGTCATCGATGCGCACGCGCATGTCCGACACGATGAAGCGGCCTTCCCCGGCCAGTTCGATCCCCTGCGCCTCGATGGTATAGGGCGTCCCGTCGCCCAGCGTTCCCGTGAGACGGGGGGCCAGAACGCCCGGCGATGTCCGCTCCCCCTCGGCGATACCCTCGAGAAACTCATCGGGATCGAAGCTCGTGTCCCGACCGGTCAGGAAGATCGTGCTCAGAAGCAGGATCGCGAGGAGCGGCAGCGCAATGCGCATGACTCGAACGAACCGGCTGTAGGCCTCGGGCCCGCGCATCGTCAGTCCTCACCCCACGCCCGCGCGCAGACAATCGTGAACGTTGATGAGCCCTTCCGGTCGGTCCTCGCGATCGAGGACGAAAAGCGTCGTGATCCGCTTCTCGTTCATGATGCGGAGCGCTTCCTCCGCGAGGGCATCCGCGCCGATCGTCCTGGGGCGTCGCGTCATGACGGCCTGCGCATCGCGCTCAAGGAGCCCGTCCATATGCCGCCGAAGATCGCCATCCGTGATGATCCCGGCAAGCCGGCCTTCGGCGTCGGTCACGCCGACCACTCCGAAGCCCCGTTGGGACATCACGATCAGCGCCTCGGTCATCGGCACCGACAACCCCACAAGCGGCAGCGCGTCACCCCCATGCATGAGATCGCGCACCGTCGCCAGCCGCGCGCCCAGCTTTCCGCCCGGGTGGAACTGGCGGAAATGCTCCGCCCCGAAGGAGCGTTCTTCCATCAACGCCACGGCAAGCGCGTCGCCAAGGGCGAGCGTGAGCGTCGTCGAGGTGGTGGGAGCAAGGCCGTTCGGGCAGGCTTCACCGGCACTCGGGAGAACGAGCGCAACATCGGCCTGCCGGAGAAGGGTCGACCCGGGCCGCGATGCGACACCGATCAGCGGGATCGCGAAACGCTTGGCGTGGGCGATGATGTCCGAAAGCTCGGGCGTCTCGCCCGAATTGGACAGCACAAGCAGGGTGTCTTCGGCGGTCACCATGCCGAGATCGCCGTGAGACGCTTCGGCGGGATGGACGAACTGTGCCGGCGCCCCCGTGGAGGCAAATGTCGCCGCGATCTTCCGGCCGACATGGCCGGATTTCCCCATGCCCGAAACGACGATCCGGCCCTTTGTACGCAGCAACAGGTCCACCGCATCGGCAAAGGCGCCGTCGAGCGTTTCGGCGAACCCGGTCAGGGCGGCGCCTTCGAGTTCCAGAACGCGACGCCCCGCTGCCAGCCTGCGGCCGGCCGTCTCAGTGGGCGAAGATGTCTTCATCGGGCCATCCTTGCAGATCGAGCGCGGCGCGGGTCGGAAGGAATTCGAAGCACGATCGCGCAAGCGCCGTGCGCCCCTCGCGCTCGAGCATGGCGTCGAGCCGTTCCTTCAGACGGTGAAGATACAGGACATCGGATGCGGCATAGCTGGCCTGCGCTTCCGTAAGTGTTTCCGCGCCCCAGTCCGAGCTTTGCTGCTGCTTCGAGATATCGACGTCCAGCAACTCCGAAAGCAGGTTCTTCAGGCCGTGGCGGTCGGTATAGGTGCGCACGAGCTTCGAGGCGATCTTGGTGCAATAGACGGGGGCGGCACGAACGCCGAACGCATTCTCCAGGACCGCGATATCGAACCGGCCGAAATGGAACAGCTTGAGCACATCGGCATCGGCGAGAAGGCGCTCGAGATTGGGCGCGCTTTCCTGCCCGATGGCGATCTGGACGACATGCGCATGCCCGTCCCCCGAGGACAGCTGCACGACGCAAAGCCTGTCACGATGGGGATTGAGGCCCATCGTCTCGGTGTCGATCGCCACGACGGGGCCGAGATCGAGATCGTCGGGCAGATCGCCGTGATGAATGATGTGCCGGGCCATGCCGTTTCCCTCGCGCTGGCGTTTTCGACGGATGGCGCGTCATAGACCACCCAAGCGTCGTTGACCAGAATCGAGGACGCACGGGTGCGTGCGCGGATCGCGGCGGGACTGACCTGTGAGGGGGATGGTGCCCAGGAGAGGACTCGAACCTCCACGTCCATACGGACACCAGCACCTGAAGCTGGCGCGTCTACCAATTCCGCCACCTGGGCAGGTGTCGTGGACGTGGCGTTTAGACCCGCGCGGATGGGCTGTCAACGGGGATCGGGCGGGATGAGGGATGTTGACGCCGCAGCGCGCACCGCGCGCGTCACCGGCGCCATCGCGACGCCGAGTCTGCGGGCCGATTGCCAGTAGAGCGGGGTCTCTATCGGCAGATCGGGAACGAGTTCGACAAGCCGGCCGGAGGCGAGATCCTCGGCAACGAGCGCTTCGGGGTTGAGACCCCATCCAAGGCCCGCCCTTGCGGCGAGAACGAATGCCTGCGTGGACGGTAGCCAATGCGCCCTCAGAACCGGTTCCGACCCCGTCGCGCGGGCGGCCCAGCGTGCCTGAAGCCGATCCTTCCTGTCGTAGACGAGGGCGGGCGCGGTGGTCAGAGCATCGGCCGTCACGCCGTTCGGGAACCAGCGGCGCATGAAATCGGGGCTGGCCGTGGCCCGGTAGCGGATCGACCCGATCGGGATCGCGTCGCATCCCTGGGCAGGCGCAGCGTGGGCGGTAACGGCCGCGCTGACCTCGCCGCGCCGCAGCCACTCGATGCTGTGATCCTGATCGTCGATCACGATATCGAAGAGAACCTCGCCTGCCCCTGCCATCGCCTCCACGAACCAGGTAATGAGGCTGTCGGCATTCGCCGCTATCCGAAGCGTCGGCCGCTCCGGCGCCGAGGGTGCGAGTTCCTCACCGAGGGCGCTTTCGAGAAGCTGCACTTCCTCGTAGTGCCGGGCGAGACGAAGGCCGATATCGGTGCCGCGTACGGGCTGAGCCCGGACCGCGACAGCCTCGCCCAGGCGTTCCTCCAACCCACGGATCCTCTGCGATATCGCGGATGGCGTTACATGAAGGCTCGCAGCAGCCCCTTCGAAGCTGCCGGTGCGCAGGACGGCAGCAAGCGCGCGGAGGGCCTGATAATCGAGCATGAATTAAGACTCTCTAATGTTGTATTAGTTTCTTTTGTTTTTCTTACCTGTCCAGTCCCGCTACGCCAAGCGGGAACGACAGAAAGAAACACCATGACCGCGTTTGCATCGGGCTTCCTGCTCGGCCTCAGCCTGATCTTCGTGATCGGGCCGCAAAACGCCTTCTTGCTCCGCCAGGGCCTGAGGGGCGAACATGTCTTCGCGCTGTGCATGATCTGCACCATCTCCGACGCGATCCTGATCCTCGCCGGTGTCGGCGGTCTTGGCGCGCTGATAGAAGCTGCACCGATGCTCGGCCCTTTGATGCGCTATGGCGGCGCGGCCTTCCTCGTCTGGTATGGGTTGCGCAGCCTGCACGCCGCTTTCATGGAGAGCGAGCATCTCGATCCCGCCGCGGCTGGCGCGCCGAGCCTTGCGAGCGCGGTTGGTACCGTGCTCGCGCTCACCTGGCTGAACCCACATGTCTATCTCGACACGGTGCTGGTCGTGGGCGCGGTCGGCTCGACCTTCGGGGGTGAGCGCTGGCTCTTCGCTGCGGGGGCGACGGCGGCCTCTGCCCTGTTCTTCTTCTCGCTCGGATACGGTGCCGCCGCGCTCCGGCCTGTTTTCGCGCGCCCGGCGGCCTGGCGTGTGCTCGACATCAGCGTCGCGGCCATCATGCTCGGCGTCGCGGCGGGGTTGGTTCTGGGCGCCTGACTTGCGGCCAATCGTGCCCTTGCCCTGTGCCGGGGCGGCCTGTAGTCACGGCCCAAAGGCAAGGGTTCCTGAAGGAGACGGTCCCCATGATGCAGAACGCGCCCATCGTGACGATCTTCGGCGGCTCGGGTTTCGTCGGCCGGTATATCGCGCAGGCGATGGCGCGTGCCGGCTGGCGTGTCCGCGTCGCGGTGCGGCGACCCAACGAGGCGCTGTTCGTGCGGACCTACGGGGTCGTCGGCCAGGTCGAACCGATGCAGGCGAATATTCGGGACGATGCCTCCTGCCGGGCCGCGATCGCCGGCGCGACGGCGGTTATAAACTGTGTCGGCATCCTGTTCCGCAATGGCAAGAACACCTTCGACTCCGTGCAGGACGAGGGCGCTGGCCGTATCGCCCGGATCGCGCGGGAAGAGGGCGCAGACCGTTTCGTCCAGATCTCCGCGATCGGTGCGGATGCCGAGAGCAGGTCCGCCTATGCCCGCACCAAGGCGCGGGGGGAAGCGGCGGTTCTCGAACAGTTTCCCGACGCGGTGATCCTGCGGCCCTCCATCGTGTTCGGCCCCGAGGACGGGTTCTTCAACCGCTTCGCCGCGATGACGCGGATTTCCCCTGCCGTCCCGATGGTGGGCGCGAATACCCGCTTCCAGCCCGTCTATGTCGATGACGTCGCCGATGCGGCGGCGAAGGCCGCGCTGGGCGAGGCGGAGCCGGGCATCTATGAACTCGGCGGGCCCGATATCGAAAGCTTCCGCGCGCTCATGCTCCGGATGCTGCGGATCATCCGCCGCCGGCGCATCCTGCTGCCGATTCCCTTCTGGGCGGCGACGGCGCAGGCCGCCGTGCTCGACCTCATCCCGATCTTCACCCTCGGCATCCTGCCCAACAGCCTTCTGACGAAGGATCAGGTCCGTCTTCTGCGGAAGGACAATTTGGTGGGCGAGGGCGTGAAGACCTTCGCCGATCTCGGCATCACGCCACGGGAGATGGACGGGATCCTGGAGAGCTATCTCTACTCCTACCGGCCGCAGGGCCAGTACACCGCTCTGACGGAAAGCGCCCGGAATCTTCGCGGCTGATCATCGCGCATCAACCGTAGGCGATGACCAGAAGGATCACGCCAAGGACGATGCGATAGATGATGTAGGGTGTGAAGCTGACCGAAGCGATCAGCCGCATCATAAGCGCGAGCGCCGCATAGGCCGCACCGAACGCCATGACCGCTGCGATCGCCGAAAGTCTCAACAGCTCCCAATCGGCATTGCCCGCCGCATCGAGGCCGAGGAGCGTGCCCGACGCGATGATCGTCGGGATCGACATCAGCATGGCGAGCCGCGCCGCATCATGCCGCTCATAGCCGAGAAGCCGTGCGGCTGTGATCGTGATGCCCGCGCGCGACGTGCCCGGGATCAGCGCCAGAACCTGCCACAACCCCATCTGCAGCGCGTCTTTCAGGAGCCAGCCCTCGGCGTGCTTTTCCTGCGGCGCGCGGCGATCGACGATCCAGAGGAGAACCCCGAAGAGGATCATCGCCCAGCCCATCACGGCGAGGGAACGGAGCATCTCCGTCAGGTCGAGGAAGCTCAGGATGGCGCCGGCGATCACGACCGGCACCGTCGCGATCACGAGACAAAGGGCGAGGAAGGCGTCGGCCGTCCGGATCCGACCGCGCAAGAGTTGCCCAAGGCCACGGATGGCTCGTGCGACATCGGTTCGGAAATAGAGGATGACCGCGAAAAGGGAACCGACATGCACCGCCACGTCGAGGGTGAGGTCTTCAGCGCCCTCTCCCGCTATAACGTGGAACAGCTCCAGATGGGCGGAGGAGGAGATCGGCAGAAACTCCGTAAGGCCCTGCAGCAGCGCGAGAAACAGAAGGTCGAGAAGGGGCATGGAAAGCCTGGGCGATTCGTGTTTCGAAGACCCTAATCGGACTGCGTTTCACTTGATATGTCAGTTGTGCTGACTTAAAATTCAGCTGGATACACATTCTGGTTGACCGCTAAGGCCGAAAAAACGCTATTAGGTCAGCATAATTGACTTTTATCGCCCGACGTCTTTGTGTAGACGAAGCGCGAAGCTCGGAAAGGGTGAAGTCCGCCCTCGCCCGACAAGGCGTCGCGATAACACGCCCCTCCGCAATACAGCCTTCGCCAGATGCCGGGAGGAACCGCACCATGGCAAAACAGAGAATGCTCAAATTCGTCTCGGTCGAACGGGCGATGCCGGAGAAGCGCTCCGCCGAGGACCGGCGCGACGATTTCGGTGAGATCTATCGTGAATACGCGGCGGAGAAGGCGGCGGAACAGGCCGGGCGCTGCTCCCAGTGCGGCGTGCCCTATTGCCAGTCCCATTGCCCGCTGCACAACAACATCCCCGACTGGCTGAAGCTGACGGCGGAGGGCCGCCTTCAGGAAGCCTACGAGATCAGCCAGGCGACGAACACCTTCCCCGAGATCTGCGGCCGCATCTGCCCGCAGGACAGGCTTTGCGAAGGTAACTGCGTGATCGAGCAGTCGGGCCACGGCACCGTCACCATCGGCTCGGTCGAGAAATATATCACCGACACCGCCTGGGAAGAGGGCTGGGTGAAGCCGATCCGCCCGCTTTCGGAGCGCACGGAGAGTGTCGGGATCATCGGCGCGGGGCCCGGCGGCCTCGCCGCCGCGGACATGCTGCGACGGGCCGGCGTGCAGGTCACGGTCTATGACCGATACGACCGCGCAGGCGGGCTGATGACCTACGGCATCCCCGGCTTCAAGCTGGAAAAGGATGTGACCGAGCGGCGCAACGCCCAGCTCGCCGATGGCGGTGTGGAGTTCGTGCTCAACTGCAATGTTGGCGAGGACATCACGTTCCAGGAGATCCGCGAGAAGCATGATGCGGTGCTGATCGCCACGGGCGTTTACAAGTCCCGCGATCTCGGCGGACCCGGTGCCGGGCTTCCCGGTATCGTTCGTGCGATCGACTACCTCACCGCGTCGAACCGCAAGGGATTCGGGGACGACGTGCCCGAATTCGACAGCGGGGAGCTGAACGCCGAGGGCAAGCGCGTCGTCGTCATCGGTGGTGGTGACACGGCGATGGATTGCGTGCGCACCGCGATCCGTCAGGGTGCGACGAGCGTGAAGTGCCTCTATCGCCGTGACCGGGCGAACATGCCCGGCTCCCAGCGCGAGGTGCAGAACGCGGAGGAGGAGGGCGTCGAGTTCGTGTGGCTCTCCGCGCCCAAGGGATTCACCGGAGACGAGAGGGTCACGGGCGTGAAGGTCGCGCGCATGCGACTCGGCGCGCCCGATGCGACCGGTCGTCAGAGCCCTGAGGAAATCCCCGGCTCCGAATACACCGAGGACGCCGACATCGTGATCAAGGCGCTCGGATTCGAGCCGGAAGAGCTGCCGACGCTCTGGAACGTTCCGGAGCTGGAAGTCACCCGTTGGGGAACGATCAAGGCCGATTTCCGCACCCACGAAACCGCGATGGAAGGCGTCTATGCCGCCGGTGATATCGTGCGCGGTGCGAGCCTCGTCGTCTGGGCGATCCGCGACGGTCGGGAGGCGGCCGAAGCGATGCTCGAGCGCTTCAATGCCTCCGCTTCCGTCGTGGCGGCCGAGTGATCGCGGTTGGACGCGGCGCATTCCGATAACGGGCACCTGCCCATCGAGGTCATCCGCCAGCATGGCGGATTGCGCCTGTCCCGCCTGCCTGGCGGGTCGGACGCACTCGTCGTCGTTTTCAGCGGCATGGGCACGACGGACCAGCCGATCCAGCCCGAGGAACTGATCGGCACCTGCAGGGATGGAGGGCGCAACAGCCTGCTCTTCGTGATCGACTACCATCGGAGCTGGTATTCCGGTGCGGATCACATGACCGCCATCGGTGCGGCGATACGGCATGAAGCGGCCTTGCGCGACGCAAGAAAGATCGTGGCGGTCGGGTGCAGCATGGGGGGCTACGGCGCGCTCGTTGCACCGACGGTCGCGCAAGTGGATATGGCGATCGCCCTTGCACCCCAGATGTATGTCGAGCCGTCGCTGACCGGGCCGTGCCGCTTCGCCAGGTTCTATTCCGCAGCAACCAATCCGCCCTTCCCGCGGACATGGGAAGCGATGGACGAGGACACGCGGTATGTCGTGTTGCACGGCAACGCGAAGTTCGACCGCCGCCATGCCCGAAAGGTGCCACAGTCACCGAACGTAACCCATTTCGTCTGGCCGGATCGACAGCACGAGGTCTGGATCGAACTGAAGGAAAGGGGCGTCCTCGCCCCGTTCATCCGCGGGCTGATCGGTGGCGACACCGCTTCGTCATTCGCGATGCTCGGGGAACTGGGCGCGGCGAGAAATGGAACGGACGCGTATCGCAACGCGCTCGGCCCGGGGCAGGGGGACTGGATGCATTGGGGCGACAAGGCCCGCTATGCCCTGTTCTCGGCGCTCGGGCAACTTCATCGGCTGGATCGCAAGCGTTACCCGGCCGCACCCGATCAGCAGCAGGAGGCGCTGTCATGAGTGAACGGAGCAAGGCCTTCACAGGCGGATGCATCTGCGGCGCCGTCCGTGTCGAGGGGCATCTTGCGGGCACGACGGTCCAGGCCTGCCATTGCACGCAGTGCCAGCGCTGGACGGGCGGCGGACCGCTTCTTTCGGTGCGGGTGAGCGATCTGAAGATCACGGGTGAGGACGCGATCTCGTCCTATCGCGCGAGCGATTGGGGCGAACGCGCGTTCTGCGGAACCTGCGGATCGACGCTCTACTGGCGCATGCAGGGTAGACCCATCGCCTACATTGCCGTCGGGCTTCTGGACGACCAGTCGGGGCTGACGGTGACCGAAGAGATTTTCACGGATACGAGGCCCGGCTGGCTGCCCGAATGGCACGGCGCATCGCAAAGCACCCAAGCCGAGGAACTCGCCAAACTCCATGCGTTTCTGGAAGGAGAGAAGCCATGACGAAATACGATGCCCGCTGGGCCGCGGAACAAGAAGCCAGGGCCGCCTTCCTTGCAGAAAAGGGCATGTATCTGCCCGAGGAAGAGCACGCCAATTGCGGCGTCGGCCTCGTCGTGGCGGTGGACGGACAACCACGCCGCCAGGTTGTGGAAGCGGGTATCACGGCGCTCAAGGCGATCTGGCATCGCGGCGCGGTGGATGCCGATGGCAAGACGGGCGACGGCGCGGGCCTCCACGTCCAGATCCCCGTCGCATTCTTCAAGGACCAGATCGAGCGCACCGGCCACGAGCACCAGGGCGAGCTGATCGCCGTGGGTCAGATCTTCCTGCCGCGGGCGGATTTCGGTGCGCAGGAGACCTGCCGGACGATCGTGGAGACCGAAGTGCTCCGCATGGGCTACACGATCTATGGTTGGCGCCATGTCCCGGTGAACACCGAGGTTCTGGGCGAGAAGGCGAACGCGACACGGCCGGAAATCGAGCAGATCCTCATCTCCAACTCCAGGGGTGTGGATGAGGAGGCGTTCGAGCGCGATCTCTACGTCATCCGACGCCGGATCGAGAAAGCCGCCGCCGCCGCGCAGATCCCGCAGCTCTACATCTGTTCGCTGTCCTGCCGCTCGATCATCTACAAGGGCATGATGCTGGCCGAGCAGGTCGCGGAGTTCTATCCCGATCTCAAGGACGAGCGCTTCGAGAGCGCGTTCGCGATCTACCATCAGCGCTATTCCACGAACACGTTCCCGCAATGGTGGCTGGCGCAGCCGTTCCGGATGCTCGCCCATAACGGCGAGATCAACACGCTCAAGGGCAACCTCAACTGGCTCAAGAGCCACGAGATCCGCATGGCATCGAGCTATTTCGGTGAGCTCGCCGAGGACATCAAGCCGATCGTCGCGAACGGCGCCTCGGACTCCGCGGCACTGGATGCCGTGTTCGAGGTTCTCGTGCGCGCGGGCCGCTCCGCCCCGATGGCGAAGACGATGCTGGTGCCCGAGGCGTGGTCGAAGACCGCAACGAAGATGCCCCAGGCGTGGCGCGACATGTATTCCTATTCCAACTCCGTGATGGAGCCCTGGGACGGGCCCGCCGCGCTGGCCATGACCGATGGCCGCTGGGTCGTTGCCGGGCTCGACCGCAACGGCCTGCGCCCGATGCGCTATGTCGTGACCGGCGACGGGCTGGTTATCGCGGGCTCCGAGATCGGCATGGTTCCGACGGACGAGATGAGTGTGATCGAGAAGGGCGCGCTGGGCCCCGGCCAGATGCTCGGCGTCGACATGGCGCGCGGCGTGCTCCTGCACGACACCGAATTGAAGGACGAGCTTTCCGCCGCCCAGCCTTTCGGCGAGTGGGTGGAGCGGATCACCGATCTCGAAGAGATCACGAACGTCCCCTCCGAAACGGCGAACTTCGCCGGTGAGGACCTGCGCAAGCGGCAGATCGCGGCGGGCTACACCATCGAGGAGCTGGAGCAGATCCTCCACCCGATGGTGGAGGACGCCAAGGAAGCCGTGGCATCGATGGGTGACGACACGCCGAGCGCGGTTCTCTCCGAGAAGTATCGCCCGCTGAGCCACTTCTTCCGGCAGAACTTCAGCCAGGTGACGAACCCGCCGATCGACAGCCTGCGCGAACACCGGGTGATGAGCCTCAAGACGCGGTTCGGAAACCTCAAGAACGTGCTGGACCAGACCGGCGCGCAAACGGAGATCCTCACCCTCGAAAGCCCCGTCGTGACGAACGCCCGGTTCGACGAGATGGTCCGCTATTTCGGCGACACCGCCCGTCATATCGATTGCACGTTCGATGCAAGGGGCGGCACGCTGCGCGACGCGCTCGATCGTGTCCGGAAGGAAGCGGAAGAAGCTGTCCGCGCCGGCGCGAACCATCTCATCCTCTCGGACATGGGCCAGAACGAGGCGCTCGTGCCCATGCCGATGATCCTCGCCACGAGCGCGGTGCATTCGTGGCTCACGCGGAAGGGGCTGCGAACCTTCTGCTCGATCAACGTGCGTTCGGCCGAGTGCATCGATCCGCATTACTTCGCCGTCCTCATCGGCTCCGGCGCGACGACAGTGAACGCCTATCTCGCACAAGACTCGATTGCCGACCGGATCGAGCGGGGACTGCTCGACGGGCCGCTTTCCGTCGCTATGGATCGCTACCGCGAAGCGGTGGATCAGGGCCTCCTCAAGATCATGTCCAAGATGGGAATCTCCGTGATCTCCAGCTACCGCGGCGGCCTCAATTTCGAAGCGGTCGGCCTCAGCCGCGCCATGTGTGCGGAGTTCTTCCCGGGCATGGCGAGCCGGATCTCGGGCATCGGCGTGGCCGGAATCGAGGCATCGGTGCGGAAGATCCACACCCTCGCATGGGGTCAGGCGGCGAACGTCCTGCCCGTGGGCGGTTTCTACAAGGCGCGCCGCTCGGGTGAGAGCCACGCCTGGGAAGCGCAACTCATGCACATGATGCAGGCCGCGTGCGACCGTGGCAGCTATCAGCTTTGGAAGGAATACTCCAAGGCGATGACAAGCCGCGCGCCGATCCATCTGCGCGACCTTCTGGACTTCAAGCCGAAGGTCAGCTCCGTGCCGCTGGAAGAGGTCGAGAGCATCACCTCGATCCGCAAGCGGTTCGTGACGCCGGGCATGTCCCTTGGCGCGCTGAGCCCGGAGGCGCACAAGACGCTCAACATCGCGATGAACCGGATCGGCGCAAAGTCGGACTCCGGTGAGGGCGGGGAGGACCCCAAGCACTTCCACCCCGAACCGAACGGCGACAACCCGTCGGCGAAGATCAAGCAGGTCGCCTCCGGCCGCTTCGGCGTGACGGCGGAGTATCTCAACCACTGCGAAGAGCTCGAGATCAAGATCGCCCAGGGCGCCAAGCCCGGCGAGGGCGGTCAGCTTCCCGGCTTCAAGGTGACCGAGATGATCGCGAAGCTGCGGCACTCCACGCCGGGAGTGACGCTCATCTCCCCGCCGCCGCACCACGATATCTACTCCATCGAGGATCTCGCGCAGCTGATCTACGACCTCAAGCAGATCAACCCCGATGCGAAGGTCTGCGTGAAGCTCGTCAGCCAGACGGGCGTCGGCACCATCGCAGCCGGTGTCGCGAAGGCGAAGGCGGACGTGATCCTGATCTCCGGCCACAATGGCGGCACGGGAGCGAGCCCCGCGACGTCCATCAAGTTCGCGGGCCTGCCCTGGGAGATGGGCATCACCGAGGCGCACCAGGTGCTCGCGCTCAACAACCTGCGGGACCGGGTCACGCTGCGCACAGATGGCGGCCTTCGCACGGGGCGGGACATCGTGATCGCCGCGATGATGGGAGCAGAGGAATTCGGCATCGGC
>JBMYPI010000004.1:0-29795 GCA_049600155.1 Rubricella sp.
GGGCTGGAATCGATCGCGCGCGATCCCGAAGGCCGGATCATAGCCATACCCGAGCGCTCCGGCGCTGAAACACGGCCCTTTCCGGTCTACCGCTGGGATGGGCGGCGGTGGACCATTCCCTACCGGCTGCCCCGGCGCGGGGGATTCCTGCCGACAAGCGCGGATTTCGACGATCGTGGTCGGCTCTACCTGCTGGAACGGAGCTTCGCCATATTCTCGGGTTTCACCACGCGCATCCGGCGCTTCAGCTTCGATGGTGACGCGATCACCGGCGAGGAAACACTCCTCGAGAGTGCTCCGAACGCCTATGACAACGCCGAGGGCCTTTCGCTGTGGCGCACGGCGGAGGGCGATCTGCGGATGACGCTGATCTCCGACGACAACTTTCAGTTTCTTCAACGCACCGTCGTAAGCGAATTCGCCGTCCAGGAGTGATGGTTTTCAGAGCCGCGATTGAATGCGGGCGCACCACGCTGTATTGGGCGCGCAAACGAACACGATCACGCCGGAGAGAAGCCCCATGTCCAACACCGCCCTCGAGACCGCCATCGAGAACGCCTGGGAAGCGCGCGAGCACGTCTCCCCCGATACGACGGGCGAGGTGCGCGAGGCGATCGAAGAGACGCTCAACGCGCTCGACAGCGGCACATTGCGGGTCGCCGAGCCGCGCGAGGATGGGTCCTGGCATGTGAACCAGTGGGCGAAGAAGGCGGTTCTCCTCTCCTTCCGGCTCTACAACATGCAACCGATCGAGGGCGGCCCGGGCGGCGCGACCTGGTGGGACAAGGTCCCCTCCAAGTTCGAGGGCTGGCAGGCGGGCCATTGGCAGGATGCGGGCTTCCGCGCGGTTCCCAACTGCGTCGTGCGACGCTCCGCCTTCATCGGCAAGGGCGTGGTGCTGATGCCCTCCTTCGTCAATCTCGGCGCCTATGTCGACGAGGGCACGATGGTCGACACCTGGGCGACGGTCGGCTCCTGCGCGCAGATCGGCAAGAACGTGCACCTGTCCGGCGGCGTCGGGATCGGTGGCGTGCTGGAACCGATGCAGGCCGGCCCCACGATCATCGAGGACAACTGCTTCATCGGCGCGCGTTCCGAGGTCGTGGAAGGCTGCATCGTGCGGGAGGGCTCCGTCCTCGGCATGGGTGTCTATATCGGCAAATCCACCAAGATCGTGGACCGCGCCACGGGCGAGGTGATGTATGGCGAAGTGCCGCCCTATTCCGTCGTTGTGTCCGGCACGATGCCGAGCTCCAACGTCGTGAACCTCTACTGTGCGGTGATCGTGAAGCGGGTGGACGAGAAGACCCGCTCCAAGACGTCGATCAACGATCTCCTGCGGGATTGAGCGCCATGGGGTGATGCGGCCCCCAGATGCGGGCCGCATCCCGCCTGAGATGTTCGCGCTCCAGCCGCGTCAGTTCGGCGAGAGCGTGCTGCGCATCGCCCCGCGCCTCCTTCAGCGCCCGCGACCAGACCCGCGCCACCGACCGGGCGGACCACGGCAGCGCCGCGCCGTGCAGCCAGCGGCGCAGCTCCGGCGGCAGGCGGTCGAAATCCCGCAGACCGGCGGATCGCCGCGCCCGCTTCAGGCTGGAGCAGAGGTTGGCGGTCATTCCGCCGCCTCAGCCCCCCAGCGGGGAAACGGGTCGGGCAGCGCAACAAAGGCGGCGGGATCGAAACGATCCTCCTGCCCCACGAGGCAGGCATCGAGTGCGGTCGAGAGCCCCGCGCGATCGAGACCCGTCCCGATGAACACGATTTCCTGCCGACGGTCGCCGAACGGCTCCTGCCAGTGTCGGGCCATGTAGGCCCGCGCGCCCTCGTTCTCTGGCCATCGGTTCCGCGGGACGGCGGCCCACCAGTTGCCGAGCGGGGAGACCTGCGACAACGCACCGGCGAGACTGAACTCCGCCACCCAATCGGGCCGTGTCGCGATCCAGAAGTGCCCTTTTGCGCGGATCACGCCGGGAAGCGGCCCGTTCAGCACACGGTGCACAGCTGCGGGATCGAAGGGCCTGCGCGCACGGAAGACGAAGGAGGAAACGCCGTATTCCTCGGTCTCCGGCACATGGTCGGCGAATCCGTAAAGCTCCTTGGCCCAGAGCGGATGCTGGTGCGCTCGCTCGAAATCGAAAAGGCCGGTCTCGAGGATATCGGAAGGATCGACGCGCCCGTGGTCTGTCAGGATCAGCCGGGCGTCGGGATTGAGGCTCTTGATGATCTTGACCGCTGCGTCGCGCTTCTCCGGCCCGGCATCGGTCACCTTGTTGAGGACGATCACGTCGGCGAACTCGATCTGGTCGACCAGCAGGTCGACGAGGGTGCGGTTATCCTCCTCACCCAGAACCTCGCCGCGATCGGCAAGGAAATCGTGGCTGGAGAAGTCGTTGAGCAGGTTCACCGCATCGACAACGGTGACCATGGTATCGAGCCGCGCGACATCGGAGAGACTCGCGCCCGCCTCGTCGCGAAACTCGAAGGTCGTGGCCACCGGCAGCGGCTCGGAGATGCCCGTGGACTCGATCAGAAGGCAGTCGAACCGCCCTTCCTCGGCGAGGCGGCGGACTTCCTGAAGAAGATCATCGCGAAGGGTGCAGCAGATACAGCCATTCGTCATCTCCACGAGCGCCTCGTCGGTTTGGCTGAGTTCGGCGCCGCCCGCGCGGATCAAGTCGGCATCGATGTTGACCTCCGACATGTCGTTCACGATGACGGCGACCCTGCGGCCGTCCCGGTTGTTGAGGACCGCATTGAGAAGCGTCGTCTTTCCGGCCCCCAGAAAGCCGGACAGAACCGTGACGGGAAGTGGGGAATGCATGGGCCAACCTTCGTTTAGTTATGTTATGACATAACTAAACGAAGCGCAGCCGCCTTGACAACCCATCCGTTTCCCTCGCAGCAACGTGGTCCAGACCGCCCCAGATCCGGAGCCACCCCCGTGCCCCCGACCTCACCCCCTAAAGGCACGCGCGCACAGACGGTCTACACCCTCGTCGTGGAGCTTGGCCGGGTGAAGGGCGATGGCCTGCCCGAAAAGGCGACCGGTGGCGGCATGGTTCTCTACGCACCCGGGCGGGACGAGGAGGAGGCCGTGCGCGATGCGGTGCGCCTTCTGAAGGAGGCCGGCCTCAACCCTCTGGAGGTCACCGCCAACGGCTCCATCGAGGAGCAGGAGGCCGAAGGCGCCGTGATCGCACCCGAGGAACGCGCGCTGATGGAGCAGGCCCTCGCCGAAAACGGAGTCGTCGTGGCTTCCAAGGAAGCGTTCTACGACTGAACCGGACGGGGCTTTTCGGCGCGAGAAGCCTTGGCCTCGCCGCAGATGCGCATATGTCGGGTTGGAACGTTCTTCCGACAGGATCCTCCCCATGAAGATGAAACCGCTCGGCCGCTCCGGCCTTTCCGTGTCCGAAATCTGCCTCGGCTCCATGACATGGGGCACCCAGAACAGTGAGGCCGAAGGCCATGCCCAGATCGATCGCGCCGTCGCGGCGGGCGTGAACTTCATCGACACCGCAGAGATGTATCCCACCACGCCGCTCAGCCGCGAGACGACGGGACGCACCGAAGAGATCATCGGAACATGGATCGCGAAGAACCCGGAAAAGCGGGATGACATGGTGATCGCGACCAAGGTCGTCGGCAACGGATCGGGGACTGTCCGCGATGGCGGCCCGATCACGCCTGAGGTCATCCGGGGCGCCGTCTCCGACTCGCTCGAGCGGTTGCAGACCGATCATATCGACCTCTACCAACTGCACTGGCCCAATCGGGGAAGCTATCATTTCCGGCAGAACTGGTCCTTCGATCCCTCGCATCGAGATGTGGCGCAGGTGCGTGACGACCTGCTGACGACGCTGACCGCCCTCGATGCGGAGGTGAAAGCCGGCCGGATCCGGCATGTCGGCGTCTCCAACGACACCGTCTGGGGCATGATGACCATGCTGCGCATGGCAGAGGAGGCCGGCCTGCCCCGGATCGAGAGCGTGCAGAACGAATACTCGCTCCTCTACCGCCAGTTCGACCTGGACCTCGCCGAATTCGCGCTGGCGGAGGATGTCGGGCTGATCTGCTACTCGCCGCTCGCGGCGGGGCTTCTGACGGGGAAGTATCGCGGCGGAGTGACGCCCCGCGGATCCCGCGCGGATGTCGCACGCGCCGATCTGGGCGGTCGGCGGACACCCCGGGCCGAAACCGCGGTGGAGGAGTATGCCGCCCTCGCCCAGCGCCACGGGATGAGCCTTACGCAGCTCTCCATCGCCTTCGCTCTGAGCCGCCCGTTCATGACGTCGGCCATCATCGGCGCGACGAGCCTCGAACAGCTCGACGAAATCCTGAGCGCGACGGAAATGCCCATCACCGCGGAGATGGTAGCGGAGATCGACGATATCCATCGCGATCATCCCTGGCCCTATTGAATCGGATGGGCTGCATCCGTCGTGATGCCTCCGGCGGGGATATTTGGAAAGACATGAGGATGCGGGCCATTGCGCCCGCTCGCTGCCGGTGGTGAAAAGGCGGGAAGGAGAACGTCCCATGCCCGTCGATCCCGTCGAGTTGACCCGGTCCCTCGTGCGCTGCCCTTCCGTCACTCCGAAAGAAGGGGGGGCACTGACGCTTCTGGAAGGTCTGCTTTCGGAGGCGGGGTTCGAATGCCATCGAATCGAGCGGGAGGGGATCGATAACCTCTTCGCCCGCTGGGGGCGGAAGGGCGCGAACCGCTCCTTCGGGTTCAACGGGCATACCGACGTCGTCCCGATCGGGGACCGGGAGGACTGGACCCACGATCCTTTCGGCGCGGAAATCGTGGACGGCGTGCTCTACGGCAGGGGGGCCTGCGACATGAAATCGGGGGTGGCGTCCTTCGTCGCTGCGGCGATCGATTTCGTGGCGGAGACACCGCCGGAGGGCGCCGTCCTGCTGACCATCACCGGAGACGAGGAAGGCGACGGCGTGCATGGAACCGCCGCCATCCTCGACTGGATGGCCGAGCGGGGCGAGCGTATGGATGCCTGCCTCGTGGGGGAGCCCACCTGCCCGCGCGAGATGGGCGAGATGATGAAGATCGGGCGGCGCGGCTCGATGACGGCGCATATCACGGCGACCGGGCGACAGGGGCATTCCGCCTATCCGCACCGGGCGCTGAACCCCCTGCCCGCCCTGGCACGCCTGTTGCACGAACTGGCCAGCGAACCGCTCGACGAAGGCACCGAGCATTTCGAGCCCTCGACGCTCCAGATCACCACGATCGATGTCGGCAACCCGGCGAACAACGTGATCCCGCCAGCGGGGCGCGCCACGGTCAACATCCGCTTCAACGATGCCCATACCAGCGAGAGCCTCACCGCGATGCTTCGGTCGCGGCTCGATGCGATCGGTGCGGAGACGGGGGTTTCGCTCACCATGCGGGTGCAGGTTTCGGGCGAGAGCTTCGTCACACCCCCCGGCCCGCTTTCGGAGGCCGTGGCCAAGGCCGTCACCGCCGAAACGGGGCGGCTGCCGGAGCTTTCGACGACCGGCGGCACCTCCGATGCGCGGTTCGTGAAGGATCATTGCCCGGTGGTGGAGTTCGGGCTTGTCGGCCAGTCGATGCACCAGGTCGATGAACATGTCGCGGTTGCGCATATCCACCAGCTCAAGGCGATCTACACGCGGATCCTGCGGGATTGGTTCGCGGCGTGATGCCGCCTAGAAGGGCGAGGACGCGCGAAGACTGCCCTTGAGGTAGGCGCGCAGGCTGCCCAGGCCCGGCTTCACACGCGGCGCCAGGAGACCGGACTGAAGCAGATCGCGCTCCCGCGCATCGGCGAGGAACCGCTCCCGCCACGTCGCGTTGGTCGAGTCGCGCTGGACGACGTATGGGGAGGGCGGAATGGTTTCGACCGGACTGTCGAACCAGGCTGAGAGATGATCGATCCAGGCGCGCTGATCCGTGAGGAGATCCTCGTAGACGAACTCCCGCCATTCGAGCCCCGATAGTGGCAGGTAGGTCCGGCTCCAGGCGTAGCTCGCTTCGATGTAGCGATAGAAGCGCAGAATGAGTTCGAAATCATAGCGCGGTTCGCCCGATCGCTCTTCATCGGAACGCCACTGTTCCGTCTGGCGGGCCTTGGCTGTCGAAACCGCCTGGCCGAGCCTGTCGCGCCGCGTCAGGAAAAGGACGGTGGTGGGATGCCGCGCCGCAAGTGCCCGGAGCGCATCCGCGCCGTAGCGGCGGTGGAAAAAGGTCAGGTGATTTGGGAAGACGCGGATGATCGCGTTGCCTTCCGGTGTCGAGGCCGAGGCGACGATGCGGTCGAGAGCATCCTCCGCATCGGCGCCGATCCGCTTTCCGGGATAGCGTTTCGGTGCGAACCATTCCCCGCTCGTGCCCATGCGTCCGGTCGCATCGGTCAGCGAGGTGATCCAGTTGGACCCCGAACGCATTTCGGTCAGGACGATGGCGACGCGCGTCATGCCAGGCTTGCGCGCGCTTCGTGAAGCGCGGGGCCGAAGGCTTCGGCGAGGATATCGAGATCGGCGGGCGTTCCCGCCGTGATCCGCACGCATCTGTTGCCGGGCGCGGCGAAGGGCATACGGACAAAGACGCCATGCCGCGCGAGAGCGGCGACCATGGCCTTCGCAAGGCGATCGTCGGCACCGAGATCCACGGTCACGAAATTGGTCGCCGAGGGGAGGGCGGTGCAGCCATGCGCCGCAGCGATCGCCGCGATCCGCGCACGCGCGGCCTCGACCCGCTTCACCACATCGGCGAGCCAATCCTGATCGCGCAGCGCCTCGAGCGCGCCGATCTGGCTGACACGGGTCATCCCGAAATGGTTGCGCAGCTTGTTGAAGGACTGCGCAAGGGCCTCGTGGGCGATGCAATAGCCCACCCGGGCGCCCGCCAGGCCGTAGGCCTTGGAGAAGGTCCGCATCCGGGCGACGCGGGGATGGTTCACATCGATCGTCGGCAGTGTGCCCTCGGGCGCGAAATCGGCATAGGCCTCATCGAGGCAGAGGGTGCAGCCCTCCGGCAGCGTATCGATGAGCGCCTGCACGGCGCCCGCATCGTGCCAGCTTCCCATCGGATTGTCGGGGTTGCAGAAATAGAGGAGTTTCGCGTCCACCTCCCGCGCCTTGGCGATCAGCGCCTCGGGATCCTCGGCATCGTCGCGATAGGGCACGGTGTGGAGCACCCCGCCGAAACCCGCGACGTGGTAGTTGAACGTCGGATAGGCGCCGAGGCTGGTCACCACCGCATCGCCCGGCTCCACCAGAAGGCGGATCAGCAGTCCGAGAAGCCCGTCGATTCCCTCACCCAGGGCGAGGTTTTCCGGCGTGACCCCGTGATGCGCCGCAAGCGCGGCCTTGAGATCATGGCTCTCGGGATCGGCATACATCCACGAATCCGCGGCTGCCGTATGCATCGCATCGACCGCACGCGGAGAGGGGCCGAAAACGCTTTCATTGGCCCCGATACGGGCACGGAACGGGCGACCGAGCGCACGCTCCTGCGCTTCGGGGCCGACGAAGGGCACGGAGGACGGAAGCGTCCGGGCGAGGCTGGTGAAGCGGGGCAAGGTCATGTGTGGAGAGCGGGTATCGTTGCGGGGCAACCGGCACGCGAAGCCGTGACGGACGACGGTATGAGCATCAGCGGAACGCCTTCCTCACCTTATACCAGAAGGTTTTCCGCTCAAGCGTCGGAGTTCGTCGAGCGGTGCCAAATATCTGAGCCACCAACTCCAGGGGCTCGAGTTCGAGAACCTTCGCGTCTTTCTGCAGTATGCCTCGCCACTTTCTGCTGGTCACGTCACGTTGAATCTCGAGATCGCTCTTGAGGGTGGGTGGCTGCTGCAAACCCAGAAAATCGAAGATGGGCTCCAACGCTGAAACCTCGTCCTGAAGGATCTCCTCATACGAAATCGAAACCGGATCGAGTTGGGTTCTTTCGGAATAGAGGTCCCAGAAGAGGTCCGATCTGGCGAGGCGGAGAAGCGCTTCCCTGATCTTCTCGACGTCAAACACAGGCTCGATCGCTCTTACGGCCTGATCGGATCGCCAGGCACTCGTTTGCCGGGCGATCTCAAGGGAGACGGCCTGCGCGATCCTGTCCTTGCGATCCAGTCTGACGGGCAGCACTGCGCCGAAAGCCATCGCATGTTTCACGAAATCGCATCCGGTATGGTCGAAGAACGCTGCCAGGTGTTCCGCGTGCAGCTTCCAGAGATAAACGTCCTTCGCAATTCTGCCGCCCTCAAGCGCGCGCCTGAGGGCGCGGGCGGCATCCGGCTCGCCGTAGACGGCGGAGGCGGGATGAAGGACCTCGCTGTCACGGCCACTCACATCGAACGCGCTGGCTATCAGATCCGCCACCCAGTAGGAGCCGGAGCGGGCATTCGTCAGAAGCAGGATCCCGCGCTTAGACAATACTCTCGACCCGCTCGGCCGCGAGTGCGATCTTTGCAAGCTCCGCCTCGGCGTCCTCCAGCCGGGTCCGCTGCTCGTCCACCACCTCTTCCGGCGCCTTGGCGAGGAACTTCTCGTTGGAAAGCTTGGCCCTGAGCCCGCCGATCTCCTTTTCGAGCTTCGCCCGGGCCTTCTTCAGGCGCGCGGCCTCCGCCGCCACATCGATGATGCCCGCAAGCGGCAGGCAGGCCTCCGCCCCCTCAACGGGCAGGGTGACGGCACCGGCGGGCGCGGCATCGGCGAAGGTCACGCCATCGAGCCGCGCCAGCCGTTCGATCAGGACCGCGTTTCTTTCGAACCGCGCGCAGGCCTCCTCGCTCGCGCCGACCATGACGAGCGGCACCTTCGCGCCGGGGTTCACCCCCATCTCCGCCCGCACGGACCGGATGTCCTCGATCAGGCCGATGACCCAGCCCATCTCGGCGTCCGCCGCCGCATCGGCGACCTCTTCGCCGTAATCCGGCCAATCGGCGTGAACGAGCATCTTCGCCCGCTCTCCCAGGTCCCCCCACAGCTTTTCGGTGATGAAGGGCATGACGGGATGCGCAAGCACGAGGCATTGGTCGAGCGCCCAGGCCATGACCGCTTGCGTCTCCTCCCGCGTGTCCGCGCCCTCGGCCAGAAGGGGCTTGGCGAATTCCACATACCAGTCGCAGAACACCTTCCAGATATGGGTGTAGAGCGCATCGGCCGCGTCGTTGAACCGGTATTCGGCCAGCGCCTTGTCGACGGCGAGCCGCGTGCGCGCCGTCTCGCCGATGATCCATTTGTTGACGGTCGCCGTGGCGGCGGGGATCTCCCTCCCCCCTCCAGTCGCGCCGTTCATGTCCGCGAAGCGCGCGGCGTTCCACAGCTTCGTGCCGAAGTTGCGATAGCCCTCCACCCGCTTTTCGCTGAGTTTCAGATCCCGCCCCATCGCGGCCATCGCGGTGAGGGTGAAACGCACCGCATCGGCGCCATAGCGATCGATCAGGTCGAGCGGATCGATCACGTTGCCGATGGATTTCGACATCTTCCGCCCCTTCTCGTCCCGCACCAGCGCATGGACATAGACATCGCGGAAAGGCACCTCGCCCACGGTTTCCAGCTGCATCATCATCATCCGGGCGACCCAGAAGAAGATGATGTCGAACCCGGTGACGAGGACGGATGTCGGGTAGTAGCGCTTCAGTTCCTCCGTTTCCTCTGGCCAGCCGAGCGTGCCTATCGGCCAGAGGCCGGAGGAGAACCAGGTGTCGAGCACGTCGGGGTCGCGCCACACCGGATAAACCAGCTTCGTCGGATCCTGTGTGACATTGTATTGCGCGAGGCTCTCGGCAATCGCCTCGGTCGCTTCATGGCGGGTCCCGACCTCGACGACGCGCGCATGGCTGAGCGGCGTGGGCAGACCGGCAAGCACATCCGCGAACTGCGCAGAAACATCGGCGAAATCGGTCGCCGCATGGTGGCGCTCATCACCGCGAAGAAGGTTCTGGGCGGAGAGGAAGCGCCGCAACTCGACCTCGTCGAGCGCGCCGTCGCCCTCATCGTCCACGAACCCTTCGCCGGACAGATCGAACCCGTACCACACCGGGATCTGGTGCCCCCACCACAGTTGGCGAGAGATCGTCCAGGGTTCGATATTCTCCATCCAGTGGAAATAGACCTTCGCGTCCCGCTCGGGCAGGATGCGTGTGCGGCCATCGCGCACCGCCTCGATCGCCGGTTTCGCCAGCGCCCTGGCATCGACGAACCACTGATCCGTCAACATCGGCTCGATCACGACCTTCGAGCGATCGCCGAAGGGCTGCATGATCTTCTTCTTCTCGACGAAGGGAACCATCCGGGGCCCCGGATCCTCGTCCGAGGCGCCATCGGCCTCCTCGACCATGACGGCAAGCCCCTCGGCGGTGATATCCGCGACCACGCGCTTGCGGGCCTCGAACCGGTCGAGCCCGCGATACTCCTCCGGCACCAGGTTGATCGCGTCGATCTCCGCCTCGCTGAACTCGGCGCCCTCGATGATCGCCTGCGCCTTGGCTGCCTCTTCTGCGTAAGGGCGGCCATCAGCGCGCATCGCGGCGCGTGTGTCCATTAGGTTGTACATCGGGATGCCGCCACGCTTGGCCACTTGATAGTCGTTGAAATCATGCGCGCCGGTGATCTTCACCGCGCCCGAGCCGAAATCGGGATCGGGGTATTCGTCGGTGATGATCGGGATCAGGCGGCGATGCTCCTTCGGCCCCACCGGGATCTCGCAAAGCTTGCCGACGATGGGGGCATAGCGCTCATCCCTGGGATGCACGGCGACCGCGCCATCGCCCAGCATCGTCTCGGGCCTTGTGGTGGCGATGGAGATATAGTCGCGGGTCTCACGAAGGGTGACGTTCCCGTCCTCGTCCTTCTCGACATATTCATAGGTTTCCCCTCCGGCGAGGGGATACTTGAAATGCCACATGTGGCCGTCGACCTCGATATTCTCGACCTCGAGGTCACTGATCGCCGTCTCGAAATGGGGATCCCAGTTCACCAGCCGCTTGCCGCGATAGATCAGGCCCTTGTTGTAGAGATCGACGAACACCTTGATGACGGCGTCGTGGAAATCGGGGGAGTTCTCGTGCCCCATGCGCGGATCGCCCGGCGCACCCGCCATGGTGAAGGCGTTGCGCTCCCAGTCGCAGGAAGCGCCGAGCCGCTTCAACTGCTCGATGATCCGCCCGCCGGATTGCGCCTTCCACTCCCAGACCTTGGCGATGAAGTCCTCGCGGGAGAAATCGGTCCGCTTCTTGCCCTCCTCGGCAAGCTGGCGCTCAACGACCATCTGGGTCGCGATACCCGCATGGTCCTGTCCCGGCTGCCACAGCGTGTCGAACCCCCGCATCCGATGCCAGCGGACGAGGATGTCCTGCAACGTGTTGTTGAACGCGTGGCCCATGTGAAGGCTGCCCGTCACGTTGGGCGGCGGGATCATGATGGTGAAGCTCTCCGCACCGGGCTTGGCATTGGCCCCCGCGCGGAACGCCCCCGCCGCTTCCCATGCAGCTGCAATCGCGGTTTCGGCCGTGCTCGCGTCAAACGTCTTGTCCATGGAACGATACATCCTCCGGATTTCGGGCCGAGATGTATCGCGCGCGGCGGCGGAGGAAAACCCTGCAAGCGGCGCAACATCACACCACCGGGCGCCGTTTCTCATGTCTTTCCAAATATCCCGGGGTCAGGCTCCGGCACGGAGCCGAAGGGGCAGCGCCCCTTCACCCGCGCGGGCTTCACCGCGCGGGCATCGGGAACTCATCGCCCGCCGGTCAGCGCGCGCGCGATCTCGTCGCGGACGAGCTGGGCGATGTTCTGGGACAGCGTCTCGCCGAGTTCGCCTTCCAGTTCCTGCCGCAGCACCTGGGAGACCATCTCGCGCAATGCCTCCTCGTCAACGGCAGCGGCGACAGGTTGATCCTCGCCCTGGGGTTCATCGCCACCTTCGGGCGCAGCGACCGCTTCGGCGATATCTTCCGGCACGGGCTCCTCGAAGGGTGCTTCAGCAACAACAGGCTCGGGGTCCGCAGGCGGAAGCTCTTCGGTGTAGCCCCATTCCTGCGCCGGGGCGGGTTCTTCCGGCAGGCTTTCCTCAACGGACCCGCTGGCCACGGGCTCGCCTTCCGCCTCCGGCATCCGGTCGGCAGCGAGTTCCGGATCTTCTTCCAGAGGGTCTTCGAGGACGAGAGGATCGGCTGCCGGCGCATCCTCGATCAACTCGTCGACGGCGTAGTCCTCGTCGAGGGCGAGCGGCACTTCCTCCTCGAAATCCGGGGCGGCATAGGCCTCATCGAGAAGAAGCGCGTCCTCCCCGCCCGGTTCCTCCGGCTCCGCCATCGCCTCCGAGAGGATCAACGGCTCGTCGCCATCTTCGGCGGAGGGAGGTGGCGCTTCGGCGAACTCGTCGCCCAAGACCAGCGGGGAATCCTGATCGGTTGCGTCCTGGTCCCGGTCGCGCAGCGCGCGTTCCTCCTCGGCCACCCGTTCCCGGATCGAGGCCAGAACCTCCGTCAGGCTCGGTGTGTTCTCCTGCCCGTCCCTATCGTCCATTCGCCCCCTCCTGGATGTCAGTATCTCCCGAGTATCCGGTCCAGTATCTCCCCTCGACCGCCTGTTGCAAAGGGTCCGTTTTGCACGGCGTCATAATTCCGCGTCGGATCGTAGATATCGACCGCGAGGCCGAGATGGGTGGCATTGAGAAGCCCAACGGAGGCGAGAAGCTGGTAGGCGGCGACATATTCATCCCGCTCGGCAGCCGCGAGGTTCGTCAGCGCGTCGAGAAGTTCCTGCTCGGCATCGAGCACGGCAAGGGTCGTGCGGGCCCCCAGCCGCGCCTCTTCGCGCACGCCCTCGAAGGCGATACGCGCAGCCGTGATCCTCTCCCGGCTGGCCTGGATCGAGGCGCGGGACACTTCCAGACCGGACCAGGCATCCGCCACCGAACGGCGGACGGACCGCGCGGTTTCCTGCAAGGCGGCTTCCGCCTGCTCCTTCCGGGCAACGGCCTGCCGCACGGCACTCGACAGCGCACCGCCACGATAGAGCGGCACGCTGGCGCTGATCCCGATCTCTGCGGTGTCGCTCGTGTCGTCGAGCACGGAACTCGAACTCGTCACCGATCCGGTCACGTCGACCGTCGGACGAAACCCCGCGCGGGCAAGCTCGATCCCGTATTCCGCTTCCTCGACCGCCTGACGGGCGGCGACGAGCGAGGGCGCCATCCGCATCGCCATCGCCTCGGCCTCGGCCAGCGTCGTGGGCAGCGCGGGCAAGGGCGGCGTCGGCGCAAGCTCGGTCGGCACATCGCCGATCGCGGCGACATAGGCCTCCCGCGAGCGGTTCAGCGCGCCTTCGTTCGCGACGAGGTTCGACCGCGCGGCGGCAAGGCGGGAGCGTGCCTGCGCCACATCCGTCCGCGTCACCTCGCCGACCTCGAACCGGTCCTGCGCGGCTTCGAGCTGGCTGTTGATCACCCGCACGTTGTTGCGCGCGAGACGAACGAACTGCGTGTCGCGCAGAACGTCGACATAGGCCGTGACGGCGGCGAGAAGAACATTCTGCTCCGTTCCGGCGAGATCGGCCCGCGCCTGGGTCACGACGGCCATCGCGGCGTTCACGGACGCATCCGTCGCACCACCATCGAAGACACGGACCGAGCCGTTGAGCGAGAGCGACTGGCTGTCCAGCGGTTCCTCACCGAAGATACCGTCTTGCGAGGCAAGGCCCGCACGCGCATTCGCCGTCACGTTCGGCCGTGCCCCGGCCCGCGCCTGCGGAACGCCCTCGTCGGCGGCCCGGACCGCGGCGCGCGAAAGCTCCAGCGCGGGACTCGTCGCGTAGGCCCGCTCCAGCGCCTCCGTGAGCGTCTGGGCCGACGCGGCGGAGCCTCCGCCGAGGGTGATGGCGAGGAAAGCGGCCGTCAGGCGCAGGACAGGTCTCATGAGTCGCTCCGGTAGGACAGGTGACCGGAGAGTATCCTGCAAGCCCCGGGAAACAAGAGGCCCGGCAGCAAAAAATGGACCGTTCCGTTCAGTTTCGTGTCAGAAGAGGAAACCGCGCTCCGCCGAGAAGCCCGGCAGCACCGGCGCGGCCGCATCGAAGATCCGCCGCCAGCTGATGCCGGCCGCCCCCTTCACTCCGAGAACGGCGTAGCACAGGACGCCTTCGGCCTTGAGCATCACGATGCGCCCGTCCTCCCGCAATTGCGCCACGAGTGCATCGGGGAGCGTCTCGGCGGCGCCCTGCAGAACGATCACGTCGAAGGGGCCGTGTTCCGGCGCGCCTTCGACGAGAGGGCGGTTCTCGATGATGGCGTTGTCCACCCCGATCTCGCTGAGCGTCTCGGCTGCCGAACGCGCGAGGGACTCGTCCTCCTCCACGCCGACGATCGTGCCCGCGATACGGGCGAGCACCGCGGTGGAGTAGCCGTGCGCCGGCCCGATATCGAGGACGAGGTCGTTCTTGCCCAGTTCCAGCGCATCGATCATCTTCGCGAGCGTGCGCGGCGCAAGAATCGAGCGCTCGGCGGACAGTTCGATCGGATCGTCGGCATAGGCGATGGGCTTCGCCTCCGTCGGCACGAACTGCTCCCTCGGGATCTCGAGCATCGCAGCGATGATGGGATAACGGGTTACATCGGACGGACGGACCTGGGTGTCGACCATCGTTGTGCGGGCTGCGGCGTAATCGATCATGGCTCTGTCCCGGGAAGAGAAGTCGGCCTGTCAGGTGCCACAGATCATCCTTGCGCGCAACCGACACCGCCGCCGCAGGCCCCCGGATCCGCACTGGACGCGCCATCGGCTCGACAGTGCGATCACTATCGGCTCGATCTCAGGCGTATTGGGCACGAACGTCTTCAAGAATCTTGCGATAGACGTTCTTTCTCCACACCAACGCCTTCGCATCACCCTGGATCGGCTTCTTGCTCAGAGCTTTCTCGAATGCGCGCGCGACATGCCTTCTTTCATATGCCAGCCCGGCTCGTTCCCGAATCCGACGCGGTGGCATGAGCCGCGGCGCGGCGCGCGCCATAAGCTCGACCCGGTCCACGATCGGAAAAAGAGACGAGATTGAAGGGTCGACCCCTGCGCTCTCGAAGAAATCGATCCATTTCTCGGCATTGAACTGCGGGCCGATCTTGACGGGAATCCACGGTATTCTGAAACTTTCCGCGATAATCGCGGCATGCATCGACTCGGCGATCACGAGGGAGGCACGCGCTATCTCGGCTATGACCGTCTTCGCATCGCCAACTGGCGGCATGTATCGCAGCCCGAACCGTCGACACAGGTCCGACCAGTCATGACGTGCGACGGACTCGTGATGCGGCACGAAGACAGGCCTATCGGATCGCTCGAGGCCCTGAAACTCCGGAAACTCCGAAATCATCATGGCTGGATCTATCAGGCCTTTTTCCTCGCCCAGTCCAAGCAGCCTGGCGCTTCTGGGCCCTCTTACCGACCGGAAGTCCCAATTGCGCGGAATGGCGTCGAGCGGCAGGGCCCTTTCATACCCGACGCCCGATCCGAGCACCAAGACGCGGTCGTCCCCGTATTCGGATATCGACCGGTGATTGAGAAGTGTACCGACTCCGAAAAGGGTAACGTCAGGATCCCAGTTCCTCCACCCGGGGAGCAGGCGATCCCATATCCATTCGTTAAGGTCGTCACCGAAATTGCCGCCTTCGCACCTGAAGTAGTTCAGCTTCATTCGTGATCCCCTGATGCCCGCACATC
Source organism: Rubricella sp. (assembly GCA_049600155.1). Taxonomy (GTDB): domain Bacteria; phylum Pseudomonadota; class Alphaproteobacteria; order Rhodobacterales; family Rhodobacteraceae; genus Rubricella. The sequence continues at coordinate 15,702 of JBMYPI010000004.1, forward strand.
CGATGCAGCCTCCGAAGCCGCTTGGTCTCGAACCTGTCGCACAGGAATCCCCTTAAGGGCCGGCGGAGGCAAGACTCTCAAAACGGAACGGAAACGCGACGGGATTGTGCGGCGGCGCGTGTGGCAAGGCCTTGCGATGAACCACATCATCAGGTAAGTGCCCGCAACCACAAAAGCTTGGCGAGTTGGCGGAGTGGTTACGCAGCGGATTGCAAATCCGTGTACACCGGTTCGATTCCGGTACTCGCCTCCATTCCCAGATACGGCAGATGGGCAGGCGCACCTGAGGTCGCTCCGGCGCAGGCATCGCCGCTTGCGCCGGATCGCGCAATCCGGGCGGTGGAGGCGCGCTCCTTGCAAAACGCGCTATCATGGTCCAAGTCAGGCCACCGCCGGGGGGCGCGAGAGCGCCCCTTGTATCCGGCAGGACCGGCATGGAGCCCGATGGACGAGAAGCCGAAATACGCCGACTGGCGCGACATGCAGCAGCGCCAACTGGAAGAACGCTGGGCGAACATCCTCGAGACGCCCGCGGGCCGTCGGAAGGCGTGGCTCGACATGACCTTTTCGGATCACGGGTTCCTGCGCGCGCTCTATCTCAATCGCCATCGCCTCGGCAGGACGGGCTGGCGGGCCGCGCAGCCCAACCCCCGCCAGATCGAGGCGATCGCGCGCGACGGCGTGCGCACCATCGTCTCGTTGCGCGGGGGCAAGCTTTTCGGCTCCCTGCCGCTGGAGATCGAGGCTTGCGAGAAGCACGGCATAACCTTCCATGTCCAGAGGCTCTTCTCCCGCCAGTTGCCCCCCCGAAGCGAGCTTCTGGAGCTTTTCGAGCTGATGCGCAGCGTGGAGAAACCGGTTCTTTATCATTGCAAATCGGGTGCCGATCGTGCCGGTCTCGCGGCTGCCCTGCACATGATCATCATCGAGGGCCGCCCCGTCGAGGAAGCGAAGGAGCAGCTTTCCCTGCGCTTCCTCCATCTGCGCCAGGCGAAGACGGGCGTGCTCGACGAACTGTTCGACGCCTATCTCGTTCGCAAGGCGGAAACGGGCATCGGCTTCGAGGACTGGGTCCGCACCGAATACGACCCGGTCGCGATCACCGAGGCGTTCAACGCCCGGCGGGGGCGATGGCTGTCGTGGTTCGTGGACAAGGTTCTGCGGCGGGAATGACCCTCATCCGTCACTGACCCCGGCTTCCGCGAAGGTCGCCATGCCCGAATGGCAGGCAAGCGCTGCGCGAACAACCTGGATCGCCACCGCGGCCCCCGACCCCTCACCGAGCCGCATCCCGAGATCGAGGATGGGCCGCTTTCCGATCGCGTCGAGGAGAGCGGCATGCGCGCCCTCCGCCGAAACATGGCCCGCCACGCAGTGGTCGAGCGCGCCGGGATGGGCCTTCTGCAGGACAAGCGCCGCCGCGGAGCAGATGAAACCGTCGAGAATCACCGGAATCCGCTCCATGCGCGCCCGGGCGATCGCGCCGGCCATCGCCGCGATCTCGCGCCCGCCGAAAGCGCAGAGCACGTCCATCGGATCCCGCCACGGATGCAGGGCGAGGGCGCGATCGATCACCGCGGCCTTGCGGGAAACACCGGCATCGTCGAGGCCCGTTCCCCGCCCGGCCCAGACCGCGCCACCACCGCCGAGCAGGGCCGCTGCAATGGCTGCGGCGGCGGTCGTGTTGCCGATACCCATTTCGCCGACGACGAGCAGGTCCGCCTCCTCATCGACCGCATGCCAGCCGGCCGAGAGCGCGTCGCGGCAGACACCGCCATCCATCGCCGGTTCGCGGGTGAAATCCGCCGTCGGCCTGTCGAGTTCGAGGGCATGGATCGTCAACCGCGCCCCCGCGACCGTGGACAACTGATTGATCGCCGCCCCGCCCGCGCGGAAATTGGCGACCATCTGCGCCGTGACATCGGAGGGGAAGGCGGACACGCCCTGCGCGGTCACGCCGTGGTTGCCTGCGAAAACGGCGATCTGCGGCGCCTCGATCCGGGCCCGCGCGTTCCCTCTCCAGCCGCAATACCATTGCGCGAGATCCTCCAGAAGCCCGAGCGCGCCGGGCGGCTTGGTGAGCTGCGCATTGCGGTCGCGCGCGGCCTGCTGCGCGGCGTCGTCCGGTTCCGGACCGGTGGCCAGAACGGCTGCGAATTCCTCGAGATCGGCGAAGGGGGGCGGTTGCATGGGGTTTCGGGCTTTCCGTGGGCGCGCCTCTGTGCGAGGCAGGGACAGGACATCCTGTTTGCAGGAACATGGCCATGGCCGACAACCGCCCCGAACTGCACGATATCGCCGCAGCCTTCGGCTTTCTGACACGGCTGCCGGTTCCGGTCGCCCATGAGCGGGCGGTCGCCCGGGGAGCCGGGCAGGTCTGGGCCTGGCCGTTCGTCGGCGCCGCGCTCGGCGCGGCTGCGGGCGGGCTTCGGGATCTCCTGCTGGTCGCGGGGCTTCCCGGCACGCTTGCGGCGCTTGCCGCGCTGGCGCTTCTGGCGATCGTGACGGGGGCGCTTCATGAAGACGGGCTTGCCGACTGTGCCGATGGTCTCGGCGGCGGGCGCGATCGGGAGCAGATGCTGGCGATCATGAAGGACAGCCGGATCGGCGCGTTCGGCGCGCTGGCCCTCGTGATCGCGACGCTCGGCGGCGCGACGGCGATCGAGAGCCTGCCGTCCGGCGACGGCTGGGCGGTTCTCGCCATTGCGGGTGCGCTTTCACGGGCGGCGATGGCGGCAGCGCTCCGTCTTCCAAGCGCCCGATCCGGTGGACTGTCGGACGGGTTCGGGCAGCCGGCGACCGGCGCGGTCCTTGCCGCTCTCGCGATATCGGTCGGTCTTGCGCTGGCTTTGACGGGCCGCGATGCGATCCCGCTCCTCCTGGGCGGCATCGCCCTTTCGGTGCCATTCGCGATCCACGCGCACCGGCGGCTCGGCGGGCAGACGGGCGATGTACTCGGCGCGATCCAGCAGCTTTCGCATCTCGGCGTGCTCGTGGCGGCGTCGCTGCCGTGAATCGAGAAGGCCGCCCCGGAAGGCGGCCTTCGGCATCGTGCAGTTCGGTCCGGAGCTCAGGCCGCGCGAGACAGGAGAACCTCGTCCACCGTCTTCTGCGCCGCCGATTCCTCCAGCCCGTTGACCGCGGCCAATTCCCGCGTCAGCCGCTCGAGAGCCGCCTCGTAGAGCTGGCGCTCCGAATAGGACTGCTCCCGCTGGTCATCGCCGCGATGCAGGTCGCGCACGACCTCCGCGATGGAGATCAGATCGCCGGAATTGATCTTCTGCTCGTATTCCTGCGCACGGCGGGACCACATCGCCTTCTTCACGCGGGCGCGGCCCTTGAGTGTCTGCAGCGCCTTCTCCACGATATCGGGAGACGCGAGCGACCGCATGCCGACCGACGCCGCCTTGTTCGTGGGAACGCGGAGGGTCATCTTGTCCTTGTCGAAGGAAATCACGAAGAGTTCCAGCCGCATACCGGCCACTTCCTGCTCCTCGATGCGCAGGATGCGGCCCACGCCGTGGGCGGGGTAGACGATGTAATCGTCGGGGCGGAACTCGTTCCCGGATTTCTTGCTCATTCTTGTTCACCCTCTCTCAACCGACCCATCGCGGACAAAAGGACCGAGCGGGTGATCAATGGCGACCACCAGGTCGGTTTCATCCTGCGATGAGAAGACCGCCACCCGGCGAAGCGCAGAGATGCGCGAGCACCCGCAACGGCCCTTGTGTGTCAGTTATATAGCAGATCGGGGCCGTAGATTCAAACATCCGCACACGCCCGAAGACCGCGTGACGGCGCGTTCGGGACGTTGCTGTCCGGAAAAACGGGGCTGGAGCACGCCTTTTCCGGTCTGGATCGAATCAGTCGCCTTCGCCGGGCGCCTCGGTGAAATGCGTCTCCAGCTTGTTGGGAACGCCATCGAGCTTGTCCGCCTCGGGCAACGGGTCGCGCTTGGTCACGATATTGGGCCAGGCTTCGGAATACTTCCGGTTGAACTCGACCCACTTCTCCATGTCGGGTTCGGTATCGGGGCGGATCGCGTCGGCTGGGCATTCGGGCTCGCACACGCCGCAATCGATGCATTCGTCGGGATGAATCGCGAGCATGTTCTCGCCTTCATAGAAACAGTCCACCGGGCAGACCTCCACGCAATCGGTGTATTTGCACGCGATGCAATTCTCGATCACCACATAGGTCATGTGCGGGCCTTCCGTCTCGGTCGAGTGTAAACATTAGTTTACACATACTGCTTTTCAAGCGGGTTCTAATGCGCCACTCCGGCAAGGGCAAGGCGGGCGTTCGAACCACCCCTGCAGATATGGCGCAACCGCCGCTGCGATCGCTTGAGGCGGCGCAAGGTGAGGCGATCGGTCGCTAACCCTCGTCGCCCTTCAACGCATCTATGGAGCGGCGATCCTTCTTCGTCGGTCGCCCGCCGACACGCTCCGCCACCGACCCCTCCGGCGTATCCGCGCGGGGCGTCGGCGGGTCGAGATCGGTGTAGAGCGCCTGCGCTTCGGGTGCGGGGCCGCGGCGCACGCCCAGGGCCTCGATCCGGATGAGCCTGACGGTCCGCCCCTGGGCGAAGGTCAGAGTATCACCTACCCGGACGACGGCGGCGGGCTTCGTCACGCGGGTGCCGTTGATCCTGACCCCATCGGCCACGATCCGCGCTGCCAGCGAGCGCGTCTTGAAGAAGCGCGCATGCCAGAGCCAGCGGTCGATGCGGAGCGCGGGGCCGGGATCGCTCAAGGCGTCAGGACTTTTCCTTCAGCGCCATCAGCGCGGCGAAGGGATTGTCGGGATCGACGGGCTTCTCGGCCTTGGGCGGTCGGGCGGTGTGGGTGCGTGGTCCGTCGTCACGGCGCTTGCCCTTCGGCTTGCCCTTGCCCTTCGGTTTCCGTGGCGCCTCGCCGCGGGGCTTGCCCCGCCCGCCCCCGCCCGCCGGGCGACGGGCCTGGCGGGTGAAGGTGTAGAAGACCTCGATCTCGGGTTCCACTGGAGTGGCGCCCTCATCCATTGAAGTCTCCGCCTGCGGCGGAGCGGTGGCAGAATCGGTTTTCGCGGGGGGTCCTTCAGGCCAGGGAGTCGTCTCTTCTCCGGCAGCGACAGCCGTTTCTTCGCCTGTCGGCGTTTCGGCCTGCGCCGGAGGAGCGGAAGCATCGGTGACCTCGGCCTGCGCCTCGTCACTCGCCGGGGTCGCGTCGCCGCTCTCCTGCGCTGCTCCCGCGGAGGCCGGAGCCTCGCCGGGCGCCGGCTTGACCTTCTCCCGCTCCCCGCGCTCGGCCTGGTAGCCCAGCCCGCCCATCAGGTCGGCGAATTGCTCCAGCGTCAGCCCTGTGATCGAGAGCATGTCCGCTGTCGCCTCGAAGCCGCCCCGCATGTCCTGGTTGCGCAGCATGTCGGCGAGCCGTTCCAGCATGTCGATCCGGATCGCCCGCTGCCCGGCAAGGCGATAGCCCGCGCGGGGATAGTAGGCGTCATCCGCGCCTGCGACCGCCGGGACCGTGACCAGACCGGGCGGTGGCGCTTCCGGGAACTCGTCGAGACCGGCATCCAGAGACGTCAGAACGAGACGCATCCGCGTCGGCGCGGGTTTCAGAAGAAGCGGCATGAAGAGCGTGAACTGCCCGAACCGGACACCATGTTTGCGCAGCAGCCCGCGCGCCTCCTGCTCCAGCGCCTTCACATCCTGCGCGACCTCGCCCCGCGGCAGCACGCCGAGCGCCTCGACGAGCCGGAAACCCACACCGCGCGCGAGGCCGGTGACCGCCTCGTCGTTCCGCAGCGCGATCAGGGGCTCGAACAGCGTGGCGATCTTCCGCTCAAGCCAGATCGACAGGCGGCGCTTCACCTTCTCGGCGACCTCCGGCCCTGCCTCGTCGTCGACGAAGACGGCGACTTCCGGTTTCAGGACCTCAGGCCCCTTCACCATCTTGCCGACGGCGTGGTTGCCCCACATGAGGCCACCCTGCTCGGTGAAGTCGATCTCCTTGTCGGGCGCGTTGTAGAGCCTGTCCGCGGCGAGGTTGTAATGCGGCCCGAGCGCGGCGAGCGCGGCCGATCGCAGCGTCTTCTTCTCTTCCGCTTCGGCCCTGGGATCGAGCCTGAACCGGAATCCGTCCAGCCGCCCGATGAACTCGCCCTCGACAGTCACTTCGCCCGCGTCGTTGATCTCCGCCACAAGGCTCTCCTTCTCTTTCAACCGGCGCATGAGAACGCTCGTGCGCCGGTCGACGAATCGTTGTGTCAGCGCGTTATGCAACGCATCGGACAGGCGGTCTTCTACCGCACGGGTCTCGCCACGCCAATGCTCGGTATCGGCGACCCATTGTGGCCGCTGGGCCACATAGGTCCATGTCCGGATGAAGGCGAGGCGCTTGGACAGCGCGTCGATATCGCCATGGGTCTTGTCTATCCGCGCGATCTGGCCGGCGAGCCAGTCATCCGGGATCGTTCCGCCATCATGGACGAAATCGTGCAGGCGCGCGATCAGCGTCGCATGTTCCTGCGGGCTGACCTTCCGGAAATCGGGCACCTGGCAGGCATCCCAGAGAAGCTTCACGTCGGCGGGGCCGCGCACCTTGTCATGGGTGTCCGGCATCGCCCAAAGGCTACGAAGCGTCACGAGGTCGTCGGCCTCCCGCGCGCGCGTGAGATCGGGATGGGAGGGCATCGCCTCGAGCGATTGCATGAGCGCGGGCACCGAACCGAAGGACAGATTGGCGTTGCGCCATTGCAGCCGCTTGATGGGCGCGAAGCGGTGGTTCTCGATGGCGTCGACGAGATCGGGATCGAAGGCGCGGGCCTCGCCCGTCGTGCCGAAGGTCCCGTCATTGGTATGCCGCCCGGCACGCCCGGCGATCTGGCCGAGCTCGTGGGGCATCAGATCGCGGAAGCGCCGACCGTCGAACTTCCGCACCCCGCTGAAGGCGACGTGCGAGATATCGAGGTTCAGCCCCATCCCGATCGCATCCGTCGCGACGAGGTGATCCACATCGCCGTTCTGGTAGAGCGCGACCTGCGCGTTGCGCGTGCGGGGGCTGAGCGCGCCCATGACCACCGCCGCGCCGCCCTTCGTCCGCCGCAACAGCTCCGCGATGGCGTAGACATTGTCCACGCTGAACCCGACGATGGCCGAGCGGGCCGGCATCCGGCTGATCTTCTTCGGTCCGGCATAGGAAAGGGTGGAAAGCCTCGGGCGGCGGATGAACCGCGCCTCCGGCACCAGCGCGCGTATCCTCTCACGCACCGTCTCGGACCCGAGAAACAACGTCTCCGACAATCCGCGCGCGTTCAGGAGCCTGTCGGTGAAGATGTAGCCGCGATCGGCATCGGCACAGAGCTGGATCTCGTCGACCGCGAGGAACTCGCAATTGAGATCCACCGGCATCGCCTCGACGGTGCAGATCCAGTAGGCCGCGCGCTCGGGCACGATCCGCTCTTCCCCGGTGATGAGCGCGACGACGGATGGCCCGCGCATCGCAACGACCCGGTCATACACCTCCCGGGCGAGCAGCCGCAGCGGAAAACCGATCACGCCATTGCGATGGCCGAGCATGCGCTCGATCGCGTAATGGGTCTTGCCGGTGTTGGTCGGACCGAGGACCGCCGTGACGGTCCGGTTCCGTTGCTGCTGCGCCATGGGGCAGGTTCCGGGCTGGGATCAGATCGCTTCGCCGATGCCGATCAGTTCAAGCCGCTCGACGGCGGCGTTGACGTTCATCTGGTGGGGGTTGAGGGTCTGCGCCGCACGATACGCCGCCCATGCATCCTCCGGGCGGCCGAGTTCTTCCATGATCAGACCGAGGCCGGCGAGCGCCCCGAAATGGCGCGGCTCAAGCGCCAGCGTGCGGCGGATATCGGCCAGGGACAGCGCATACTCCTCCATGAGGTAGAAAGCCGTTGCGCGGAGATTCCAGCCCTCGGCGAAGCCCGGCGCGTGATCGGTCGCCGCCGTCAGATGCTCGACCGCCGAGAGATACTCGCCGGCCTCCAGCGCCTGCCGCCCGCGCTCCAGCAGGAAATCCACCGTGTCGGATCCAGATCGCGTCCAGATCCGCTCGATCCTGCGCTCGACGCGACCCGGATCGGCAAGCTCGGGATCGGACAGCTCGGCGAAGAGCGCATCGAGGTCTTCCGCGCGGTCCTGCGCCGCCACGTCAACCGTGGCTGACGCGACGGCAAGGGCCGCGAGTATCATTGTCACCCTGTTCATGTTCCCTAAAGTAGCGATTGGACCATGAAATGCGAGAGCCTCTCGCATCGGGAACAGGGGAGAAACGCAATGAGCGACATCGTTGCAAAGGCCGTCGCGGCACTGGCCGAGAAGATCGACGGCCCGTTCGACGGCACGGCGAAGTTCAACATCGAGGGCGAGGGCAGCATCATCATCGACGGCGACGGCGTGCGCGCCGGCGATGACGAGGCCGATGTGACCATGACCGCCGATGCCGAGACCTTCCAGGAAATCCTCTCCGGCGATCTCAACCCCACCACCGCCTTCATGACCGGGCGACTGAAGATCGACGGCGACATGGGCGCTGCGATGAAGCTCGGCGGCGTTCTGGGCTGAGCGTGCCGGGGGCCGCACCGCTCCTGACAGACATCGCCTCGTTCCCGCAGGGCGGCGAGGCGTGTTTTCTTTCGCCCGATACGGGCGTCGAGATCCGCGCAGCGCGCTGGGCCGACGGTGCGCGGGGCACGGTTTTCGTCCTCCCCGGCCGAACGGAGTATGTCGAGAAATACGACCTCACGATCGGCTGGCTCATCGGGCTGGGTTACTCCGTGGTGTGTGTCGACTGGCGGGGTCAGGGGCTTTCCACCCGCGCGGGCGGAACGAAGCTCGGCCATGTGAAGCGCTATGCCGAGTTCCAGCGCGATCTCGACGCGGTTCTGGACTGGTGCGCGGACCTGCCCGCCCCGCGCTACGCGTTGTGCCATTCGATGGGCGGGCTCATCGGCCTGCGCGCGCTGATCCGCGGCCTGCCCTTCGAGCGGGCGGCGTTCTGCGGGCCGATGTGGGGCTTGAACCTGCGTCCCGTCCAGCATGTGCTCGGCCCCTTCGCGATGCGGTTTCTCGCGGCGATAGGCCGGGGCATGGCGGAAGCGCCGGGGGCGCGGCGCACGGATCCCGCCGCGCAGAAGCTGTTCGAGATCAATCCGCTGACCACCGATCCCGACCGGTTCCGATCGAACCGGGCTCAGGTCGAACGCCATCCCGAACTGTCGCTCGGGCCCCCAAGCGTCGGCTGGCTGACAGCCTCCTTCGATGAGATGACGGCCGTGGCCGACGCGCCCGCGCCGGAGACCCCGGCGCTCGTCTTCGTCGGAACCGATGAAAGAGTCGTTTCCCAGGGCGCGATCATGACACAGGGCGAACGCATGGCCGAGGCCACCGTGATCCGGATGGAGGGCGGGCGGCACGAACTGTTGCAGGAGCGCCCGGCCATCCGCGACGCGATCCGCGCCCGGATCGAAGGCTTCTTCGCCTGAACCTCACTCCGACAGGAGCGCCAGCGCCTCCGCGTGGATCTCGGCATTCGCGGCCGCGAGAATCCGTCCGCCGCCTTCGGCGGGCCCGCCATCCCACGTCGTGACCACGCCGCCGGCCGCGGTGATGAGCGCCTGGCAGGCCTGGATATCATAGGGCGCGAGCCCCGCCTCGATCACGAGGTCGATCTGCCCCGCCGCGATGAGCGCGTAGGCATAACAATCAAGCCCGTATCGCGTCAGCAGAACCCGGTCGCGCACACGCTCGAAACGGCGCCGTTCGCCGTCCGTCCCGATCTCGGGGAAGGTCGTCAGCAGGATCGCGTCGGAGAGCGGACGCGGCTCACGTGTGGCGAGCGGGCGGGGGCCGAAACGGGATTCCAGCCGCGCGCCCCGCGCGGAGCCGATGAAACGCTCGCCGGTCCATGGCTGATCGACGATGCCGAGGATCGGCGCCGCGCCTGCATTGACCGCGATCAGCACACCCCAGGTCGGCGCGCCACAGAGGAAGGCGCGCGTCCCGTCGATCGGGTCGAGAACCCAGGTGAAGCCGCTGGTGCCGGGCGTGTTGCCGAACTCTTCGCCGAGGATCGCGTCCTGCGGCCTTTCGCGGGCGAGGATATCGCGCATTGCCTTCTCGGCCGCACGGTCGGCGGCGGTGACGGGATCGAAGCGCCCCTCCCCCTTGTCCTCGGTCATGAGGGCGGCGGAACGGAAGATCGGGAGGATCGCCTCGCGCGCGGCGTCGGCCATCGCATTCGCGACCGCTTCGAGCGCGTGCAGCGTTTCAGGGGACGGATCGGCCATCGGTGCTCTCCCGCGCAATCGGTCGGACCACGCGGGAGGTTTCACAAAGCACCGGGCCGGTCAACGCCCAAGGGGCGCTGGATCAGGCCACGTCGCTGAGGACGCGGGCGAGGTCGAAGAGGCGGCGGCGCTGTTCCTCGGGGATGGTGTAGTAGGAGCGCACGAGTTCCTGCGCCTCCCGATCCACAAGAATGTCCCCGACGGCCTTTTCCTGCGTTGCCTCTTCCATATCCTGCGCGCCGAGCCCTTCGTAAAAGAAGGCGATCGGCACGTCGAGCGCCTTGGAGATGTCCCAGAGCCGCGAAGCACTCACACGGTTCATGCCGGTTTCGTATTTCTGGATCTGCTGGAACCGGATCCCGACGGAATCGGCCAGTTGCTGCTGGGTGATCCCCAGCATCCAGCGGCGGTGGCGAATACGCTTGCCGACATGTGCATCAACCGGGTGCTTCATGATTCTACCTTGTGTTGTTGCTTCCCTGCAATTTCGCTTATGCACATTCCGTGCCAAATCCACCCTGTCAGTATGACCACCACACATGAAAATCACGCGCCGCTTACGCCTGCCCGAATTTCGCCACGAAAGAACGCCGCATCGGGATAATCGCCGCAGAACGGCCGGTCGCAAGAGGCGCCCGGCGCGCGTCTTTTGCAAAATGCTATCGCATTATGCAAAGTTCTGCGAGAACTATCCCGCCTTGCGAGATTCGCGTTTGCGAACATGCGGATCGAGATGCAGCTTGCGGAGCCGGATCGCACCGGGCGTCACCTCCACAAGCTCGTCATCGTCGATATAGGCGATGGCTTCTTCGAGGCTCAGCCGCGTCGCGGGCGTGAGCACGACCGCGTCGTCCTTGCCCGAAGCCCGGATATTGGTGAGCTTCTTGCCCTTGAGGGGATTGACCTCCAGATCGTTGTCACGGCTGTGCTCGCCAACGATCATCCCTTCGTAGACATCCTCGCCCGCACCGATGAAGAACTTGCCGCGGTCTTCGAGATTGAAGATCGCGTAGGCGACCGACTTGCCCGTCTCCATCGAAATCAGCACGCCGCGCCGCCGACCGGCGATGGGGCCCTTGTAGGGCGCCCAGGAATGGAAGACCCGGTTGAGCACGCCGGTGCCCCGGGTATCGGTCAGGAATTCGCCGTGATAGCCGATGAGCCCGCGCGAGGGCACGAGTGCGACGATCCGCGTCTTGCCGCCCTGCCCGGTGCGCATGTCGGTCATCTCACCCTTGCGCAGGCTGAGCTTCTCCACGACCGAACCGGCATAGGGTTCATCGACGTCGATGGTCACTTCCTCGATCGGTTCGAGCCGCTGGCCGCCCTCGTCGCGCATCAGGACGCGCGGGCGGGAGATCGAAAGCTCGAATCCCTCGCGGCGCATGTTCTCGATGAGGACGCCCATCTGCAATTCGCCCCGGCCCGCGACCTCGAACGCCTCCCCGCCCGGCGTGTCGGTCACGCGGATGGCCACGTTCGATTCGGCCTCGCGCATCAGGCGATCGCGGATCACGCGGGACTGGACCTTGTCGCCATCGCGGCCCGCGAGCGGGCTGTCGTTGATCCCGAAGGTGACGGAGATCGTCGGCGGGTCGATCGGGCGGGCGGGCAATGCTTCGGATACGCTCAGATCGCAGAGCGTGTCTGCGACCGTGGCCTTCTGCATGCCCGCGATGGCAACGATATCGCCGGCGACGGCCTCCTCGATGGGCTGGCGCTGGAGACCACGGAAAGCGAGGATCTTGGTCACGCGGAAGCGTTCGATCTCCGTCCCGTCGCGGCGCAGGGCGCGGATCGTCTTGCCCGTTTGCAGCGTGCCCTCCTCCACGCGGCCGGTCAGGATCCGCCCGAGGAACGGATCCGCCTCAAGCGTGGTGGCGAGCATGCGGAAGGGCGCATCGGCATGGTCGGCCTGGCTCGGCGCGGGCACATGGGAGACGATGGTGCGGAAGAGCGCCGAGAGATCCCCGCGCGGCCCGTCGAGCGCGTCATCGGCCCAGCCGTCCCGGCCGGAGGCGTAGAGAACCGGGAAATCCAGCTGGTCGTCGCTCGCTTCCAGCGTCACGAAGAGGTCGAACACCTCGTCGAGCGCGCGATCGGGCTCGGCATCCGGCTTGTCGACCTTGTTGAGCACCACGATCGGGCGCAGGCCGAGCGCGAGCGCCTTCGAGGTGACGAATTTCGTCTGGGGCATCGGCCCCTCGGCCGCATCGACGAGCAGGACGACGCCATCGACCATCGAGAGGATCCGCTCCACCTCGCCGCCGAAATCGGCGTGGCCGGGCGTATCGACGATGTTGATGCGCGCGTCCTTCCATTCCACCGAGGTGGCTTTTGCGAGGATCGTGATCCCGCGCTCCCTTTCGAGATCGTTGGAATCCATCGCCCGTTCCGAGACGTTCTGGTTGGCCCGCACCGCGCCCGACTGGGCGAGAAGCTGGTCCACGAGCGTGGTCTTGCCGTGGTCCACATGGGCGATGATCGCGATATTGCGCAGGTGCATCTGTCTGATCCTGAAATCCGGGGCTGCGCGGCCTTTACCCCGGATCGGGAGGCTTGGCTACGTCAATCCGGCGGTGCGCCTGCGGCGCAAGTCCTTCACGCCCTTCGGGCGCGTGCCTTCGGCGAGGATATTTGAGAAGACATGAGAGGCGCGGTTCGCGGAAAAGGAAACGGCGGCGCTGGAGGGCACCGCCGTTCGCCGGGTCTTGGGTGATGCGTCAGGACGCTGCTGCGACAGCCCTTTTCGTCAGCACTCCGATCAGGTGGGCGCGATAGGCCGGCGTGCCGTGCAGATCGCCGATCATGCCATCGGCCGACGCCTTGAGACCCGCGACCGCATCGGGCGAGAAGCTGGAGGACAGCGCCTCCTCCGCCTCGGTCCAGCGGAACACGCCATCCTCGCTCGCGCCCGTCACCGCGACGCGCACGCCACCGGCGTATTTGCAGACCATCACCCCCACCAGCGCGAAGCGCGAGGCCGGTTGGACGAACTTCTGGTAGTTCGACGCCTGCGGGATCGGCAGGCGCACCTTGGTGATGATCTCGCCTTCGTCCAGCGCGGTCGCGAACATGCCCTGGAAGTAGTCGTCCGCCGCGATCTCGCGCTTGTCCGTCACGATGGTCGCGCCCGTCGCAAGCGCCGCGCAGGGGTAGCAGGCCGAGGGGTCGTTATTGGCGAGGCTGCCGCCGATCGTGCCGCGGTTGCGCACGGCCGGATCGCCGATATGGGCGGCCATGTGGGCGAGACCCGGGAAGGCGGATGCCGCCTCCTTCGCGACCACGGCATGGGGCGTGCCCCCGCCGATCACGAGCGCGTCGCCCTCCTTCGACACACCCTTCATGGAAGCGATGCCGGTCAGGCTGACGAGGCGGGAGGGCGCGTTCAGGCGCTGCTTCATCGAGGGGATGAGCGTCTGCCCGCCGCCCAGCGGCTGCGCATCCTCCTGCGCCAGCGCCGCGACGGCCTCTTCCACGGTGGAGGGTTTGACGAATTCGAAATTGTACATCGCGTGGTCCTCCTTACGCGTTCATCGCGGCCCAGACACGGGCGGGCGTGAGCGGCATGTTGATGTGATCGACCGTGTGACCGGCGGATGCAAGCGCGTCGATCACGGCATTCACCACGGCGGGCGGGGAGCCGATGGCCCCCGCCTCCCCGCAGCCCTTCACGCCGAGCGGGTTGTGGGTGCAGGGCGTCGCGCAGGAATGATCGACCGTGTAGAACGGCACGTCATCGGCGCGCGGCATCGCGTAGTCCATGTAGGAGCCCGACAGGAGCTGGCCGTT
>JBMYPI010000005.1:0-29555 GCA_049600155.1 Rubricella sp.
GATCCCGGGCCCGCCGCACGGATCGCGGCCCAGCATCGCCGCTTGACCCATCCGGGCGAAATGGGAACGCTCTTCAAGGTTCTCGCCCTCTCACCGAGGGTTCATCCGCCAACACCCGGTTTCGAGGAGACCGCATGACGCTGGAAGCGCTCAGGTCAGATCTTCTGCGCGATGTGCGCCATGGGTATTTCACCCGGAAGGGCGGGGCGTCCTCTGGCATTTTCGCGGGGCTGAATTGCGGGCCGGGGTCTTCGGACCAGTCCGATTGCGTGGCGCTGAACCGCGCGCGGGTGGCGGAGGCGATGGAGGTCGCGCCCGCCGCGCTTCTGTCGCTTTCCCAGGTGCATTCGCCCGATGTCGTGACCGTGCGGGACGTGTTCGAGGAGCGGCCCCGCGCCGACGCGATGGTCACGGATGTGGAGGGGCTCGCGCTCGGTATCCTGACCGCCGATTGTGCGCCGGTGCTCTTCGCCGACCGGGAGGCAGGCGTGGTGGCTGCTGCCCATGCGGGCTGGAAAGGGGCGCTCGGCGGTGTCCTGGAAGCGACGGCCGATGCGATGCGCGGTCTCGGAGCACGCAGGATCAAGGCGGCGATCGGGCCGACGATCGGGCCTGCCTCCTACGAGGTCGGCCTCGACTTCATGGAGCGGTTCCTCGACGACGCGCCAGAGCACCAGCGCTTCTTTTCAGGCGGGCGCGATCCCGACCATGTGCAGTTCGATCTGCCGGCCTTCATCCTAAACCGGTTGCGCGAGGACGGGATCGAGGCGGAATGGATCAGGCATGACACCTATGCCGATGAGGACCGCTTCTTCTCCTACCGGCGGACGGTGCACCGGGGCGAGGCGGATTACGGGCGTCTGATCTCCGTCATCCGCCTGTGAGGGCGCTTGCGCCCGCGCTGGTTCTCGCGGCCTGCACGGCGGCAGAGCCGCCGATCGCGCGCGATGGGGACCGGGCGATGCTGGTCGATTCGGAAATCGGCGGGAGAAACGGCGCTGTCCTCTCGGCCCGGGTCGCGGATCTTCTCGGCCGTGTGGAGGGGCCGCCGGTGGGCGCGCTCACGGCCCGGATCGAGCGGGTCGATGACGACGCCTATCCGTTGGTCGTCGTCTGGCGGGATGACGGAGGGCGTGAACGCCTGCGCCTTGCCGTGCCCGAGCACCTCACCGATGACGGCAGGTTGCGCCCGTCGGCGATCGAACCGCTGGCGTTCCAGTCCGCTTTCGGACTGGCGGCCGGGGCCTATTCCGACTGAGCGATGCGCGCTTCGAGAACGTCGAAGGGCACGCCCGGCTCATCCTTGCCGTTGCGGATCACGAGGCTCGTCTTCACGCTCGCCACGTTCGGCGCGGCGGTCAGATCCCCCGTCAGGAAGCTCTGGAAGGTGGAGAGGTCGGGCGCCACGCATTTCAATATGAAGTCGATTTCGCCGTTGAGCATGTGGCATTCCCGCACGAGCGGCCAGGAGCGCACGCGCTCCTCGAAGGCGGAAAGATCGGCCTCCGCCTGGCTGCGGAGCGAAACCATCGCGAACACCATCACCTCGAAACCCAGTTCGCGGGCGTTCACCTTGGCGTGGTAGTCGGTGATGAAGCCGGTTTCCTCAAGCGCGCGGACGCGGCGCAGACAGGGCGGTGCCGAGATGCCGACACGGCGGCTGAGCTCGACATTCGTCATCCGGCCATCGGCCTGGAGTTCGGCGAGGATCTTTCGGTCGATCGGGTCGAGCTTGAAGCCGGGCATGTCTCTCAATACGGTTCGGGTTGAAAAGGGGTCTTGGCCGCAGGATTAGGCCAAAGGCCCCTGCAGCGCAATATTATTTCGTATATGGGCAAGAAAAGTGCAAGCCCCCCCGATCAAACGCATCATCGCGGTCTCGGACGGGCGGGCGGCCAATCGCCGCCAGGCCGATGCGCTGGCGCGGGCGCTTGGGCAGATCACGGGCTTTCCGGTGGAAACGGTGGATCTTCCCCTCCGTGGCGCGCTGGCGCAGGCCGTCAGCGCATGGACGGGGCTTGGCGATTTCGGAGTTCCGCGGGGTGTCGATACGCTCGTCATCGGCGCAGGGCGAGCGGGCAATCTCGCGGCGGCCTGGGCCAGGCGGGGCGGGGCGACCGCTGTCGCGGTCCTGCGTCCGCCGCTTCCAGGCCTGCGGTTCGACGCGATCGTCGTGCCCGAGCATGACGGGATCAGCGGGCCGGCGGTGCTCACCACCAGGGGCGCGATGCATGGAATCAGCGAGGACGACATCGCGGACGGCGCGCGGGGCCTTCGCCCCCTCCCCACGCCTGTGGCCGCCGTGCTTGTAGGGGGGCCGAGCGACAGCGCGCGCTTCGGCGCCGAGGAAGAGGCCGACCTCCTCGCCGATATCGGGCGACTCGCCGGTTCGCACAGCCTGCGCATAACCGCGTCCCGCCGCACATCGTCCACCCTGGTCGAGACCCTGCGGACCAAGTTCCCGCAAAGCGATGTCTGGGCGGGCCCGGAGGACGGACCCAATCCCTATCCGGGCCTTCTTGCCGCAGACCTGATTCTCGTCACGGCCGACAGCGTGAGCATGCTTTCCGAGGCGCTCGGCACGGGGCGACCCGTCGCCGTCACCGCGCTCGGGGCGGCGGGGCCGAAGCAGCGGGCGCTCATCGAAAGCCTTTCTGACAGGCTCTCGCATCTCGAAGAGGGCCGCATCGTCGAGGGTTACGCGCCCCTGAGGGAGGCCGAGAGGATCGCCGCCCTTCTGGTGCAACGCCGCATTGTGCCTGCGGGGGTTCCGGGCGGCGCGTGAGCGGCCTATATGGGGAAGCCAATCAAGAGGAGGAGCACGCAATGGCCGAGACGAAGCACACCCGCCTTCTGATCATCGGGTCGGGCCCGGCAGGCTATACCGCCGCCGTCTATGGCGCACGCGCGATGCTCGATCCCGTGCTGATCCAGGGCATCCAGCCCGGCGGCCAGCTCACCATCACGACCGAGGTGGAGAACTGGCCCGGCGATACCGAGGTGATGGGCCCCGACCTGATGGAGCGGATGCGCGCCCATGCCGAGGCGATGGGGACGGAGATCATCGGCGACCACATCATGCGGCTCGATCTGTCCGAACGCCCCTTCAAGGCCTTTGGCGACAGCGGCGTGACCTATACCGCCGATGCGCTGATCCTCGCGACGGGCGCGCAGGCGAAATGGCTGGGGCTCGAGTCCGAGGAAGCCTTCAAGGGTTTCGGCGTCTCCGCCTGTGCCACCTGTGACGGATTCTTCTATCGCGGCAAGGGGGTGGTCGTCGTCGGCGGCGGCAATACGGCTGTCGAGGAAGCGCTGTTCCTGACGAATTTCGCCGAGAAGGTGACGCTCGTTCATCGCCGCAACGAATTGCGTGCCGAGAAGATCCTGCAGGATCGGCTCTTCAAGA
Source organism: Rubricella sp. (assembly GCA_049600155.1). GTDB lineage: Bacteria > Pseudomonadota > Alphaproteobacteria > Rhodobacterales > Rhodobacteraceae > Rubricella. The sequence continues at coordinate 3,407 of JBMYPI010000005.1, forward strand.
ATCCCAAGATCGAGGTGATCTGGGATCACCAGATCGACGAGATCATCGGCGAACACGATCCCAAGGGCGTGACGGCCGTCCGCCTGCGCCACGCGACGAGCGGGGAGGAGCGTGAGATCCCCGCCGATGGCGTCTTCATCGCGATCGGCCACGCGCCATCGAACGAACTGGTGAAGGACGTGCTGGAGATGCACCACGGCGGTTACGTCAAGACCGCGCCCGACAGCACGGCGACGTCGATCCCCGGTGTCTTCGCGGCCGGTGACCTGACCGACCATGTCTACCGCCAGGCGGTGACGAGTGCCGGGATGGGCTGCATGGCCGCGCTCGAAGCGGAGCGGTTCCTCGCCGAACAGGGCGAGGACGCGGGCAAGGATACCTCGGAACCGCTCGGCTACGGCGCGGAAGTCGCCTGATCGGCTGCCAGCATCTTCACGATGCGCAGCCAGCGGAAGAAGGCCTGAACCACCGCGAAGGCGAAGCCTTTCCAGCCGCCGAGGATGTGGCCCCGGAAGAGCCAGTATTTGACGAACTGGACCGGGAATTCGACGAACAGCCGCGCGAGCAGCACGCCGCGCGGCTTTCGCTTCGCTTCCCTCGCCTGGAAATCCGTCAGCCGGTTGAGCTTGGCCGCGAGGCTGCCCCAATCGGTGAACGGATAGTGGAGGATCGGCTCTGACAGCTTGCGGATAGCGGCTTCATCGCTGGGCTCGACCCGGTCGAAGAGCGGATGGTCGCGGTAGCGCCCGGCGGCGCGGTGGTAGAGGCGCACGACATTGTAGTCGTTCGCCAAGGGCCGTGGTCGATCGTCGCCCGGATAGACGTTGAGTATCCGGGTGCGGAAAAGGGCGGGCTCGGTGCCGAGTGCGGCGTCGATCTCCGCCAGAAGGCGGGGGCCGGGAACCTCGTCGGCGTCGAGGTTGAACAGCCAGTCGTGGCTGCATCGGTCCTCCGCGAAGCGTTTCTGCGCGCCATAACCCGGCCAGTCATTGTGGAAGACCCGAGCGCCCGCGGCCTTCGCGATCTCGAGCGTGCGGTCGGTCGAGCCGGAATCGACCACGACGATCTCATCGGCCCATCCCCTCACCGCGTCGAGCGTGCGGCCGAGGCGGGCTTCTTCGTTCAGCGTGATGAGGAAGACGGAAATCGGGGGGCGCGGCATGATGTCCTCGGGCTCTGCCGCCGGACCATAGGGCCCGATGCGCGTCCGGGCAATCGCGCGGGCGCAGGGCGGATATTCCCCGTTGTCCCCTCTCCGCCGCGCCATCCTTCCGGAATCCGGCGAAATCGACGCGTCTTCGTCCTTTCGCGGCACCGAGGTTGTTTTCTCAACCATTTCCGGGCAGGTAGCGCGCATCCGCCGAAGCAAGACCTGGAAAGTATCCTGATGCTGTCGCTGCCCCATGCCCCGATCCCAGAACTCTACGTCTCCTACGACAGCGCCGCGAAGCTGAAGCTCGAAGCGGCGGACCTGCCCTCGTGGGATCTCACGCCGCGCCAGATCTGCGATCTGGAACTGCTGATGAACGGCGGGTTCAATCCCCTGAAGGGGTTCCTGGGGGAGGCGGATTACGACAGCGTCGTGGAAACGATGCGCCTTGCGGATGGATCGCTCTGGCCGATGCCGATCACGCTCGACGTGAGCCAGGAATTCGCCGACGGGATCGCGCCCGGTCAGGACATCGCCCTCCGTGACCAGGAGGGCGTGATCCTCGCCATCCTCTCCATCACCGACAAATGGGTGCCGAACAAGCGGCGCGAGGCGGAAAAGGTCTTCGGCGCGGATGATCTGGCGCACCCGGCCGTCAACTACCTGCACAACGTGGCCGGCCCCGTCTATCTCGGCGGCCCGGTGACGGGCATCCAGCAACCGGTGCACTACGATTACCGGGGCCGCCGCGACACGCCGAACGAGTTGCGCGCCTATTTCCGCAAGATGGGCTGGCGGCGGGTCGTCGCCTTCCAGACGCGCAATCCGCTGCACCGGGCCCACCAGGAACTCACCTTCCGCGCGGCGAAGGAAGCGCAGGCGAACCTGCTGATCCACCCTGTCGTCGGCATGACGAAGCCGGGTGATATCGACCATTTCACCCGCGTGCGCTGCTATGAGGCGGTGCTCGACAAGTATCCCCAGGCCACGACGCATCTGAGCCTTCTGAACCTCGCCATGCGCATGGCCGGCCCGCGGGAGGCGGTCTGGCACGGGCTGATCCGCAAGAATCACGGCTGCACCCATTTCATCGTCGGTCGGGATCATGCGGGGCCGGGCAAGAACAGCGCTGGCGAGGACTTCTACGGTCCCTATGACGCGCAGGACCTTTTCAAGCAGCACGCGGCCGAGATCGGGATCGAGATGGTCGATTTCAAGCACATGGTCTATGTGCAGGAGCGCGCCGAATACCAGCCGATCGACGAGGTGCAGGAAGGCTCGACCGTCCTCAACATCTCGGGCACCGAGTTGCGGAGGCGATTGCAGGAGGGGCTGGATATCCCCGAATGGTTCAGCTTCCCCGAGGTGGTCGAGGAACTGCGCCGCACGCGCCCGCCCCGGTCACGGCAGGGTTTCACGGTGTTCTTCACGGGCCTGTCCGGTTCCGGCAAATCCACGATCGCCAATGCCGTCATGGTCAAGCTGATGGAAATGGGCGGTCGCCCGGTGACGCTTCTCGATGGTGACGTGGTGCGCAAGCATCTGTCCTCGGAGCTCGGCTTCTCCAAGGAACACCGCGACATCAACATCAAGCGGATCGGCTATGTCGCCTCCGAGATCACCAAGAACGGCGGTATCGCGATCTGCGCCCCGATCGCGCCCTACACCGCGACGCGCCGTGCGGTGCGAGAAATGATCGAAAGCGTCGGCGCCTTCGTCGAGGTGCATGTCGCCACCAGCCTGGAGGAATGCGAGCGGCGCGACCGCAAGGGCCTCTACAAGCTCGCGCGCGAGGGCAAGATCAAGGAATTCACAGGCATCTCCGACCCCTACGAGGAACCCGCCGATCCCGAACTTCGGGTCGATACCGAGGGGATGGAGGTCGATTTCTGTGCGCAGCAGGTGATCCTCAAGCTCGAACAGATGGGCCTGATCGCGGCGTAAGCGGCGCGATCTCAGCTGCACCACAGGGTGCGAGGCACCTCGAGGCGGCGTTCTGCCGGGGAAGAAGAGGGTCACATGGCCGATTTCGTTCTCTACGGGGCGACCGGGTATACCGGCGAACTGATCGTCAAGGAGGCGCGCCGGCGCGGCCTTCGCCCGCTTCTCGCGGGCCGGTCATCCGAGAAGCTCAAACGCCTCGCCGAACCGCATGGCCTGGAATGGCAGGCGGTCGCGATCGGCGATGGGGAGGGGCTGCGGCGACTTCTCGGCAATGCGGAAGTCGTGCTCCACGCCGCCGGTCCCTTCCGGGACACGTCGGAACAGATGGTCGCCGCCTGCCTCGCCACCGGAACCCACTATCTCGATATCACCGGCGAACCGGAGGTCTTCGAGGCGCTGGCCGCGCGCGGCGAGGACGCTGCGCGCAAGGGCGTCATGCTCCTGCCGGGTGTCGGCTTCGACGTGGTGCCGACGGATTGCCTTGCCGCCATGTTGAAGCGCGAACTGCCCACGGCGACCCATTTGACCCTCGCCTTCGCCGGGTCGGGCCACGCGAGCCGGGGAACGATGAAGACGGGCCTCGGCGGCGGGCTGGCCGAGCCGCCGAAGCGGCGGCACGCGGGCCGCATCGTCGCTCACGATAAACCCTATCTGCGGGAGATCGATTTCGGCGATGGAAAGCCCATCACGGTCCTGGCGCTGACCTGGGGTGATATCGTCACCGCCGCCCATTCGACGGGCGTGGAGAATATCGAGGTGTTCATGCGCGCTTCCCGCGCGATGCGGACACTTGCCGACATGCCCGCTTGGAGGAAGCGGCTTCTCTTCACCGGCCCCGGCGCGTGGATCGCGCGCCGCCGGATCGCGAAGATGCCACCCGGCCCGGATGAAGCGTTGCGTGCGTCGGCGCGCACCCGCCTCTACGGGCGCGCGACGGACGGGGAGGGCCTAAGCGTCGAAATCAGGCTGGAAACCCCCGAAGCCTATCGGCTGACCGCCGAAACCGCGGTGGAGATCACACGGCGCGTGGCGGAGGGTGACGCGAAGCCCGGCTTCCAGACGCCGAGCCGCGTGTTCGGCGCGGATTTCATCCTTTCGATGCCCGAATGCCATGAAGTACGCATGGGGCGCGACGGGGGGACATAATCCCGCCATCCTGCGCCCTTACACCGCACGGTTGTGTGAGTGTGCGAGGGTGTATGGTTTCTCTTCCCGGAGAGCGCCGCAAGGTGCCCGCCGTCCCAAGGGGGCGGCGTCGTCTCGTCGTGAGCCTGACGGCGATACCGCCGCGTTTCAGCCTGATCGGCCCGGCCCTGCGGTCCCTGTTGAGCCAGAGCGTGCGGCCCGATGAGATCGCGCTCAACCTCCCCGATCGCTATATGCGCTTCCCAGGTCATCATCCCGATCCGGACGTGCCGGAGGGCGTCTCCATCCACCGCGTCGGGACCGATCTGGGCCCCGCCACCAAGATCCTGCCGACACTCAGGCGCCTGGAAGGCATCGACGCGAACGTCGTCTATGTGGATGACGACATGGTTCATGATCGTCGGCTGCTCGCGCGCCTTCTGGCCGGACAGTCCGGGCGGCCGGATGACGCGATCTGCGAGCGCGGCGCCAATCTCGATGTGTTGACGGGTCTTTCCTGTCCGCCATCGCGCACGCCGCTTGCAGGGCGGCGCGGGGGGCTCGGCGGCGGATGGCGATACCGGCTCGTGCGGTTCGCGACGCTGGGGTTCGCCAAGCCGAAGGCGCTGAGGCTGCATGCCAATCGCCCCGGTTATGTCCAGGTGGCGGAGGGGTTCGGCGGTGTCCTCATCCGATCGGGCATGATGCCCCGCGAGGCTTTCGATCCGCCACCGGTGGCCGTGCCGGTCGACGACATCTGGCTGTCGGGGATGCTGGAGAAGGCGGGCGTCGGGATCTGGGTCGGCCCCCGGGTCGCCCACAAACAGGGAAGCCGCGCGCGCCCCGTCGCCGCCCTCGCCGACGCGACATTCGACGGGCAGGGGCGGGTCGCGCTCAATCGCGCTTGCGCGCTTCATCTCGCGCGGGAACATGGGGTCTGGCCGGGGCTGCTCGATCAGGTGCCGGAGCGGCAGGACCGGGTGAATGGCCCGTCCGCCGTCACCGCGATGGCGTGAGGCGCGCGTGCGCCTTCAGTGGACGCTGACGGGCGCCATCTCGTGTTCGCGCGCCACGCGGAAGGCCAGCGCCCGGTCATCGACAAGGGCGAGCTGCTGCCCGTCCGCGTCGTGGATGGCGTAGAGCGTATCCGCCTCCGTCTGCTCGCGGATCTCGTCGGGCAGGTCCGCCGTCCGGATCGTGCGGACATAGACGGTGCGATCGGGCAGGGCGTTATGGGTGGTGATGCTGCTCATATCAATCCCTCCTCATGGACAGGACATATGTCACGAACGGCGGATTTCGATCCGCTGCACGGTTTGTTGAGGTTCGGAGCGTTCCAGATCGACATGGAGAAGCCCGTTGTCGAGATGGGCGCCGTTGACCTCCACGCCGTCGGCGAGCACGAAGCTGCGCTGGAACTGGCGCGCGGCGATCCCGCGATGCAGGAAGACCCGACCTTCGAGCGACTCCTCGCGACGCCCCCGGATGACGAGCTGGCTGTCCTCCACGGTGATCGAAAGGTCCTCTTCGCCGAAGCCCGCGACCGCGATCGTGATGCGGTAGGTCCGTTCGGAAACCTGTTCGATATTGAAGGGGGGATAGCCGTCCGATCCGCTCTTGGCGGTGCGCTCGACGAGGCGGTCGAGTTCCTCGAACCCGAGAAGGAACGGGTGGGACGCGAAGGAAACGCGGGTCATGTCTTGTCCTCACAGAAGCGACACATGCTTGACCCGCCCCTCAACGAGGCGACGGGCGGTGCCATCAATATGGTGAGCCCGGAACGGCCGGGCAAGGGATCAGACCGCCCTGGTGGCCTTGCGCCAGTGGCGGCGGCAGAGGGGAACATAGGTTTCGTTCCCGCCGATCTGGACCTGCGCGCCCTCGGTGATCGCGCGGCCCTGTTCGTCCTGCCGGATCACCATCGTGGCCTTGCGCCCGCAATGGCAGATCGTGCGCACCTCGCGCAGGGAGTCGGCGATGGCCAGAAGCGCCGCCGAGCCGGGAAAGAGCTTGCCCTGGAAATCGGTCCGCAAACCGTAGGCCATGACCGGCACGGAAAGATCGTCGGCCACGCGGGCAAGCTGCCAGACCTGCGCCTCGGTCAGAAACTGCGCCTCGTCGACGAGGACACAGGCGATGGGCCCCCGCTCGAGCCGCGCCTCGACGATGGCGTGGAGGTCATCCCCTTCGGCATAGGTCAGGGCCGACGCGTCGATCCCGATGCGCGAGCCGATCCGCCCCTCTCCCGCGCGGGTGTCGAGCCCCGCCGTCAGAAGGAGCGTCTCCATCCCCCGTTCGTTGTAGTTGTAGGAGGCCTGCAGGAGGATCGTGCTCTTGCCCGCGTTCATCGTGGAGTAGTTGAAATAGAGCTTCGCCACGCCGCACCGCCGCCTTCAGAGGATCGTCCGTTCAAGAACCCAATAGGCGCCCACCGCCGCGATCGCAAGCGAGGCGGGGATGGCGATGGCCGCGCGATACCAGTCCCGCCGGATCGCCCAGCCCAGGAGCAGGAACGCCGCCGCGATCACCGAAAGCTGGCCGATCTCCACGCCGATATTGAAGGCGATGAGCCCGGTGACGAACCGCGTGGGATCGAGCCCGATATCGCCCAGAACGCTCGCGAAGCCGAGGCCGTGCAATAGCCCGAAAGCGAACACGATCGCCGTGCGCCACGGCTTCATCTCCCGCATCACCGTGTTCTCCACCGCGACATAGACGATGGAGGCGGCGATCAGCGGCTCCACGATCTCGGGCGGGACGCTGACGTAGCCCAGAACCGCAAGCGCGAGCGTCACCGTGTGGGCGACCGTGAAGGCCGAGATCTGGAAGACGAGCGGGCGCAGCCGGGTGGAGAAGAAGAAAAGCCCCAGGACGAACAGGATATGGTCGAGCCCCTTGGGCACGATATGCTCGAACCCGATCACGACGTAGTCCGCGAAGGCGATCCAGAGCGGCACCTGCGCCACGCCTTCGCGGGGCAGCGGCGCGCTGAGGTCGCCTGGGTTGAGGTAGCCGGCATAGAGGTCCTCCCCCTCGCCGATCTGGCGCAGCACGAGCGGCCCGTATTCCGGGACCCAGCCGATGGTCACGGGCGCCGTGCCCGGCGGAAGCTCCGCGGTGAGGGAGAGTGTCGCTTCCCGCACGAGGTTGAGGTTCGGCTGGTCGGTGATCGCGAGGCCCGTGATGCGCGGGATGAGCCGCTCGCCACCCACCTCGATGATGAAGCCTTCGCGCAGGCCGGGCCACGCATCCTCGAAGGCCGCGTCGAGCATTTGCGGGGGCAGGGCGCGCAGCCGGTCGTATTCCTCGGCCTGCGGCGCGTCGTTCGTGTCGGTGTAACGGGAAAGGTCGATCCCGGCGATCAGCGGCTCCAGAAGGAGCGCCACATCAAGCTCCACCCGCTCGGCATTTACCCGCGCATCGGCGATGGCCGGTTGGGTCTCGTGGGCCTGAAGGGGTAGGGCCGCCAGAAGCGTGACGATGAGGATCAGAAGCGCGCGCATGGGCAGGAGCCTTCGCCGTGAAGTGATCCCCTGTCTAGCAGCCTCGGGCCTCGCGTCCAGCCCGCCGCCCTCAAATCCCCTGGATCGCCATGACCCCGATCTCGCCTTCCCGCGCGTTGCGGATGGCGAGCGCCGCGGCACGGGCTCCGGCGGCGGTCGTGTAGTAGGGGATCTTGTCGTATAGCGCGGTGGAGCGGATCTCGCGGCTGTCGGAGACCGACTGGGCGCCCTCGGTGGTGTTGAAGACGATCTGGACCTCGCCGTTCTTCATCGCATCGACGATATTCGGCCGGCCCTCGTAGACCTTGTTCACCCGTGTGCAGGAAACGCCTTCCGCTTCCAGCCACGCTGCCGTGCCGCTTGTCGCGAGAATACCGAAGCCCAGACCGTGCAGCGTGCGCGCCGCCTCCAGCATCAGCGTGCCCTTGTCTGCATCCTTGATCGAGATGAAGACCTGCCCCTCTTCGGGCAGCACGACCCCGGCGCCCATCTGCGCCTTGAGGAAGGCGCGTTCGAACGTTGTGTCGAGGCCCATGACCTCCCCGGTGGAGCGCATCTCCGGGCCGAGCAGCGTGTCGACGCCGGGGAACCGCGCGAAGGGCAGCACGGCTTCCTTGACGGAGATGTGCTTCGTCTCGGGGGCCTTGAGCTCGAACGCACCCAGCTTCTCGCCCGCCATCAACCGCGCGGCGATGGAGGCGATGGGGGAGCCGACGGCCTTCGCCACGAAGGGCACCGTGCGGGAAGCGCGCGGGTTCACCTCCAGAACGTAGATGACCCCGTCCTTGATCGCGAATTGCACGTTCATCAGCCCCACGACGCCGAGCGCGCGGGCCATCGCCGCCGCCTGGCGCTTGAGTTCCTGCACGGTCGGCGCATCCAGCGAATGGGGCGGAAGCGAACAGGCGCTGTCCCCGGAATGGACGCCTGCTTCCTCGATATGCTCCATCACGCCCGCGACATGAACCGTCTCGCCATCGCAGAGGCAATCGACATCCACCTCCACCGCGCCCGAGAGGTAGCTGTCCAGAAGGACGGGGCTGTCGCCGCTCACGACCACGGCATCGCGGATGTAGCGGCGGAGCTGGTCCATGTCCCGGACGATCTCCATCGCGCGGCCGCCGAGAACGTAGGAGGGCCGGATGACCAGCGGGAAGCCGACCTTTCCGGCGATGAGGAACGCCTCCTCGTCGGAATGGGCGATGCCGTTGACCGGCTGCTTGAGGCCCAGATCGTTCAGGAGCGACTGGAACCGCTCGCGATCCTCTGCAAGGTCGATCGCGTCGGGCGAGGTGCCGAGGATCGGGATACCTTCGGCCTCCAGCGCGTTCGCCAGTTTCAGCGGCGTCTGCCCGCCGAACTGCACGATCACGCCGTGCAGCGTTCCGGCCTCCTGTTCGGTGCGCAGGATTTCGAGCACATGCTCGATCGTCAGCGGCTCGAAATAGAGGCGATCGGACGTGTCGTAGTCGGTCGAGACGGTCTCGGGGTTGCAGTTGACCATGATGGTTTCATAGCCCGCCTCGGTCAGCGCGAAGCAGGCGTGGCAGCAGCAATAGTCGAACTCGATTCCCTGGCCGATCCGGTTCGGTCCGCCGCCGAGGATGACGACCTTCTTCGCATCCGTCGGGCGGGCTTCGCATTCGACCTCGCCCATCATGTCCGCTTCATAGGTGGAATACATGTAGGGTGTCTGGGCCTCGAACTCCGCCGCGCAGGTGTCGATCCGCTTGAAGACGGCGTTGACCCCGAGCCGGTTCCGCGCGTGGCGCACCTCCGTCTCCGTCAGGCCGGTGAGTTTCGCGAGGCGCGCGTCGGAGAAGCCGAGCATCTTGAGCCGCCGCATCCCGGCTGCATCCTCGGGCAACTGCCCTTCCAGCGCCGCCTCGGCCTCGATGATCTCGCGGATGCGGGCCAGAAACCAGGGATCGAACTTCGTGATCGCTTCGATCTCGTCGTCACTCAACCCCTCGCGCATCGCCTGGGCGACGATCCGCAGCCGGTCGGGCGTCTGCTGTGCGAGCGCGGCGACCAACGCCTCCCGGCTGTCGAACGCGATCTCGTCGAAGCCGGTGAGGCCGGTTTCCATGCTGGCGAGCGCCTTCTGCACGCTCTCGTGGAAGGTCCGGCCGATGGACATCACCTCGCCCACCGATTTCATCGCGGTGGTCAGCGTCGGTTCGGAACCGGGAAATTTCTCGAAAGCGAAGCGCGGAATCTTGGTGACTACATAGTCGATGGTCGGCTCGAAACTGGCGGGCGTGACACCCGTGATATCGTTGTCGAGCTCGTCGAGCGTGTAGCCCACGGCGAGTTTCGCGGCGATCTTGGCGATGGGAAAACCGGTCGCTTTCGACGCCAGCGCGGAGGATCGGGAGACGCGCGGGTTCATTTCGATCACGACCATGCGGCCGGTTTCGGGGTTCACGGCCCATTGCACGTTCGAACCGCCGGTCTCGACCCCGATCTCCCGCAACACGTTGATCGAGGCGGTCCGCATCATCTGGTATTCGCGGTCGGTGAGCGTGAGCGCGGGCGCCACGGTGATCGAGTCCCCCGTATGAACGCCCATCGGATCCACGTTCTCGATGGAGCAGACGATGATCGCGTTGTCCGCCTTGTCGCGGACGACCTCCATCTCGAATTCCTTCCAGCCCAGAAGCGACTCGTCCACGAGGATCTGTGCTACGGGCGAGGCATCGAGGCCCGAGCGGCAGATCCGCTCGTAGTCCTCTCGGTTGTAGGCGACACCGCCGCCGGTGCCGCCGAGCGTGAAGGCGGGGCGGATGATCGCGGGCAGGCCGACGAGGTCGAGCGTCGCCATCGCCCGGCGCACCCCTTCCTCGATATCGTATTTGCCATTGGCCTTCTTCGGCGCGCTGACGATCTCCGCCTTGGGGTTTTCCAGCCCGATGCGGTCCATCGCCTCGCGGAAGAGCTTGCGGTCCTCCGCCATCTCGATCGCTTCGCGGCGGGCGCCGATCAGCTCGACACCGAACCTGTCCAGAACGCCCATGTCGGCGAGCGCGAGCGCGGTGTTGAGGCCCGTCTGCCCACCCATCGTCGGCAGCAGCGCATCGGGGCGTTCCTTCTCGATGATGCGCGCGACGACCTCCGGCGTGATCGGCTCGATATAGGTCGCGTCGGCCATGCCGGGATCGGTCATGATCGTTGCGGGGTTCGAGTTCACAAGGATAACCCGGTATCCCTCTTCCCGCAGCGCCTTGCAGGCCTGCGCGCCCGAGTAGTCGAATTCGCAAGCCTGGCCGATGACGATGGGCCCGGCGCCGATGATCATGATGGAGTGGATGTCGTCACGCTTCGGCATCGGTCCGTCCTCGGGCTCGGGGCAAAATCGGGAGGGGTCTAAAGGGACTCCTCGCCGGGCGCAACGGGCAAGGCGGCCGCACTGGTCAGGAACGCCACATTGCCTTGCCCGCCGCGCAACCGCTAGGGTCGTTGCAACGCAATACGAGGAATCCGTCGATGGCCGGTGGCGCCGATCCCTTCCTGGAAACCGCGGCCGTCTTCCTCGGCGCCGCGGTCGTCGCCGTTCCGCTCGCGCAGCGGCTCAGGATGGGCTCGGTCATCGGGTATCTCGCCGCGGGCGCCGCGATCGGCCCCTATGGCATCGCCTTCATCCAGAACCCGGAAACGGTGCTCTCGATCGCCGAGTTCGGCGTCGTCCTGCTTCTGTTCATCATCGGGCTCGAACTGAAACTGTCGCGATTGTGGCGGTTGAGGCGCGATATCTTCGGGCTCGGTGTCGCACAGGTCACGGGAACCGGCGCGCTTCTGGCGCTGGTCTTCACCGCGTTCGGTTTCGGGCCGGCGACCGCCGTCGTCGCAGGGGCCGCGCTCGCGCTCAGCTCCACGGCGATGGGCGTGCAGATGATGCGCGAACGGCGCGAGATGGCAACGCCGCACGGGGATCGCGCGTTCTCGATCCTGCTGTGCCAGGATCTCGCCATCGTGCCGCTCTTCGCGTTGGTGGCTTTCCTTGCGCCCTCCGCCGCGCCGGACCAGGACCCCTGGATCTCGGCCATCCTGGCCATCCTCGCCGTGATCGCGCTCATCATCGCCGTTCGCTTCCTGCTGGGCCCGATCTTCCAGCTCATCGCGCAATTCGGCAATCACGAGGTGTTCGGCGCGGCCTCGCTGCTCGTCGTGCTCGTCTCGGCGCTGGCGATGGACATGGTGGGCCTCTCGATGGCGCTCGGGGCATTCATCGCCGGTGTGCTGCTGGCCGAGTCGGAATTCCGCCATCAGCTCGAAACCGATATCGAGCCGTTCCGGGGGCTCTTGCTCGGCTCGTTCTTCATGGGCTTCGGCATGACGCTCGACTGGGGGCTCGTGCTGTCGAGCTGGGCCATCGTCATCGGCGGGGCGGTCGGCCTTTTCGCGGGCAAGGCGGCGATCCTCTACGGCCTGACGCGGGCCTTCGGATCGAGCCATGCCGACGGTCTGCGCATCGCGTCGACCCTGGGGCAGGGCGGCGAATTCGCGTTCGTGATGATCACGCTTGCCGTCACGGCGGGGCTGTTCGAAGGGGCGCTCCCCGCGATCCTGTCCGCCATCGTGACGCTGTCGATGATCCTCACGCCGCTGGCGATGAACGCGGTGGATCGGATGATCGAAGGCGATCCCGACGACGATCCCTCCGAGATGCCGGGCGTGGAGGAGGCGGGCAAGGCACGGGTCATCGTGGCCGGATTCGGGCGGGTCGGACAGGTGATCGCCCGCATACTGTCCGCGCGGGACTACGACGTCACGCTGATCGACAACTCGCCGCGCCGCATCCGGATCGCCCGCACCTTCGGCAGCGACGTCTATTTCGGGGATGCCCGCCGGCTCGACGTGCTGGAAACCGCCGGCGCGGCCGAGGCCGATCTCCTGTTTCTGTGCATCAACGATCGCGAAGGCGCGCCCGAATCCGTCGCCAAGCTCAAGGAGAAATTCCCCGATCTGAAGATCTTCGCCGAAACCTACGACCGCTTCTCCGAGATGGAGATGCGCAGGGCGGGCGTGGATTTCGTGATCCGGCAGACCTATGAAACCGCGATCGCGCTGGCGAGCGAGGGGCTGCGGTCCCTCGGCGATGCCGGTGTCGTGGAGGAAGTCGTCGACGAGTTCCACGATATCGAACTGCTCGAACTGCAGACGAAATACGGCGCCGAACAGGGTGCCGCGATGCAGCGGGACCGCTACCAACTCGCGGATCAGAAATGATCCGTCCGGCGCCGCGCCCGGCCCTGCCGGGCGACACAGAACGGCTCGCGACCCTCTACCGGGAGAGCTACTCCGCACTCATGGCGGACGCCTATCCGGCGGCGGTTCTCGATGCCGCGCTCGGCCCGATGACCGGTGTGAACGCGGCGCTGATCGCCTCGGGCCGCTACTTCGTCATAGAGGAGGGCCGCAGGATCCTGGCGGCGGGCGGATGGTCGCCCCACCCTCCGGCGCGGGAAGACGGAGAGGCCCATATCCGCCATTTCGCGACACACCCTGCGGCGCTCGGGCGGGGTCATGGAAGCGCGATCATGCGCCTCTGCCTCGCCCAGGCCGAAGCGGAAGGGATCGCCGCGCTGGCCTGTTATGCGAGCCTCAACGCCGAAGGCTTCTACGCCCGGCATGGCTTCGCCGTGCGGGCGCGGCGGGAGATCCCGATCCGGGGCGTCGCGTTTCCCGTCGTCGAGATGGTGCGAACCCCCCGCCGCCCTTGACAGGCAAGGCCCGCTCCTGTGTATCGGGCGCGATCTCCGGCTTCCCGACATCAGGACAGACCATGCACGCCTTCCGTTCCCATACCTGCGCCGCGCTCAACACCGCCCATGTGGGCGAGACCGTCCGCCTTGCCGGCTGGGTCCACCGGGTGCGCGATCACGGCGGCGTCCTGTTCATCGACCTGCGGGACCACTACGGGATGACGCAGGTCCTGTGCGATCCCGACAGCCCGGTTTTCGCGGAGGTCGAGAAGGTCCGCTCCGAATGGTGCATCCGGATCGACGGAACGGTGAAGGCGCGCGATGCCGCGCTCGTGAACCCCAAGCTGCCCACCGGGGAGATCGAGGTCTTCATCCGTGACATGGAAGTGCTCGGCGCGGCGGAGGAGCTTCCGCTGCCCGTCTTCGGCGATCAGGAATACCCGGAGGAAACGCGCCTCAAATACCGCTTCCTCGACCTGCGGCGGGAGAAGCTTCACGACAACATTATGCTGCGGTCCCGCGTCGTGAAATCCCTCCGCGACCGCATGTGGGACGCGGGCTTCACCGAGTTCCAGACGCCGATCATCACCGCCTCCTCCCCCGAAGGCGCGCGCGACTTCCTCGTGCCCTCGCGGCTCCATCCGGGCAAGTTCTACGCGCTGCCCCAGGCGCCCCAGCAGTTCAAGCAGCTCATCATGGTCGGTGGGTTCGACCGCTATTTCCAGATCGCGCCCTGCTTCCGCGACGAAGACCCCCGCGCGGATCGCTCGCCCACCGATTTCTACCAGCTCGACATCGAGATGAGCTTCGTCGAGCAGATGGACGTCTTCGCCGCGATCCAGCCCGTGATCCAGGGCGTGTTCGAGGAATTCGGGAAGGGCCGGACGGTCGACCCCGACTGGCCGCTCATTCCCTATACCGAGGCGATGCAGAAATACGGCACCGACAAGCCCGACCTGCGTAACCCGATCGAGATGCAGACCGTCTCCGAGCATTTCCGCGGCTCGGGCTTCGCGATCTTCGCCAAGCTGCTGGAACAGGACGGCACGGAGATCCGCGCCATCCCCGCACCGAAGGGCCCGAGCGGGGAGCCCGTGGGCCGCAAGTTCTGCGACAGGATGAACGCCTGGGCGCAGAAGGAAGGCCTGCCGGGGATGGGCTACATCTTCTGGCGGGAGGATGGCGGCGCCGGCCCGCTCGCCAAGAACATCGGCCCGGAACGGACCGAGGCGATCCGCCGGCAACTCGGCCTCGATGTCGGGGACGCCGCCTTCTTCCTCGGCGGCAAGCCCGAGACGTTCGAGGCGGTCGCGGGCCGGGCCCGCACGGTGATCGGGGAGGAGCTGGGCCTCACGCGGAAGGATCAGTTCAAGTTCGCCTGGATCGTCGATTTCCCGATGTACGAGAAGGACGACGAGGGAAAGATCGACTTTTCGCACAACCCGTTCTCGATGCCGCAAGGGGGGCTGAAGGCGCTGGAGGAGCAGGACCCGCTCCAGATCCTCGGTTTCCAGTACGATCTCGCCTGCAACGGCTACGAGCTTGTCTCCGGCGCGATCCGGAACCACAAGCCGGAGATCATGTTCAAGGCGTTCGAGCTGGCGGGCTATCACCCGACCGAGGTCGAGAAGCGCTTCGGCGGCATGCTGAACGCCTTCCGCTACGGCGCGCCGCCGCACGGGGGCTGCGCGGCGGGGATCGACCGGATGGTGATGCTCCTGGCCGACGAGCAGAACATCCGCGAGGTTATCATGTTCCCGATGAACCAGCGCGCCGAAGACCTGATGATGGGCGCGCCTTCGGAACCCACCAACGAACAGCTCCGCGAACTGGGGCTGAGGGTGATCCTGCAGGAGTAACGATTTGCTAGAGCTATTGCATCGACGTGGTTTCGATATTCTCACAAAAAATCACGCTGAGGCAATCTTGGCGAATGATTTTTCATCTGAGACCAGAGCGTTAGTATCTGTCTTGGAAGACTTTAGAATTAGCGTATCCGAACTAATCGCTGGTGGTGGTGGAGAGGCAGCTTCCACACAAAGACTTAGACGTAGTCTTGCGGCTCTTGGTTGGCCAAAGCATGAGTTTCTTGTCCAAACGATAGTTGATGGTCAAGAGCGTGAAGGCATCAGCCACGAAGTAGACCATGTTCTTCGCGCGAAGCATGGCACACTCTGCCTTGAGATCGAGTGGAACAACAAGGACCCTTTCTTTGATCGCGATCTAGAAAACTTTCAACGTCTTCATTCTATAGGCGCCACAAGTGTCGGTATAATCATTACAAGAGGTCAGTCTCTGCAAGACTCATTTTTTAATCGTATCAGAGATCGTTTGATTCTTGATGGAATTGAAGGCGAGAAAGATCTAAAGATTTACGGAGTCGAAGAACGGACCGCTGCTCAAAGGCGCGCAGTTGATAAACTTGTCCAACGTGGCGTTCCTTTTCCAGAGGCCTTTGCGCGAAATTTCGTTAGCTCAAAATATGGCCAGGCAACAACACATTGGCGGAAGCTTGAGGCTCGCGTAACTCGTGGAGTTGGTAATCCATGTCCGCTTCTATTGATCGGGTTGCCAAAGGAAATTCTTGTTGATTAATTATTCGGCAGCTACCGAAGAATTATAAGAATAGGTTTTCCAGCTTGGCTTGTAGTCTGCGTCAGCTTGATTACCCCAGACAGTCCAGCCTTCTCTGACACCTCTACCAAACAACTCAAGATACGGACCCCAGGAGCATCCTTCGATCAGTTCGTATTGCTCATCGGGCTTGCGCGAGTGCTCTCTTTTTCGGGTCTGAATCATGTTAACCTGTCGCCGACCCGGCGGCAGGGTGCGGACATCTTTGCCGCGTGTACCGAACAAAATGATCTCTGTTACATTGCGGAAATAGAACCCGACACCACGACCATCAGACCCGCCGTCCTTCCGCACCTTGTGCCAAATGATATTCGACTTGTATTCAAAGCCCCATGCTTGCAGAACCGCTAGGCCTTCCGGCAGCAACGCGTTCGGGACCCAAAGATAGCAGTGCGCACGGTCCTCGAGGTGCTCTTCAACGGGAAGAGCACAAATCTCATCCAACGTCATCGTCGGATAACGAGAGAGCCGCTTGTGTTCTGGCGCGACCTTGCCCGTGCGGTTGGTAAAACGCCAAGGTGGGTCGGCGAGAACCGTTGAAAACTGGTCTCCGTCCAGAAACGCGCGCAAGTCTTGTGATGCTTCGTTCGACATGGCCGAGATATTGCGTTTTTGGTTGCGCCACGACAAGCGCCAATTCGCATTCCATCCGAGGATCGTTGAGAAATAGTGAATCTCCAGATAGGATCAGAAATAGAAACAATCCGTGCCGAAACGCGCGGTTGTCTCCGATGCTGCGCTGCGCCATCTCTTCTCGCATCGAAACACCGATGCCGAGGGAGGCACCTCAGATGTCGCAGAATGTTCTTATCGTGAGCGCGAGCGCCCGGGGCGATGCCTCGTCGAGCCTCGCCCTTTCCCGCCGCCTCGCCGAGAAGCTGGGCGGCGACGTCGTCGAGCGGGATACGGCCGCGGGCATTCCGCTCGTGGACAGTGCCTGGATCGGCGCCAACTTCACCGATGCCGCGGAGCGGACCGATGAGCAGAACGCCGAGCTTGCCCTCTCCGAGGAACTGATCGGAGAGATCGAAGCCGCCGACACGATCGTCATCGCACTCCCGATCTACAACTTCGGGATGCCCGCCGCCCTCAAGGCGTGGTTCGATCAGGTCGCCCGCGCACGCCGCACCTTCGCCTATTCCGAAAGCGGGCCGAAGGGCCTTCTGACCGGCAAGAAGGCCTATATCGTGGTGTCCTCCGGGGGCACGGAAGTCTTCTCGCCGATCGATTGGGCGACGCCCCATGTGAAGCACCTTCTGGGCTTCATCGGGATCGACGACGTGACCGTCATCGCGGCCGACAAGCAGATGTTCAACGGTGACGCCATTCACCGCGCGGAGGCGGAAATCGACCGCATCGCGGAGGAAGCGCGCGCCGCATGAGCTTGACAGGGGGCGGGGGAGTGCCGACATCGCCGGGGACGTCAGGACCGGAGATGCCATGCCCCTCGCCCCCCGCCCCGAAACGCTGGAATTCCTGCTCACCCGCCGCTCGCGCCCGGCGAAGACCCTTTCCGCTCCCGGCCCGGACAAGGCAGGCCTCGAAACCATCCTGACCGCCGCTGCCCGCACCCCCGACCACGGCAAGCTGGAGCCGTGGCGCTTCATCGTGCTGGAGGGCGACGCCCTCACCCGGCTGAAGCAGCTCACGGAAGAGATCGGCACCGCCCAGGGGCGGGAGCCCGAGGCCGTCGCCAAGGCGGCCATGCCTTTCGACGGGGCGCCGGTCTGCGTCGCGGTGGTCGCGAGCCCGGTCGCCAATCCGAAAATCCCGGAGGTGGAACAGATCCTGTCGGCAGGGGCGGTGTGCCTCGCCCTTCTGAATGCCGCGCTCGCGAGTGGCTGGGGCGCGAACTGGCTCACGAGCTGGATGGCGATGGATCGCGACTGGCTGGAGCGTGGCCTCTCCCTGAAACCCTATGAGTTCGTCGCGGGCTTCCTCCATATCGGGACGGAGACGATCGCGCCGCCCGAGCGCCCGCGCCCCGACCTCGCCCGCATTACCGAATGGGTCAGCGCATGATCTTCGGTGCCCTCTCCCGCGCGCTGGGGCAATTGCCCGACCCGGCTCTCCGCGCGCTTCTGCTGAAATCGCTCGGCCTGACCATCGCGGTTTTCGCGGGTGTGATCGTTACAATGGGATACCTGATCGCCCTCATCGGGCCGGTGACGGTGCCGGTCGTGGGCTTCACCGTCGATCCCGGCGCGGGGGCGGGGATCCTGACGGGCCTCGCGCTCCTGCCGCTCTCCTTCATCCTGATGATCCCGGTCGCGACCATCGTGATCGGCTTCTTCCTCGACGATATCGCGGACGCCGTGGAGGACGTGCACTATTCCCACCTGCCGCGCGCGAACCGCCTATCGATGTCCGATGCGCTGGTGGACGCGCTGCGCTTCACCGGGGTGGTGATCGGGGCGAATATCGTGGCGCTCTTTCTCTATATCCTGTTCCTGCCGCTCGCGCCGATCATCTTCTGGGCGATGAACGGCTACCTCCTGGGGCGCGAGTATTTCCAGCTCGTCGCTGCCCGGCGGATGCCGTTAAAGGAGGCCGCCGCGCTGCGCAAGCGGCACATGCCGCTGATCTGGGGGGCGGGCGTGCTGATCGCGATGCCCCTTGCGATCCCGATCGCGGGCCTGATCGTCCCGCTCGTCGGCGTGGCGATGTTCACGCACATCTTCCACGGGCTGTCGGGGCGCTAGGGGCAGCCGGGAAAGCCCGCCTCTTCCTGCTCCGCGATGAAGGCCGCGATATCGGTGAAAGTCGGCGCCTGTTCGCGCAGGTGCCGTGACAGGGCCGCGATGATGTCGATATGGCCGACACCCTCGTAGAACCGCGCGGTGACATCGTTTCCTTCCCGCGAAAGCGCCTCGGACAGGAGCCGGGTATCTTCCGCATGGACGACCACATCCGCCTCACCGTGGATCAGGAGCGCAGGCGCCGCGGGGCCATCGGCGAAGGCGATGGGCTGGCTTTGCGGGCGCGTGGTGCGCGGGAAGGTCTCGCGCAGCGTCCGGGATCGGAGCGGCAGGAAATCATAGGGCCCGGAGACGCCGATCCAGGCGGCGATCTCACATACGTCCCGACCCTGCGCCTCCAGATAGCGCGGATCGAGGGCCAGCAGCGCGGCGATCTGCGCGCCCGCCGAATGGCCCATCACGACCACCGGGCGCTCGTAGGTCTCGAACGCATGGGACAGCGCGAGCGCGCCGTCCTCGACGAAGGCCGGGAACGTGACGTCAGGGTAGAGGCGATAGTTCGGCACCATGACCACATAGCCCGCATCCCCGAAGGCCGTGCCGAGGAAGCGGTAGATGTCCTTCGAGCCTTCCCGCCAGCTTCCGCCGTGGAAGAAGACGATGAGCGGCGCATCGGCGCGCATCGCGTCGGGTTCGTAGAAATCGTAGACGTGGCGGATCTCCGGGCCGTAGGGCAGATCCTCCCGCTCCGTCACCGCGTCCGATCCGCTGATCGCGTTGAGCGCCACGGGCCCCATACCGCATCCGGTCAAGGCAAGAGCGGTCGAGAGCGCCAGCGCCCGGATCATTCCCGCCACTGACGCGTCCAGTCGAGATCCGCCACGCTGATCCAGCCCGACAGGATCACGCCGCAGACCGCCGCCCAGATCGCCGTGCCGACGAGCGTCGCCCACATCAGCTTGCTCTTCACCCGCAGGTTGGATGGCGCGGAGGCCGGCGTGCCCGGCTCCACCTCCCCGGCCTCTTCCTGGCTGCGATAGCCGATGGGAAGCACCACGAAGAGGGTCATGAACCAGATGACGGCGTAGAGCACGATCGCGCCGGTGATGGTCATCTCAAATCTCGCTCCCTGACGATCCGCCTCTCATGTGGGTCAGACCTGTTCGAGTTCCACCAGCGTGCCGTTGAAATCCTTGGGATGCAGGAACAGGACGGGCTTGCCATGGGCGCCGATCTTCGGTTCCCCGTCGCCGAGCACGCGTGCGCCCGAGGCCTTCAGTCTGTCGCGCGCGGCGAGGATGTCGTCCACCTCGTAGCAGACATGGTGGATGCCGCCGGAGGGGTTCTTTTCCAGAAAGCCCGCAATGGGAGAATTCTCGCCCAGCGGATAGAGCAACTCGATCTTCGTGTTCGGCAATTCGATGAAGACGACGGTGACGCCGTGGTCGGGCTCGTCCTGCGGCGCGCCGACATTCGCCCCCAGCGTGTCGCGGTATTGTGCCGATGCGGCCTCCAGATCGGGGACTGCGATGGCCACGTGATTGAGTTTCCCGATCATGCTATCTTCCTTTTGCGGGTTTCGTGCTAGCCGTCGTGTAGGGTCATGGAGGCGGTGGTGCAACGTTCGGCGATGTCGCGGCGTTGTCAGCAAAGCGTCACAAGGCACGGGATACACCTCCCCGATCCCCTGCCGGTCGTTGGGAGGACACATGCGGGACAAGATAGACGAAATGATCCGCGAACGCGCCGGCTGGATCTATCGCGGCGGTCCGGCGATGCGGCCGATCCGGGGCTTCCTCCACCTGCTTCTCGGCTATGACCGAAGCGTGGAACTGGCCGAATTCTACAGGGACAAGCCCGCCCACGAGATCATGGACCATGTGGGCGAGATGATCGCGCGCAAGGTCCGTATCGAGGGATTGGACAATATTCCACGCGAAGGGCCTGCCGTGCTCGTGTCCAACCACCCAACGGGTATTGCCGACGGCATCATCCTGTGGAGTCTCCTGCGGGAGAAGCGCCCCGATCTGTTCTTTTTCGCCAACCGTGACGTGAACAGGATCTTTCCCCAGTTCGAGAGCATGATAGCGCCGGTGGAATGGCGGGAGGAGAAGCGCTCCCACAAGTCGAACCGCGAAACGCTGGCCTATGCCAAGCGGGCTTTCGGCGAGGGGCGGCTCGGTGTGATCTTCCCCTCCGGCCGGATCATGAAGCGCCGCGGCCTCGGCCTGCAGGAACGCCCCTGGATGAACTCGGCGGCGATGATCGCGCGCAAGATGGACCTCCCGGTCGTGCCGCTGCGGATGACGGCGCGCAACTCGGCCCTGTTCTACCTCTTCGACCTGATCCACCCGACGCTGCGCGACATCACGTTGTTCCACGAGGTGCTGAACAAGCACCGCCAGCCCTTTTCCATCCGGATCGGGGACGGGCTGCAGGGCAGGCACCTTCCCGCCGACAGCGACGCCGGGACGGACCGCCTGTTCAGGATGGTGGAACGGCTGCGCGATCCGGTCGCGGAGGATGCGCTCGTCATGCCCACCCGCCGGGTGCTTCAACGGTTCCGCCCGGCGAAGGCCGCGCTCCGGGGGTGAACCTCAATCGAATGCCGACCCGACGGCTTCCTCGTCGTAGAGTTCATCGAGGACGGGGATGTCGAGGCCGTGGATCGCTCCGAGGTGCCGCAGCGCATTTCCCACCCGGCGGATCGTCTGCTGGTCGCAGGCCTGCGCGAGATCGAAGACGCTCCGCTCCGAACGGGTGTCGAAATCGCGGCCCGACAGATCGGGCGCATTGCTCATCCGGCCCCAGTTCCCGCGCTGATGATCCGTCACGCATGACCCTTCGGCGCACACGAGGCGAACATAGCTCGGCACGCAGCCCCTGAGCGTGCTTTCCGCCTCCCGGGTGCGAAGCTCGATCGCGCCGATATCCCCGAGGTCGACCGTGCGCGTCCATGTATTGCGGAAGCCCGTTCCGGAGTCGGCCTCCTGTTCGACTGCCGTGAGTGCGGAGCCATCGAAGCGGAGCTCGGCCGATTGCCCTGTCAGGTGGGGGCGGTCCGGCCTGTCCAGATAGGCGTTGGTGATGAATGTTTCAGTTTCGCGCTGGCTCGGCTCCTGCGCGTTGGCCGTATGGGCGACCAGAGCGAGCCCCAATAGGGCGGATCGGAGGAGTTTCATGGACCGCGCCCTCAATCGAAGGCCGAGCCGATGGCGGCGGGATCGAACAGCTCGTCGACGATTTCCACCGGGTTGCCATGGATCTCGGCGAGATGGGCGAAAGCGTTGCCGAGTCGCCGGGCCGATTGCATGTCTTCCTCGCAGAAGGAGCCGGGAAACATCTCGCTGTCGGCGCTTCTGCTCGGTGGATGGCTGTTGCCGATCATGTCGCGATGGCGGGTGAAAACATAGTCAATGCATTCCGGCTCGCGGCAGATCAGGCGCACCACATGCAGCCGGCAGCGGTTGTCTTCGCTCACGCCCTGGCTTGTCCGCATCAGCACCGATCCGACATCGCGGATATCAAGCCGCTGAACCGACTCGAGATGCGCACCGTTGTTGCGGTTCCACCGCTCGTTGACGCGCGTGATCATCGGGCCGGAGAAGCTGAGCGTGACCTCCCTGTTCCAGTTGCTGTAGTCGGGGGCGGTCCGGCTCTGCATGTCGAGGATGAACGCCTCCGTCTGGCGCTGGGTGGGTTGTTGTGCCGCCGCGGGCATGGCCGGAAACAGCGCCAGGACAAGGAAGAAGATCGCTTTCATGGGTGTCTCCTAATCGAAAGCCGAGCCGATGGATTCGCGGTCGTAGAGTTCGTCGCTGACGGTGATGTCGACGCCGTGTATGCGCCCGAGATGCTGAAGCGCGTTCCCCACACGGCGGATCGGCCGGAAATCGCCATCGCAGGTGAAGGCGATCCACATCGTATCGAGGCTTTGCTCCTCGGTCACCGATGGGTCGCCGTCGTAATAGGTTCGGCGTTCCCGCGACCGGACACAGTCACCCGATCGGCAATGCAGCGTGGCGTAATTCGCGCGGCAGCCGTATCTCCAGTGATCGTCGTTGTCGCTGGTGCGCAGGCGCACGAGGTCGAAATCCCGCAGGTCCGCGCTTGTCACGGTGTCCGATGTCCCGACCCGGCTGTTGTCGTAATCCCAGGTCATACTCATGCGTGGCCCGTCGAACGCCAGGTCGTAGGATTCGGTGATGTGGGACGATGTGCGGGGCCTGTCTTCCGCGATATCGGCGATGAACGCTTCGGTCTGTGCCTGGCCGGGTTGCTGGGCTGCCGCCGGCATGGCCAGCGTGACGACAAGGCAGACGATGTAACGCATGATCGATACTCCGGGCCGAACCTGACGTAACCCTAGCACGATCAAGGCCATCCGCCGCAACCGTTCGGGGCGTTGACGCACGTCAAGGAACAAACCCGCCCCGCGTGCTCAGCTTTTCCCGGAAACGATGAACCCGGGAGATACCGATGGCCACCACGATGGAACACCGCAAGGAGCAGCTTCTGGCCCGCCGGGCCGAGCTTTCCGATCGTCTCGACGGGATCGAGCGCGATCTTGATCAGCCCCACAGCAAGGATTGGGAAGACGCCGCGATCGAAAGCGAAGGCGACGAGGTGCTGGAGGATCTCGGGCGAGAAGGCCTCCACGAAATCCGGATGATCGACGCGGCGCTGGAACGGATCGGAGCGGGGACCTACGGCACCTGTGCCCGCTGCGGCGATCCGATCAGCGAGGAGCGCCTCGACGTCCTGCCGTTCACGCCGCTCTGCCGATCCTGCGCCGCATCCGCCTGAGGCGACCGCCTGAAAACCGGGTCTTGCGGGGCGGCAGCCCGCCCCGCGGGAAACCCGAGTGAAACAATCGATCAAAAAGCACTTGGCAGACGACCGTTTGGTGCCGAAAGTGGACGCCAGAGGCCGCAAAGGCCCGGGCGCATTCGCGCGCGATTCAGCCACCTGACGGGAGAACACCATGGCAGCGATATCGATGACGGTGAACGGCAAGGCCGTGCAGGGCGATGTGGAGGGCCGGACCCTTCTCGTCGATTTCCTGCGAAACGACCTGCGCCTCACCGGCACCCATGTGGGATGCGACACCAGCCAGTGCGGCGCATGCGTCGTGCACGTGGATGGAGAGGCGGTGAAGGCCTGCACGATGTTCGCCGCCGATGCCGATGGCGCGGAGGTCCGCACGATCGAGGGCATGGCGAACGCGGACGGCACGCTCGGCACGATCCAGCAGGCGTTCCAGGATCACCATGGCCTCCAGTGCGGCTTCTGCACGCCGGGCATGGTCATGAGTGCCGCCGCGCTCCTGAAGGACAACCCCAAACCCAGCGAAGCGGAGATCCGCGAGTATCTCGAAGGCAATCTTTGCCGCTGCACGGGCTATCACAACATCGTCAAGGCGATCATGGCCGCGAGCGGACAGCTCGAAGCCGTCGCCGCGGAATAATCCGAACGCATCGCGGGCGTCGGCCCGCACCGGTGGACGACGCCGCGCCCCAATGACGGCACGCCACCCCTTACCATCCTAGGGAGTCAGACATGCCCAAAGACAACGGCATCGGCGCCAGCTCGAAGCGGCGCGAGGACCGCCGGTTCCTCACCGGCAAAGGCAAGTATACCGACGACATCAACGTGGCCGGCCAGGCCTACGCGTATTTCGTGCGCTCCAACGTGGCGCACGGGAAGATCAACGGACTCGATACCGCCGCCGCCGAGGCCGCGCCCGGCGTCGTCAAGGTCTTCACCGCGAAGGATTTCGAGGGCGTGGGCGGCATCCCCTGCGGCTGGCAGGTCACCGACCGGCACGGTCAGCCCATGCAGGAGCCCAAGCACCCCATCCTCGCCGAGGGTAAGGTGCGCCATGTGGGCGATCCCTACGCCGTTGTCGTCGCCGAGACGCTGGCCCAGGCCCGCGACGCGGCGGAACTGATCGAGGCCGATATCGAGGAGCTTCCCGCCGTTGTCGACATGAAGGCCGCGCTCGCCGATGGCGCGCCGAAGGTCCACGACGATCTGACTTCCAACCTCTGCTACGACTGGGGTTTCGTGGAGGAGAACCGCGAGGCCGTCGACCAGGCGATCAAGGGCGCGCACCATGTCACCACGCTGGAGCTCGTCAACAACCGCCTCGTCGCCAACCCGATGGAGCCGCGCGTCGCGGTGGGCGAATACGACCCGTGGAAGGATGAGCATACGCTCTACACCACTTCCCAGAACCCCCATGTGATCCGCCTCCTGATGGGGGCCTTCGTGCTCGGCATTCCCGAGCACAAGCTGCGCGTCATCGCCCCCGATGTGGGCGGGGGCTTCGGCACCAAGATCTTCCACTATGCCGAGGAGGCATTCTGCACCGCCGCCGCCAAGGCCTGCGGACGCCCGGTGAAATGGACGGCCGACCGCTCCGAGGCCTTCATCTCCGACGCGCACGGCCGCGACCATGTCTCGAAGATCGAGCTTGCGATGGACGAGAACGGAAAGTTCCTCGCCCTGCGCACCGACACCTACGCGAACATGGGGGCGTATCTGTCCACCTTCGCACCCTCGGTGCCGACCTGGCTGCACGGCACGCTGATGGCGGGCAACTACACCACCCCGCTCGTCTACGTGAACGTGAAGGCCGTCTTCACCAACACCGTGCCCGTCGATGCCTATCGCGGTGCGGGTCGGCCGGAAGCGACCTTCCAGCTCGAACGGGTGATCGACAAGGCCGCGCGGGAGATGGGGATCGACCCGATCGAACTGCGCCGGCGCAACTTCATCAAGCCCGACCAGTTCCCCTACGCGACCCCGGTCGCGGTGGAATACGACACCGGCAACTACGACGCGACGATGGACAAGCTCATCGAGATCGCCGACATCGCCGGCTTCGCCGCGCGCAAGGCGGAGAGCGAGGCCAAGGGCAAGCTGCGCGGGCTCGGCGTGAACTGCTACATCGAGGCCTGCGGCATCGCGCCGTCAAACCTCGTGGGCCAGCTCGGCGCGCGGGCGGGCCTCTATGAAAGCGCCACGGTGCGGGTGAACGCCACCGGCTCCATCTCCGTGATGACCGGCTCCCACTCCCACGGGCAAGGTCACGAGACGACCTTCGCGCAGGTCGTGGCCGACATGCTCGGCATCGACGAGAACCAGGTCGACATCGTCCATGGCGATACCGCCCGCACCCCGATGGGCATGGGCACCTACGGGTCCCGTTCCCTCGCGGTCGGCGGCTCGGCCATGGTGCGCGCGACGGAGAAGATCATCGCCAAGGCGAAGAAGATCGCCGCGCACCTGATGGAGGCCTCCGAAGGCGACGTGGAGTTCGCCAACGGACAGTTCACCGTCGCGGGGACCGACAAGTCGGTCGCCTGGGGCGATGTCTGCCTCGCC
>JBMYPI010000006.1:0-27895 GCA_049600155.1 Rubricella sp.
CGGATCGTTCTGGGGCTCGTAGCCCCGTTCCCAATCGTCGCGGCATTCCTCGAAGCTCGCGCCGTCTCCTTCGGTCGAGCAGCCCGAACCGGCCCCGTAGGTGCCGAGCCACAGCCCGGCCGGGACCGCGACACGGATGACGACGCGGCGGTTCTCCGGATCGGAGACGCCATCGCCGGTTTCGTCCGCCGGCTCGGTCTCGCCGCTCGCGAAGCTGGAGATCAGCTCGGCCGGAACGCCCTGGGCAAGAAGCGCCGCGACGACCGCCTCGGCGCGCTCTTGTGACAGGTTCTGGTTGTAGTCGGCCGAACCGGCCGTATCGGTGTGTCCGATCACGTCGAAGGAGCCGCCATTCCGGTTGGCGGCCTCCTCGATCGCTGCAAGCGCCTCATCGGTCAGATTGCTGCTGTCGGTGGCGAAGTAGACGACGTATTCGTCCTCTTCCATGCCCATTCCCAGCATCTCGCCGAGTTCCGCGCATCCGCCAAGCCCGACGGCGCACGCGAGTGCCAAAACGAATTTACGCATAGTGATCCCTTTCCTGCGCCCCAGTTCAATGAGCAAGATGATGCCCGATTGCGGCGGCGATGTGTCGAAACGCGAGGATTCCGTGAGAATCACGTCAAAGCGGCACCATCGCCGAGGATGGTGAAAGCATCGATCCTTTAGGAAAGGTGGTGCCGCAGAAGGGACTCGAACCCCCGACCCCATCATTACGAATGACGTGCTCTACCAGCTGAGCTACTGCGGCGCCGGGGTGTCTTTATTCGGTCGTCGGGAGCGGTGCAAGCCCGTTATGGCGCCCTCAGGCGGTCGCCTTGTTGCCATCGCTCGCGGGTTCGGTGGCATCCTCGACGATGTCGGGCGCGGTGTCGTCCGCCGCGGCGGTGTCGATGGTTTCGGCATCGTCGGCCCCGGCGTCGGGCCCGTTCTCGGCTGTGTCCTGCTGAAGCATGCCGACGACGAGGGGAAGCATGGCGGCGGCGCCGTCTGCCGCATCCGCGCTTTCCGACCGGGCATGCCAATCGAGCGTATCGAACGCGCCGCAACTGTCGCAGACGGGTTGCCAATGCCCATGGGCCTTTCCGCAATTGTCGCAGATCCATTCCGGACCGCGCGGCGCCGTGATCGCGCGGGCGAGCCAGCCGCGGACGACCGCATCGCTGGCGCCCTCGCCGCGTTCGATGGCCGCCATGATCGCGATCGACCGTGTCGTCGGTTCGTCGGTGGCCAATGAGCCCAGCGCCTTGCGCGCCGCCGGGAAGTCCTCGGCGGCGAGGGCGAGTTCCGCCGCGATCATCTTCGTTTCGGCATGATCGGGATGAAGGGCGAGCAACGGTTCGAACCGCTTGCGCCGCGCCTCGGGCGTTTCATCGGGCTTGACCGCCGCAAAGGCCGCCGCGAGGTCGGGGTGGGGCGCCGCCTTCCATGCCTTGGTGATGACCCGGTTCGCCGCACGGGGCGACCCGCTTTCGACATGGAGCCGCGCGGCGAGCACGGCGGCCGGGACGAGCGTGGGCGCGAGCCTGTTGGCTTCGAGCGCGCGGGCGCGGGCCTCTTCGGTGTCGCTGTTCCGGAGCGCCGCCTCGGCATCCGCATAGGACAGGATGGCGTCTCGCCGCTGGGTGACGTCGCGGGACAACTCCCGCGTCTTCGCCTTGGACCAGTCGTGGTTTTCCGTCTGAAGCGCGAAGAGCGTGTCGAGAAGGCCGTCATGGCGGGGTTTGAGGGCGAAGGCTTTCTCCGCCAGTTTCAGCGCCGTTTCCGTGTCACCCTTCTGGAGCCGCTGCCGCATCAGCCCGTGCACCCCCACGAAACGGGTGCGGCTGTCGCCGAGCATCTTCTTGTAATAGGCCTCCGCCTCGTCCGGCCGCCCCGCCAGTTCGGAGGCCTGGGCATTGATCAGCCGGGTCAGCTCGGGACGATCGAGAAGCGTTTCCGCCTTGCGCGCCTTGGTGACCGCGGTCTTCCCGTCCCCCGAGGCGAGCGCCATCATGCTGTCGGCCAGCGCCGCGAAGCCGCGCCGCTCACGCGAACGATCAAAGAATCGGGAGATCGCGGTTTCATCCCCGGTGAGAAAGCGGATCAGCGCTATCGTGAACCCGATCGCAAGCAGCGCGAGCCAGAAGGCGAGGAACAGCAGGCCAAGAAGGATCAGAACCTCGACGGACGTGAAGGCGAACTCCCTCCCGCCGAAGCTGACGGACATTCCTCCGCCATTGTCCATCACATAGAGCACGCCGAAGGCGGCGGCGGTGACGAGGCCGAGGAAGACGGCGATCTTGATGAGCGTGGTCAGCATCGCGGCATCCTTCCCTTCAACCGCCCGAGCGGGCTGAAATGCTTTCGAAAGCGCCGAGCGCCGCGGCGCGCTGTGCAACGGCGTCGAGCCATGCGGAGAGGACATCCGCCGAAGCGGGCGACAGCTGCTCCGAGATCGCCAGGACCGAGTCGAGATCACCATCCCCGAGTGCGGCTTCCATCCGTGACAGGACGGCGTCGGCATCGTCGCCCTCGATCGGCACGAGGGAGCGACCGACGGTGCGTGCACGGACCTCCGCGCGGGCCCGGGCGAAGGCGCCATCGCCCGCTGTCGCGAGGATCTCGGCCCTGATGGCATCATGGGCGATGGCCGCGAACCGCTGTTCGAGTTCGGCCTGGGTCGCGATACCCGTGGCCGCAGGCGCGGACAACGCGGCGGGAACCGCGCCATTCTCCGCCAGCGGCGCCAGCAGGTCTTCATAGGGCGCGCCGGAGGCGAGTGCCGCGCGCAGGGCGTTCAGGCCGGCCATTTCGGTCGCGTCGGCGACCTGTTCCGCGGCGGCGGCTTCCGCTTCCTCCGCGATCGCCTGCGCCTCCGCGATCTGGCGACGCGCCGTCGCGGCGACCTCGTCGATCCGCTGGGAAAGCTCGCCCGCGCGCCCCGCGAGGCTTTCGACTTCCGCCTGAAGACCTTCGACCTGCGCGGTGAATGCGGTCATCCGGGCATCGGTTTCCTCGGGCAGGTCCGCGGTCGAGTCCGCAAGCCCCGTGAGATCGCGCCGCAGCACGGTCATCTCCGCGGAGAGTCCTTCGATCTGGGTCTCGATCCGGGCGAGGCGTTCCTCGATGTCGGCACTGTCGGTGGCTTCCAGCCGATCGGACAGGTCGGCGACCTGACCACCGAAGGCTTCGCCTATCCGTCCGATCGCGTCGTCGATCCGCGCGTCGACTTCCGCGGCGGGGAGGCCCGGCTCGAGCGCGTCGAAGCGCGCTTCCACCCGTTCCGCGAGGGCCGCGACCTCCTCTTCGGCGACGCCCGTGGCGGGTTGAAGCCATTCCGCCACGGGCGCCATGCCCGCAGGCAGCATCGGCGCGACCCTCGGCGCTGCCCAGATGAACGCGACCCCGCCGAGGATGAAGACCACGAGCATCATCAGGACACGACCGGCGAGGGATCCGTGTTCCTCCTCGTCGCTTTCAGGGTCGAGATCCTGGCCGGGATCGGAATGATCGGGCTCCGGTATCGATGCCCCCGGCTCCTCGGAGTGCATCTCCAATCGCTCGACCTCGGGGTTGTCGGCGACGCCTTCCGCCGCGGTCGTGTCATCGTCGTATGCGGCCGGAGTCACATCGCCCGCCGCGTCCCTTGTTTCCCGGGCGGACAGGATCGCCGTCCCGGCCGCGACGGCCCCGCCCCGACCCTGCGCCACGCCCAGCACGGCAAGCGGAGCCCGGTCGGTATCGGTATCGGTCTTTTCGCCTGGGGTGCTGGGGTCGGACATGTCTGATCTCGCTGGGTGTCGGTCGTCGTTTGACGATCAGGGTAGGTGATGCGCCGCAGGCTGCCAAGCGGCGCTCCCGCCGCGCCGCTGCAACGCCGCGAGGATCTCCGCCCGGACCGAACGGGCGGTGGGCATTTCGGCAATATTCACAGCATTTGTTCGTATTTTCATCAGCGGCTCTGCGGCGGCCCTGCTGATGGAAACGATGTCGGTGGACGAGAGGTTCCAGTCCCGCGCGCCTTCCTCGACCAGCCGAATCGCCGCGCGGCGCGAGAAAACGGCGATCACGTCAACGCTTCCGGCGCTCAGTCTCTCGACGGTAGCATCGGAAAGGGCGCGGGCACGAGCTTTGTAGACGACCCTGTCCGATGCCTCGCGGCCCGCTTTTCGGAGCGCGCCGATAACGTCGAACGCCGTCTCCGCGCCGCGAGGATGAAGGTAGGGTCCGCGGTCCGGCTCCGACAGGATCAGCGCGACAAGCCGCTCCGCATCGCCATCGCTCTCGACTGCCTTGAAACCGGCAGCTGCGGCCGCTTCGGCGGTCGCGTGTCCCACGCAATAGGCCCTGCGGCCGCGCGCCCCGCCGTCTCGAACCCGGGCAACGGCGTTTCGCGAAGTGAAGATCAGTGCCCCGGCGTCGCCTGGGACAAGGGCCTCACCGACGGGAACGATTTCCGTCAGCGGGTCGATCAGGACCTCGACCGTGTCGGGCAGGGTCGCCGCGAAGGCGCCTGCCTCGGCCTCGGGCCGTGTGAGGAGAACGGTTTCACCCAAAGAATCCTTCTCCCGCATCGGTTTTGAGCTTCCGGCCGAGCGCGGCGGCGGCCGCGATCGCGTTGCCTTCGCTCTCGCGGATCTCGCCGCGATGGACCTCCGATCCATCGGGGCGGAGGATCTCGCCCCGGAACCAGATGGCATCGCCATCCCGCACGGCGAGCCCGCCAAGGGGCGTCCGGCAGGACCCGTCCAGTTCGGCAAGAAACGCCCGCTCGACCCGGACGCAGAGGGAGGTTTCCGGGTGATCCAGCGGTGCGAGCGCGGCGCTGACGGCGTCGTCCCCTGCCCGCTGCTCGATGGAGATGGCGCCCTGCGCCACGGCCGGAAGCATGACCTCCGGCTCGATCGGTCGCATCATCTCCGCCTTGCCGAGCCGCCTGAGGCCGGCACAGGCGAGGAACGTCGCCACCGCACGCCCCTCTGCAAGTTTCTTGAGCCGCGTCTGCACGTTTCCTCGGAACTCGACGAATTCGAGATCCGGGCGCCGTGCGGCCAGCTGGGCCCGCCGCCGGATCGACGAACAGCCCATGACCGCGCCCCGTGGCAGGTCGTCGATGCCCTCGAACCGGATCGCGATGAAGCTGTCGCGCACATCCTCCCTCGGCAGAAAGGTCGTGAGTGCCAGCCCATCGGGAAGAACGTTGGCGACATCCTTCGTCGAATGCACGGCGATATCGATCCGTTCGTCGAGCAGGGCCTGCTCGATCTCCTTGGTAAACAGACCTTTGCCCCCTATTTCGGACAGGGGGCGATCCAGGACGGCATCGCCCGTCGTCTGGATCACATGGACTTCGAAAGCGTCCTCCGGTAGGCCGTGGGCCTCCATCAGTCGCTCTCTGGTTTCGTAGGCCTGGGCGAGGGCAAGGGGAGAACCGCGCGTGCCGATCCGGAGCGGGCGGTCTTCGGAGAATGTTCGTTCGTTCATATTGACAGATGTAGATGTCTGACCTGATTGACGCAATGACGCCTGTGACCAACCTTATCCTGCTTGGCGTCGAATCAAGCTGCGACGAAACCGCCGCCGCGGTGGTTCGAGGCGATGGCGCCATCCTCTCGAGCGTGATTCACGATCAGGCTGCGCTGCACGCGGCCTTTGGCGGTGTCGTCCCCGAGATCGCTGCGCGTGCCCATGCCGAACGGCTCGACCTCGTCACCGAAGCCGCCCTTTCCGACGCCGGGCTGTCGCTCGACGCGCTCGACGGCATCGCCGTCACGGCCGGCCCCGGGCTCATCGGCGGTGTTCTCTCCGGTGTCATGTTCGCCAAGGGCCTGGCCGCAGGCAGCGGTCTGCCGCTTTACGGCGTCAATCACCTCGCGGGGCATGCACTGACGCCGCGCCTGACCGATGGTCTCGCGTTTCCATACCTGATGCTGCTCGTTTCCGGCGGACATTGCCAGTTCCTCGCGATCGAGGGGCCCGAAACGTTTCGCCGCCTCGGTTCCACGATCGACGATGCACCCGGTGAAGCCTTCGACAAGACGGCAAGGCTCCTGGGGCTCGGCTATCCCGGTGGGCCGCATGTCGAGCGTGAAGCGGCAGCGGGCGATCCGGCGCGATTCGTGTTCCCGCGCCCGCTTCTCGATCGGCCCGGATGCGACATGAGCTTTTCGGGGCTGAAGACCGCGCTTCGGCGCGAGCGGGACAGGCTGGTCGCCGCACAGGCGGGCCTCACCGTGCGCGATCGCGCGGATCTGTGCGCGGGTTTCCAGGCCGCCGTTGCCGATGTCGTCGCGGAGAAGGCCCGGCGCGCGATGGCCGAATTCGCCGCGGTCCACGGGCCGCGCACGATCGCCGTCGCCGGAGGCGTCGCCGCGAACGGCGCGATCAGGACGGCTCTCGAACGGGTTGCGACCGATGCGGATTTCGCCTTTGTCGCCCCACCCTTGCGGCTGTGCACCGATAACGCGGCGATGATCGCCTGGGCCGGGCTCGAAGCCATCGGCGCTGGCCGTCTGCCGGATGGCGAGGGCCTTTCTGCCCGCCCGCGATGGCCCCTCGACGAAGGCGCGGCGCCGGTGATCGGTTCGGGGCGAAAGGGCGCGAAGGCGTAGCGCGCGCCCTGCGCCCACGTCAGGTGGCGTAGTAACCGCGATACCACTGGACGAACCGCTCGACGCCCTCGTGAACGGAGGTCTCGGGCCTGTAGCCCGTCAGCGCCTTCAGCAGCGAGGCATCGGCCCAGGTCGCCGGCACATCGCCTTTCTGCATGTCCATGTAGTTCCGTTCCGCTTCGCGCCCCAGCGCACGCTCTATCTCCTCGACGAAGTCGAGGAGCTTCACTTTCTCGGAGTTGCCGATGTTGACGAGCCGCCAGGGCGCCGCCGGCGAAAGCGTATCCCCTTCCACGGCCCGCCATCCGTCCCGCTCCGCGTGGTGGGGGGGCACCACGTCGATCAGAAGGTGGATCGCGCGCACGAGGTCCTCGACATAGGTGAAATCGCGCCACATCTCGCCGTGGTTGTAGACGTCGATCGGTCGATCTTCGAGGATCGCCTCGACGAACCTGAACAGCGCCATGTCCGGCCGTCCCCACGGGCCGTAGACCGTGAAGAAGCGGAACATGGTCGTGGGGATGCCCCAGAGATGGGCATAGGCATGGCCCATCCCCTCGTTCGCCTTCTTCGTCGCGGCGTAGATCGTCAGGGGATGGTCGGACTTGTCGGTTTCGCGGAAGGGCATCGCCTCGTTCGCGCCATAGGCCGAAGAGGTCGACGCCATGAGCAGATGATCCACCCGGTGCTTCCGGGCCTCCTCCATCACGTTGAACGTGCCGATGAGGTTGGCATCTATATAGGCGCGCGGGTTCTCGAGGCTGTAGCGCACACCGGCCTGTGCGGCGAGGTGCACGATCACGTCCGGCCTTGTATCGGCGCAGACAGCGGAGAGCCTTTCGGCATCCTCCAGCAACGCCTCATGAGCGGTGAAACCCTCCGATTGAAGAAGGATCTGGTGCCGTCGGCGCTTGAGCGAGACGTCGTAGTAATCGGTCATCCCGTCAAAGCCCACGACGCGCCAGCCGTGGCTCAGCAGACGTCGGGCGAGGTGAAAGCCGATGAAACCGGCGGTGCCGGTGATGAGGGCGGTTCTGTCCGGCGAGTCTGACATGGAACGGGTCTAGCCTTTCGCCGCCCGCGGTGAAAGCGCGGCGCTGCGGCGCAGCACGAGGACCTGCCCGAGGGAAAGCGCCCGATCGAGACTGAAGCCGTCGTCCTCAAGGGCTTCGATCATCGGCGTGGGGTCGCTGGTTTCGGGATGGATCTCGACCATCAGCGCGCGCACCGTTTGCGGCAGGGGCGTGCGCAACAGCTCCGTTTCGGCACCCTCGACATCCATGATCACGACACTGGGTCTGAACCGTTCGATGACATCGCCGAAGCGCTGCGATGGAACCGGAGCGGCGGCGCCTGCGGGATCGATGCGCGACGAAAGCGGATCGTCGGAGATCAGGAACGGCGTGGGCCCTCCGCTTCCCGTGATGGCTGATGTGACGATCCGGGGGCGGAGACCGTTGAGATCGCTGTTCCGCATGAAGATCGCGACGGATGCGGGATTCGGCTCGAAAGCGAGGACATTGCCGGGAGCACAGATCCGTGCGGCGATGAGGGCGACCGTTCCGAAGCCTGCGCCGATATCGAGCACCCGATCGTCCGATTGCAGGAGCGCACGAGCGATCGAACGCTCGGGTGCTTCATAGCGACCGTCGCGAAGGGCTTCGCGGACCCGGCGCGGCATGTCACCGGAGACGACGACCCTCAGATCCGGTTCGACAAGGCAGGTTTGCGGCCCGAACCGTGTCAGGAAACGATCCCGTGCGACCGACCAGAAGCTCATCCCTCCCCCCAAGAACGTGCCTGCCGTCCCGCTATAGACGCACCTTCTGGGCGTCGAGCCAAGCGGCAATCGCGGGCCGGACGGATTGCACGCCCCTGAGGCACTCTTCGTCGATCACGTTGCGGGCCTCGTCGATGCTGACGGACCGGATCAGGTGCTTGACGGGCCCGATGCTCGCCGGTCGCATGGAGAGCGTGCGCAAACCCATCGCGGCCAGGCAGAGGGCCTCTACAGGACGACCGGCATCCTCGCCGCAGAAGCTCACGGGCGTCCCGAACTCCGCGCAGCGTTCGACGATCTGCCCAAGGAATGTCAGGTAGCTCACATTGAGCGTGTCGTAGCGGCGGCGCACGCGTTCGTTCTCGCGATCGGCGGCGAAGAAGAACTGCTTGAGGTCGTTCCCCCCGATGGAGAGGAAGTCGGTCAACTCGTAGAAGGCATCGGGTGCGAAGGCGAGGCTGGGCGTCTCCAGCATCGCCCCGATCTCCAGCCGCTCCGGGACGGTATTGCCGAGCGAGCGCTCACGCTCGACCTCGGTGAGAACCAGATCGCGTGCCGCGCGGAATTCGTCGAACTGGGCGACCATCGGGAACATCACGCAGAGCGGCCTGCCCCTTGCGCCACGCAGGAGGGCCTGGACCTGCATCCGCATGACCCCGCGCCGGTCCAGCCCAAGCCGGATCGCCCGCCAGCCGAGCGCCGGATTGGGCTCGTCCTGCGGCTTGAGATAGGGCAGCACCTTGTCCGATCCGATATCGAGGGTGCGGAACACGACGCGTTTCTCCCCCGCGGCGTTCATGATGCGTTCGTAGAGGGCGGCCTGCTCCGTCCGGCGCGGGACGGTCGAGCGGATCAGGAACTGCAACTCCGTCCGATATAGGCCGACACCCTCGGCACCGGATCCGTCGAGGCTGGGAAGATCCGCCATGAGGCCGGCGTTCATCATCAGCCTGACGGTGGATCCGCAGGTCGCCGTTGCGGGCTTGTCGCGCAGCTCGGCATAGGCCTTCTGCGCTTCGGCCCGCATCGCGATCTTCTCGTGAAAGGCATTTCTGACGCTTTCCTCCGGCCGGAGGTGGCACAGGCCTTCATCCCCGTCGACGAGGATCATGTCCCCCGCGATCGCTTCGCGGGTGATCTTGCTCGCCTGCAGGACGAGCGGGATCGCCAGCGCGCGGGCGACGATCACGGCGTGGGAGCCGACCGCGCCCTCCTCCAGCACGACGGCGCGAAGCCGCTTGCCGTAGTCCATCAGTTGTGCCGGGCCGATATTGCGCGCGACGAGCACGGCATCCTCGGGCAATTCCTCGCGTCGCGGATGGGGATCGCCAGTCAGGAGTCGCAGAAGACGGTTCGACAGGTCGTCGAGGTCATGGAGCCGTTCCCGGATGTAGGGATCGGTCATCTTCTCCATCCGCATCCGGGTGGAGGACTGCTCCTTCTCGACGGCGACTTCGGCTGC
This sequence comes from Rubricella sp., assembly GCA_049600155.1. Classification (GTDB taxonomy): domain Bacteria; phylum Pseudomonadota; class Alphaproteobacteria; order Rhodobacterales; family Rhodobacteraceae; genus Rubricella. The sequence goes on from JBMYPI010000006.1 coordinate 9,836, forward strand.
AAGGCCGCTGTCGATCCCGCTCTCGATCCGGGCGATCCAGCCGCGATCGCGGGCGAACATCGCGTAGGCTTCGAGAACCTCGCGCGCTTCACCGTCGCGCTGGGCGCCGTCCTCGCGCATGAGGCCGTCGACCTCGCGGCGCAGGTTGTGCAGCGCGGCGTGCAGACGCATCCGCTCCGCTTCGGGATCGTCCGCGACCGGATCGGTGATGAGGATATGGGGTTCGTGCAGAACCACGGTGCCCTCGGCCACACCTTCCTGCCCAACGACGCCGCGAAAGAACATCGGGTTGCGATGCGGCGCCGGGATCGACTGCGGCCCATCGGCGACGAAACGACCGAGTTCGGCCATCTCGGCAAGCACCATCGCCACGACTTCCAGCCCGTGCACTTCGTCATCGGTGAATTCGCGCGCGGCTCTCGACTGTACGACGAGCACGCCGAGCGTGTCGCCGAGTCGCTGGATCGGAACGCCGAGAAAGCTGGAGTAGACCTCCTCGCCCGTTTCCGCGAAGTAGCGGAAGCCCGGCGTATTGGGCGCATCCGCGGTGTTGATAGGATCGCCCCTATCGGCCACGCGACCGACGAGGCCCTGGCCGACCCGCATCCGCGTCTTGTGCACTGCCTCGGGGTTCAGACCCTCCGTCGCGCTGAGCTCGAGCGTGTGTCCGTCGCGGCGAAGGTAGATGGAGCACACTTCGGTTTCCATCGTCTCCGCGATCAGGCGGACGATGGCGTCCAGGCGTTGCTGTCCGCCGCCATGGGAGGCCATGACCTCCCTCAGTTTCCGGAGGAGGACCCGCGAGTCGACCCCCTTCGTGTGAACGGGGCCGCCCATCGCCCCTCAGCCCGTCTTTTCGAGTTCGAAAGCGTCGTGGAGCGCGCGCACGGCAAGCTCCATGAAATCGCGATCCACCAGCACGGAGACCTTGATTTCCGAGGTGGTGATGACCTCGATGTTGATGCCGTGGTCGCGCAGTGCGGAGAACATCTTCGACGCGACGCCCGCATGGCTGCGCATCCCGATCCCCACGATCGACACCTTGGAAACGTTGTCGTCCACGTCGATCCGGTCATAGGCGATCGCGCCGCCGGCCTGCGCGGCCTCGACGGCCTTCCGCGCCCGCGCGACTTCATCGACCGGGCAGGAGAAGGTCATGTCGGTGAAACCCTCGGCCGAGATGTTCTGGATGATCATGTCCACGTTGACGCCCGCCTCGGCCAGCGGCCCGAAGATCGCGGCGGCCACACCCGGACGATCCTCGACACGGCGCAGGGTCACCTTCGCCTCGTCCTTTACATAGGCCACGCCGCTGACAACGTTCGATTCCATGATCTGCTCCTCGTCGCACACAAGGGTGCCGGACTTCTCGTCAGTTTCCTCGAAACTGGACAGGACACGCAAGTTCACCTTGTAGCGCATCGCCAGTTCGACGGATCGGGTCTGCAATACTTTCGCGCCGAGAGAGGCCAGTTCGAGCATCTCCTCGTAGGCGATCTTCTCCATCCGGCGGGCTTTCTTCGTGATGCGCGGATCGGTCGTGTAGACGCCGTCGACATCGGTGTAGATATCGCAGCGCTCCGCCCCGAACGCGGCGGCGAAGGCGACCGCCGTGGTGTCCGAACCGCCACGGCCGAGCGTCGTGATCCGGCCCTCCGGGCTGAGGCCCTGGAAGCCCGCGACGACGGCGACCTTCATCCCTTCGGCGAATTTCGCCGCTATGTTGTTTTGCGGGATCTCCTCGATCCGGGCGATCCCGTGGGCGGCGGTCGTTTTCACCGGCACCTGCCATCCCTGCCAGGAGCGCGCGTCGATTCCCATCTGCTGAAGCGTCAGCGCCATGAGCCCGCTGGTGACCTGTTCGCCGCTGGCCACCACGGCATCATACTCGCGCGCATCGTAGAGCGGCGAGATGCTGCGGACCCAGCCGACCAGTTCGTTCGTCTTGCCCGCCATCGCGGAGACGATGACGATCACGTCGTAGCCGCGCTCCACCTCCGCCTTCACCTTGGCAGCGGCGTTGGCGATACGGTCGAGATCGGCAACGGACGTGCCGCCGAATTTCATCACGAGGCGGGGCATCGGGCGGGGCGCTCCGGGTCAGATCGAAAAGGCGACCCGTCTTTAGCGCCGGGGCCTTCCCGCCGCAAGGACGCCTTGTGCGCCCCGTGCGCGCAGGCGGCGTTGCCGGATCGCCCTCCGCTCCAACGGGTCGGCCCCGCGTTGGCGTGGCTAGTTCGTCTTGCGCGGCCCGAACGGGAGCGGCAGGACAGGAACCCCGTCCTCCAGAAGCGACTTGGCATCCTCGGGCTTCGCCTCGCCCCAGATCGGCCTTCGATCCGATTCGCCCTCATGCATCGCGCGCGCCTCGCTCGCGAACCTGTCGCCTACGTAGTCGGCCTCGGCCTCGATCTTCCGGCGCAGAGCGGCAAGCGCCTGTTCCGCGGCGCTGGCCGGTTTGGTGAGGGGTGCGGCCTCGGCCTCGTCGCGGGAAGAGACAGCAGGCGCCATCGGCGCTTTCTCCACCGATGCGATCCCGCATACCGCGCAGGACAGTGCCCTGCGTGTCGCGAGCGTCTCGTAGGCTTCCGAGTCGGCGAACCAGCTGTCGAAGCGGTGGCCTTTCGAGCATTTGAGCGTGAATCTGATCATCGTCCTGGTCTCCGCCCAGCTAGATAGGGCATGGCGCGGCGGTCGAAAAGTCTCCGTTCTCAAGGCGCCGGGGCGGCGCTAGAAGGAGGCATCGGTTTTGGGGAGGTGCGGAACGATGTCCGCCCGGATCTGGAATGGGCTGATCGTCACGCTTGTCGTCGCGCTCGCCGGTATCGTCGTCGCCGGGGGGGGGATCGGCCTCGGCGCGTTCGCGGCGATGCTCGGGGCGGGGCTGATCGCGGCGGTCCTGATGGATTTGGTCCTGTCGCCGCCCGCGCCCGAACCGACGCGCCCATCGGGCGGTGAGGGCGGCGAAGTCGCCCGCTATGCGCGCGACCTCATGAGGAGCCTGCCACAACCGCTGATCGTCGTGGGGGAAAGGGGGCGCATCGCTTTTCTGAATGACGAGGCGCAGTCGCTTGTCCCGCGTCTACGGACGGAGGCGCATATCTCGACACTGTTGCGGGCGCCTGTCCTCATCTCGGCGCTGGAGAGCTGTTTCGACACGGGCCAGCCGGGTCACGTCGCATTCGTCGTCCAGGGAACGACCGAACAGAACCTCGTCGCGCATATCGGCCTTCTGCCGGGCGGGCGGGAATTCGGCCCAGGTCGCTACGCTCTGATCCAGATCGAGGATCAGACCGAACGGCGCCGGGCGGATGCGCTCCGGTCCGACTTCATCGCCAACGCGAGCCACGAGTTGCGCACGCCGCTGGCCTCCATCATCGGCTATATCGAGACGTTGCGCGGCCACGCGAAGGACGATCCCGACGCGCGGGATCATTTCCTCGCCATCATGGACCGCCAGGCCGGCAGGATGCGGCGCCTCGTCGACGACCTGATGAGCCTTTCCCGAATCGAGATGTTCGAGCATGTGCGGCCCTCGACCCGCATCGACCTGATCGAGACGGTTCGGGAGGCCGCCTCCGCGCTCGCGCCCATCGCTCGGGAAAACGGCGCCCGGATCGTGATCGACCTGCCCGACGAACCGCTCGTCTCAATCGCCGACCGCGATCAGATCCAGCAGGTCGCGGTCAACCTCATCGACAACGCGATCCGGTATGGCGGAGAGGCCGTCACGATCACCGTTTCCCTTGCCGAGGACGATCCGCGATTTCCGGGAATGGCCGGGATTTCGGTCTCCGATACCGGCCCCGGAATCGAGCGCAACCACATTCCCCGCCTGACGGAGCGGTTCTATCGCGTCTCCGACAAGCAGAGCGCCGCGCGGGGGGGGACCGGGCTCGGGCTCGCGATCGTGAAGCACATCCTCCTGCGCCACGACGGGGAGCTCGATATCGCTTCCGAACCGGGGCGGGGCAGCCGATTCACGATCTGGCTCCATCGCAAGGAAACCGTGAGCGTGGAGTGACGTTCACGTTTCGTGGTTGGGAAAACCACACGTTTTCAGAGTGATAAACTGTCATAAATTCGCTAACGCGAGTCGTTAGAAGTGCGCCGACCTCGCAGGAGCGGGGCATGAGCGGCGGGCGTTCGCCCGTCCCGATCAGACGTCAAACCGGAGTTTTCCAGTGAAGACCACGCACCTCATCGCACTTGCTGCAGCGGGCATCGTCGCCGCGTCCGCAGCATCCGCACAATCCCGTGAAACCATCCAGATCGTCGGCTCCTCGACCGTGTTTCCGTTCGCGACGGCCGTGGCCGAGCAGTTCGGCAACACGACCGAGTTCGCCACGCCGATCATCGAATCGACGGGTTCGGGCGGCGGTCTGCGCCTGTTCTGCGCCGGCGTCGGCACCGAGCATCCGGATATGACGAACGCGTCGCGCCGCATGCGTGTGTCCGAGTTCGAGGAATGCCAGGCGAACGGTGTCACCGGCATCACCGAAGTCCGCATCGGTTTTGACGGTATCGTCCTCGCCAACTCCAACGACGCACCGACCTATGAGCTGACCCGCGGCCAGATCTGGCAGGCGCTGGCAGCGGACGGTCCGCTCCCGACCATGTGGAACGAGATCGATCCGTCCCTTCCCGCGGTGGCCATCGAGGTCTTCGGCCCGCCGCCGTCCTCCGGTACGCGCGACGCATTCGAAGAACTCGTGATGGAAGAGGGCTGCGAGGAAGTCCCCGGCGCGAACTGCGAGAACGCCGGCCACATCCGTGAGGATGGCGTGTATGTGGACGCAGGCGAGAACGACAACCTGATCGTCTCCCGCCTCGAAGCGAACCCGCAGGCGCTCGGCATCTTCGGCTTCTCCTTCCTCGACCAGAACACCGATGCCATCCACGGCACGCTGATCGAAGGCGTCGAACCCACCTTCGACAACATCGCGGACGGTTCCTACCCCGTGTCCCGCTCGATGTATTTCTACATCAAACACGCGCATGTCGGCGTCATCGAGGGCATCCAGGAATACGCGGCGACGTTCATGTCCGATGCGGCAGCCGGTGAAGACGGTTACCTCATCGACCGTGGCCTCATCCCGCTGCCGGCCGACGAGCTGGATGCGGTTCAGGCACGGGTCGAGAACCTGACGGAACTGACGGCTGCCGATCTGCAGTAACGTCACTTTCGATACCGATGGGAAGCAGGGGCCGGATCGGCCCCTGCTTTTCCGTTTTTCATGGAACTGTCATATAAGCGTCATCGAACCCGACGCATAAGGGCGCCAAAATTCGGGCGGGGCACGAATCCCGGCCCGGCAATGGCTACCCGAGCGGAGTTTTCATGCTTCTTCTGAGCGCATTGATCGTCATTGGAGTGGCGGTCCTGTTCTTCACCCTCTCGCGAAATCGCGCGATCCGGTCTGCCGGGGGGCAACTGGCGTCGCTGCACTCGCGCCCGAGCTACCACGGCACCTACAGCCTGCTCTGGACGTTGCTTGCCGGCCTCGGAACGCTTCTGGCCCTGAGCATCGGCTGGGCCGCAGTCATCGAAGCGAGCCTGATGGCGGAAATCGCCGCGGCCCTGCCCGATGAGCCGCGCATCCTTCACCAGCTTGTCCTCAACGATGCGCAAAGCATCGCGCAGGGCGGGATCGCCTCCACGACGGACGCCTTGCGGGAGCGCATCGCCGTTTCCTGGGCGAGCGCCGAGCAGACGCGCGTCTGGGTCACGTCGGCGCTGTCGATCATCGTCGCATCGGGTGCGGGCTACCTGACCTATTCGAAGGTCGATGCCGCGTGGCGTGCGCGGAACCGTTCGGAAACACTGATCCAGGTCATCCTTCTGTTCTGTGCGGTCGTCGCCATCCTCACGACGATCGGGATCGTCTTCGCGCTTTTGGGCACGACGCTGGAATTCTTCGCCAATATCGGCTGGCGGGTCGACAAGTTCCTCTTCGGGCTCCAGTGGTCGCCGCTCGCCGGTGTTCAGGAAGGCCAGATGGACCCCGATCGCGTGGGTGCCGTCCCGCTCTTCGTCGGCACCTTCATGATCACCATCATCGCGATGCTGGTCGCGGTGCCCGTGGGCCTCTTCGCCGCGATCTATCTCAGCGATTTCGCATCCGCGCGGACCCGCGCCTGGGCGAAGCCGCTTCTGGAGATCCTCGCGGGCGTTCCCACGGTCGTCTATGGCTTCTTCGCAGCGATCACGGTCGCGCCTTTCGTTCGGGATACGGGCCAGGCCCTCGGTATCGCGACCTCTTCGTCCTCGGCTCTCGCGGCGGGTCTGGTGATGGGGATCATGATCATCCCGTTCATCTCGTCGCTGTCCGACGACGTCATCAACTCGGTGCCGCAATCGCTGCGGGATGGGTCATACGGCCTCGGCGCGACGAAGGCGGAGACGATTCGTCAGGTCGTCCTTCCCGCCGCTCTGCCCGGCATCGTTTCCGCGACGCTTCTGGGCATTTCGCGTGCCGTGGGCGAGACGATGATCGTCGTGATGGCCGCGGGCCAGGGTGCGAACCTGACATGGAACCCGCTCGAAGCGGTGACGACCGTCACCGTGCAGATCGTGATGCTTTACACCGGCGACACCGATCTGGCGACGGCTTCAGGCCCCGTCTTCGCGCTCGGATTCACGCTCTTCTGCGTGACGCTCGGGCTGAACATCGTGGCGCTCCGTATCGTGCGCCGCTACCGCGAACTCTACGATTGAGGCCTCAGACATGGTCGACATGACGGACCTCTCCAAGATCCACGGATCGAGCGAAAGCGCGGAGCGCCTGAAGCGGCGTCGTCGCGCCGAAACGCGGCTGAAGCTCTACGGGATCGCCGCGATCCTGTTCGCGGCGGCTGCGCTCGTGACGCTTCTCTATTCCGTGGTCTGGAACGCGCGCCTTGCGCTGACCGAAACCTACCTGACCGTGGAAGTCACGATCCCGCAGGAGGTCGATCCCTCCAATAGCGGCGATCCGGACGTGATCGGCCGGGCCGATTTCAACGGTATCGTCCGGGACACGTTCCGCGACTATTTCCCGTATGTGACGGGCAGGACGGAACGACGGCAGCTTGCCGATCTCTACTCCAACGGTGCCGTCTTCGAGTTGCGGGACCATGTGCTCGCCAATCCCGGGCTCGTGGGCGAGACGTTCGACTACCGGTTCATCGCCTCCGATGTGACCGACCTCTACCTCAAGGGCCAGTTCGGGGATCTGCAGCCGCAGGATTCGAGCGTCGGGATCACGTTGGAATATCCCGACGAGGAAACGGTGCTGATCACCGCCGAGCGGCCGATCTTCTCCGGCGTGCAGGCCCTCGTTCGCGAGGATCTCGTGCGCCTTGCGGACCGGCGCCGCGAAGAGGCCGGGCGGCAGGATGCGGGCGTCGTCGAGTTTCAGCGCCGTGCCGATATCGCCGAAACGGAGGAGGAGCGGGAAGCCGCTCTCGCCCAGGTTACCGCGCGCTCCGCAAACCGCGATGCGCTCATCGCGGAGGCCGAGGACCTCGAGCGTCGTTCCCGCGATGTCGAAGGGTTCGAGCCGGTGCTCGAAAGCAACCCCTCCATCTACATGGACGTGAACGGTGGCTGGCTCAAGATCACCGCCGTCGGCCCGTCCCGCGCGGAAGCCGAGATCGTCGTTCCGCTCGACGAACGGGTGACGCGGCCGGAGACCTACAGCTACTACGTCAACGAGGTATCGCCGAACGCCCGGCCGATCTCGGACGAGAAGATCATCTGGATCGAGGAGTTGCGGGACGAAGGGGCGATCTCCCAACCGTTCAACTGGCGCTTCTTCCAGGCGGCCGACAGCCGCGATCCCGAGCTTGCGGGTGTCTGGGGTGCCATCGTCGGTTCGTTCTGGACGCTTCTGGTGACCTTCGCACTGGCCTTCCCCATCGGCGTTCTTGCCGCGATCTATCTGGAGGAATTCGCGCCCAGGAACCGGTTCACGGATTTCATCGAGGTCAATATCAACAACCTCGCCGCGGTGCCCTCGATCGTCTTCGGTCTTCTCGGCCTGTTCGTCTTCATCACCTTCTTCGGCCTGCCGCGTTCGGCGCCGATTGCCGGTGGTGTCACGCTCGCACTGATGACGCTACCCACGATCATCATCGCATCGCGGGCCTCGATCCGGGCGGTTCCGCCCTCGATCCGCGATGCGGCGCTTGGCCTCGGCGCGTCCAGACTCCAGACGAGCTTCCACCATGTCCTTCCGCTCGCGATGCCCGGTATCCTCACCGGCACGATCATCGGCATGGCGCAGGCGCTGGGCGAGACGGCGCCGCTCATCCTGATCGGCATGGTGGCGTTCATCGTGGATATCCCCACCGGCGTGACCGATCCGGCGACCGTTCTGCCGGTGCAGGTTTTCCGCTGGTCGGACTTCCCCGAACGAGCCTTCGAGGCGCGGACGGCAGCCGCGATCTGCGTTCTCCTGGTTTTCCTGATATTGATGAATGCGCTGGCCGTGTTCCTGCGCAAGCGTTTCGAGCGGCGTTGGTAATACGGTGAGGCAAGGGACAGTGACAATGACGAACATGCGCATGGCAGACAAAGACCTCAAGAACCGCGACGTGAAGATCGCCGCGCACGGTGTGGACGTGCACTACGGCACCGCCCACGCGATCAAGGATGTCGATGTCGATATCCTCAACAACACGGTGACGGCCTTCATCGGCCCGTCTGGCTGCGGGAAATCGACCTTCCTGCGCTGCCTCAACCGGATGAACGACACGATCGATTCAGCCGTGGTGACGGGCCAGATCCTGCTCGATGGCGAGGATGTCTACGACAAGTCGATCGACCCCGTGCAGCTTCGCGCGCGGGTGGGGATGGTATTCCAGAAGCCCAACCCGTTCCCGAAGTCGATCTACGACAACGTGGCCTATGGCCCGCGTATCCACGGGCTTGTCGGGAACAAGGCGGATCTCGACGAGGTCGTCGAGAAATCCCTGCGCCGCGCGGCGATGTGGGACGAGGTGAAGGACCGCCTGCAGGAGCCGGGCACCGGTCTTTCCGGCGGTCAGCAACAACGCCTTTGCATCGCGCGGGCGATCGCGACCGCGCCCGAAGTTCTTCTGATGGACGAGCCGTGTTCGGCCCTCGATCCCATCGCGACCGCGCAGATCGAGGAACTGATCGATGAACTTCGTCAGGATTACGCCGTGGTGATCGTGACCCATTCGATGCAGCAGGCGGCGCGGGTCAGCCAGAAGACGGCGTTCTTTCACCTCGGAAACCTCGTCGAATACGACGAAACCAGCAAGATGTTCACCAATCCCGAAGACCAGCGCACGCAGGATTACATCACCGGGCGCTTCGGATGATCCCCGGGGAGGGATGAGAAATGAAGGAACAAGGTGGCGCACATATCGTCACGGCCTTCGATGACGACCTGATCGCGGTTCGCGCGAAACTCTCGGAAATGGGAGGCCTCGCCGAGGAACTGCTCGCCAACGTCATCGACGCGCTCAAGACACGCGATCCGGAACTGGCGCAGGAAGTCGTCGTCCGTGACAAGCGGCTGGATGCGCTCGAGATGGAGGTGGAACGGCTCGCCACACGCATCATCGCGCTCCGCCAGCCGATGGCACAGGATCTCCGGCTCCTGATTTCGGCGCTCAAGATGGCGTCGACGCTCGAACGCATCGGCGATCTTTCCAAGAACATCGCGCGCCGGGCCGCTTACCTTTCGGAGAAGCGGCCGAACCGCATTTCGGGTTCCATTGTCCGGATGGGGACGCAGACGCTCGGTCAGCTCACGGAAGTTCTCGACGCTTTCACCTCGGGAGAGACCGCGCTCGCCGTCTCCGTCTGGCGGCGGGATATCGAGATCGACGAGATGTACAACTCGATCTTCCGCGAGGTCGTCACCTACATGATGGAAGACAACCGGACGATCGGGCTCGGCAGCCAGCTTCTCTTCATCGCGAAGAACCTCGAACGAATCGGCGATCACACCACGCATATCGCCGAGATGGTCTACTACGTCGTCGAGGGTGAACCGCTTGGCGATGACCGGCCCAAGGGTGAACCGGCCGGGATCGAGGATTTCTGACGGGTCTGAACGGAGCGAGACGATGACCGCCAAGATTCTCGTGGTCGAGGATGACGATTCCCTCGCGGAGCTTCTCCGCTACAATCTCGACAAGGAAGGCTTCGCCCTGCGGGTTGCCCCCGACGGTGAGGAAGCCCTCATGGCCGTCGAGGAATTCGCCCCCGATCTCGTTGTGCTCGACTGGATGCTCCCGCATGTCTCCGGGATCGAGATCTGTCGCCAGTTGCGGGCGCGGGGCCAGACCCGGGAAATCCCGATCATCATGCTCACGGCACGCGGTGAGGAAGAGGATCGCGTGCGCGGTCTGGAGATCGGCGCCGACGATTACCTGACCAAGCCCTTCTCGATGTCCGAACTCGTCGCACGGATCAGGGCCGTCCTGCGCCGACTGCGGCCGACGATCGCGGGCAATGTCGCGACATTCGGGGACATCACACTCGATCGCGAGACCTGTCGCGTGCGCCGCGGCAGCCGGGATGTGCATCTGGGGCCGACGGAGTTCCGACTGCTCGACGTGCTGATGCAGCGCCCGGGGCGCGTGTTCAGCCGCGAGCAACTGCTCGACCGCGTCTGGGGGCACGACGTCTATGTCGAGATCCGCACGGTCGACGTGCATGTCGGGCGTCTTCGAAAGGCGCTGAACCGCCGGGGCGAGAAAGACCCCGTGAGGACAGTCCGCTCCGCCGGCTATGCCCTCGACGAGACCTACCCCGCGACCGAAAAGGCCTGAACCGACCTCAGCGGGAGGCGCGTCGGTCCCGGCGGCTCGACATCGGCTGGAAAGCGATCGAGACGTGCTGTTCGCAATAGGGTTTGCCCGCCTGGCAAGGCTGGCCGCAAAACCAGAAATCCTCGGTCGCGGGATCCCCGATGGGCCACTTGCAGGTCCGCTCGGTAAGCTGCATCAGCGTCAGCTTCTTCGCCGATTTCTCGTATTCAGCGATGGAAGCCAGCTTCGACGGATCGATCTCGTTTCCGGTCGGCTGCGGGGGCAGGGGTTGGCCGGGAACCATGACAGGGCGGCGCGCAGGCCCCGAAGCGCGTTGCGCGGGAGCGGGGTCCGCCTTCCGCTCCTTGTCGGCCTCGGCCTGTTTCGCCTCCGGCTCGGAGGCCGGCTTCGCCTCGGGCCGCGCCTTCGGCGTGGGCGCCTCGGGCGCGGGATCGGCGGCGGCCTTGCTGCTCGTCGTCGTGGCGCGATTGGAAAGGCCGAGGCGGTGCACCTTGCCGATCACGGCATTTCGCGTCACGCCGCCGAGTTCCTTCGCGATCACGCTGGCCGATTTGCCCTCGTTCCACATGGTCTTGAGCAGTTCGACCCGTTCGTCCGTCCACGACATTCTCGTACTCCAGCTCTTTCCACGGCGGGAAAGGGCACCTAGATGCCCCGCAAAACCCCAATCCTGTCCGGGGAGCGCCACCGCTTTCTATCATATGATGCGGCGTCCCGGATACAAGACCGGCGACCGACTCGCCAGACGAGGCAAACCAGATGTCCCTAACAGATCGACGGCCAATGGGCGAACGCCGGTTCGGCCGCTTCAACATCCTCGGCGCACGGACCCTCGCCGTGCGGGAAATCATGCGTTTCCTCAATGTCTGGACCCAGACCCTCGCCGCGCCCCTCGCGACGGCGGGGTTGTTCCTGGCCGTGTTCTCGCTCGCCCTTGCCGACCGGCGTGGCGAGGTCATGGGCGTGCCGTTCATCGAGTTCCTGGCCCCCGGCATCCTGATGATGACCGTGATCCAGAACGCCTTCGCCAACACCTCCAGTTCGCTGGTGATTTCCAAGGTGCAGGGCAACATCGTCGACACGCTGATGCCGCCGCTCTCCGCCGGCGAAATACTCTTCGGCTATGTCGCAGGCGGCGTGGTGCGCGGGGTTCTCGTCGCGGCGACGATCATGGTGGTGATCTTCCCCATCGTCGGTGTCGGGCTGGCGCATCCGCTCTGGGCGATCGTGTTCGTCCTTCTGGGTGCGATCCTCCTGTCGCTGCTGGGGATCATTGCCGGGGTCTATGCCGAGAAATTCGATCAGATGGCCGCGGTGACCAATTTCATCGTGATCCCGCTCTCCTTCCTGTCAGGCACCTTCTATTCCCTCGAGGCGTTGCCGCCCCTGATGCAGGACATCAGCCACGCGAACCCGATCTTCTACGTTATCGACGGGTTCCGCTTCGCCACCATCGGCGTGAGCGACAGCTCGCCCTGGCTCGGCCTTGCCGTCGTCGCGGCCGTGAATGCGGGTCTCTGGACGCTTGCTTGGTGGATGTTCGACCGGGGCTACCGCCTGAAATCCTGAGTGAGCCAGGCGGAGACGAAGGCCCGCTCCCCGCTGACGGAAAGAAGCCGCGCGGCGTCCTCCGCGGGCATCCAGACGGGCACGTGATCGGGTTCGATCGGATCGACGAGGGGATAGACCGCGCGGGCGAGGTAGATGTGGCACACCTTGCGCGCCCAGCGCTGGTAGTCGGGCATCCAGGCATAGCGCTGGAAGGCGCCGAGCCTGCGCTCTGGCGCGATGCGCCATCCGGTTTCCTCAAGGACTTCCCGGTGAAGCGCGCCGAGCGGAGCCTCTCCCGGGTCGATCCCGCCTCCGGGAAGCAGGAAATCCTCGCCTTCATTCGTCGTTGCCGCCAGAAGGAGAGCGCCCATCCCGTTGGTGATGATCGCGTAGGCGCCCGGACGATCCCGATAGGGTGCGCCCTCGACGAACGGTTCTCCATATCTGCGCATGGCCGGGTTGCTCCCGATGGGGGTTTCAATGGCACACTCGGCATACTATCTGGCAGCCTTCACGAAAAGCGCGGGAGAGCCATCCCATGACCACGGCCCATCTTCACACCGCCGATGATACCGTTCTGCCGTTTCAGCTCGACCGGGCCGATATCCGGGGCCGGGTCGCGCGGCTGGACGCGACGCTCGAGGATATCCTCGCCCAGCACGACTATCCCCTGCCGGTTTCCGCGATGGTGGCCGAGGCCGCGATGCTGACCGCGCTCATCGGCCAGACGATCAAGCTGCGCTGGAAACTCTCGCTCCAGATCCGCGGCGACGGGCCGCTTCGCCTGATCGCGACGGACTATTTCGCTCCCGGCGCCGAGGGTGAAAGCGCCCGTATCCGCGCCTATGCCAGTTTCGACGAGGAGTCCCTCGATCTCGAAGCCGATCCCTTCAGCCAGATCGGGAAAGGCTTCTTCGCGATCCTGATCGACCAGGGCCAAGGCATGAGCCCGTATCAGGGGATCACGCCCCTCGCAGGCGGTTCGCTTTCCGCCTGCGCACAGACCTATTTCGCCCAGTCCGAGCAGCTCCCGACGCGGTTCCTCGTGGAAAGCGCACGGTCGGCCCTGCCGGGCGATGATGAACGGTGGCGCGGCGGCGGCGTGATGCTTCAACAGATGCCGAAGGCCGGTATGGGCGCGGCTCCCGACGGGGGCGATGCCGAGGGCCTGCTGACGGCGGAGGATCTCCTTTCGGGGGACGAGGTGGAGAACTGGACACGGGCGAACATGCTGCTCGACACGACCGAGTTGACGGAACTCGTCGGCCCCCACGTTCCGCCCGAGCAGCTTCTCCTGAGGCTGTTCCACGAGGAACAACCCCGCGTGTTCGAGACCCAGCAGGTCCGGTTCGGGTGCACCTGTTCGGAGGATCGTGTCCGGCAATCGCTCTCGATCTACTCCGCGAAGGACATCGACCACATGACAACCGATGAAGGCACCGTCACAGCCGATTGCCAGTTCTGCGGCGCCCATTATGTTCTCGATCCCTCGACAGTCGGCTTCGAGGCCGAGGCGCCTAGCGGATCCTGAGCTTGTCGAGCGTGTAGGTGTCGAGCACGACACCGGCCGGACGGGGATCGTATGCGGGGTCGGCGAAGACGCAGCCCGGCCCGCACAGAATGCGGGCCGCGCGGATGCGGGGATCCACCAGCCACAGCCGCCCCGATGGCGTGGCGATGAAGCCGAACGTGTTGTTCGAGAAATCGCTGCGGAGATCCTGCATCGAGGGAACCTCCGCATCGTAGCGAAGCGAAAACGGGCCGTGGGTATGCATCGTCGCGACCCGGCGAAAACCCGGTGGCGGATCGGGCGGGCGACAGGTCGCTTCCGTCCCGGCGACGACACGGCTCGGGCTGTAGTCGCCCGTGGGCGAGCGCAGGATCACCGCGCAGAACTCCCGATTCTCCTCGATCGATCGCCGGTTGACGATATCGAGAACCTCTCGTGCGAGCTCGCTGAGCGCCCGCAGATCCTCGTTCCGCTGCTGGGCCGGGGCCATGACCGGAGCGAGCGCGATTACGAGGCCGATCAGAACAGCGGTGAACCTTGAACGCATGATCGCTCTCCCTTGCCGATCAATCGAGTCTAGGCCATTCCTTCAAAATGGAAAATACCGATGAACTTCGGGCGAAGCTGCGTGCCGCGCTCGCGCGCGGTGGGTCGCCGTCTTCGGACTACGACCTCAATCCGGGCATCGTCGCGGCGCTGCCGGGCGACAGGCGGTTGCGCAGGGCGGCCGTTCTGGTTCCCGTCGTGGCGCGCGAGGCCGGAGCGACGCTGCTTTTGACGCGCCGGTCGGCGGCGCTCAAGCATCATCCGGGACAGATCGCCTTTCCGGGCGGCAAGATCGACGAAAACGACGACGGCCCCGTCGCGGCGGCGCTTCGCGAGGCCCGCGAGGAAGTCGGCCTGCCCGACGGCCATGCCGAGGTGCTTGGCGCCTTCGCCCCTCATGAAACGGTGACAGGGTTCACGGTCGAACCCGTGATCGCCCTCGTCGCGCCCTTCGATCCCGTGCCCGAGCCGGGGGAGGTCGAGGAAGTCTTCGAGGTTCCCCTTTCCCACGTCACCGATCCCGCGCGATTCCATATTCGGTCGCGCCAGTGGCGGGGGAAGGAACGCCGCTATTACATCGTTCCCTGGGGGCCCTATTACATCTGGGGCGCGACGGCGCGCATGCTGCGCCAACTTGCGGACATGCTTGCGCGATGACGATCCGTCCCGACTGGCTTACCGATCCCGGGGCACAATCCGTCATGCGGATGCTGTCGGACGCGGGGCATGAAGCGCTGTTCGTGGGCGGCTGTGTCCGGAACGCGCTGCTTGGTGTCGCCGCGACCGATATCGACATCGCAACCGACGCCTTGCCCGAGCGGGTCATGGAACTCGCGGTCGATGCCGGCTTTCACGCGGTGCCGACGGGTATCGAGCACGGCACGGTCACCGTCATCCGCGAACACACGCCCTTCGAGGTGACGACCTACCGGCAGGATGTCAGAACCGATGGGCGAAGGGCCGTCGTGGCGTTCACCGGCGATGTGGCCGCCGATGCCGCGCGGCGCGATTTCACGATGAACGCGCTCTACCTGACGGCGGAGGGATCGTTGATCGATCCCCTGGGTGGGTATCGCGATATCGAGGCGCGCAAGGTCCGGTTCATCGGCGCGGCCCGGGACAGGATCGCGGAGGACTACCTCCGCATTCTCCGGTTCTTCCGGTTCCACGCGTGGTATGGCGAGGGGCCGCTCGACGAGGCCGGACTCAAGGCCTGCGCCGACATGGCGGATGGCCTGTCGGGCCTCTCGGCGGAGCGGATCACGGCCGAAACGATCAAGATCCTCTCCGCGCCCGATCCTTCCGACGTCCTCCGCGCGATGGAGTCGGCGGGTGTCCTCGCCCGGATTCTGCCCGGTGCCGACCTTCGGCTCCTGCCGTTTCTCATCGCGGCGGAGGCGGCGCCGGACTGGCTCGCCCGTATTCTCATGATCGGTGCGACGGAGGACCGGCTCCGGCTGTCGCGGGCCCAATCCCGTGCGCTGCGCGATGCTCGCGGGGCGCTTTCGACCGGGGCCGGGACGGCGGAACGCGCCTACCGTTTGGGCGCCGACACGGCGCGTCGTTGCGCCCTTGTCGAAGCGGCGATTCTGCGTCGGCTTCCTGCGCCCTCCCTCGAAGCGGAGATCGCCCGCGGGGCGTCGGCGGCGTTTCCGGTGGCGGCAGCGGACCTGATGGCGTTCGTCGAACCCGGTCCCGCGCTCGGCGCGGCCCTGGGCGCGATCGAGGCGGATTGGATCGCGTCGGATTTCCGGCTGGATCGTGACACGCTCCTCGCGCGATGGCGGGAGCGCGCTTGACACCCCGGCATGGTCGGCGCACCGTCGCCGCCAAAGGTCAAAGAGCCTGACACATCACGCCTTGGGGAATTCTGATGGCGCCGGAAATCCTTCTTGCGCTGGCCGCGCTGGCCTTCGGCACCGTGTGGACACCCGGGCCGAACAATGCCCTCCTCGCCAGTTCGGGCGCCCGCTTCGGCTTCAGGGCGACGCTTCCGCACGCGCTCGGCGTCGCGATCGGCTTTCCCGTGATGATCTTCCTGATGGCGCTCGGTGTGGGCGAGATCTTCCGTGCCTTTCCCATGATCGGCGAGACACTGCGATGGATCGGGGCCGCGCTGCTGCTGTGGCTTGCCTGGAAGGTGTTCAACGCGCCGCCGCCCGGTGAAGGCAAGGCATCGCATCGCCCGTGGCGCTTCCATGAAGCCGTGGCTTTCCAGTGGATCAATCCGAAGGCCTGGGTGATGGCGATCAGCGTGCTGTCACAGTTCCTCAGCGGCGAAGATACCGTGCGCGAAGCGGCGATCGCATCGGGTGTGTTCCTTTGCGCGGGCCTGACCTCTGCGCATGGCTGGGCCGGTTTCGGCGCCGCCCTTCAGCGCTTCCTCTCGACACCTGTCCGGCTCAGAGCATTCAACGGCCTCATGGCGGGCCTCATCGTGCTGACAGTCATCGGCTTGCTCGGCGCGGACCTCTCCGCATGAGTTTTCTACCGGAGCTCTTCCTGTTCGTCTTCGCGGGGCTTTTCAGCCCGGGGCCGAACGTGATCCTGCTCACTGCCTCCGGTGCGCGGTTCGGTTTCGCGCGAACCGTTCCGCATGTCCTGGGCGTGGCGTTCGGGGTGGGAATCACGGCGGGGGTCACTGGACTCGGCCTCGGTGCACTGATCCTCGCTTTTCCGGCGTTGACCTTGGCGCTGCGGATCGTGGCTGCGATATGGATCCTGTGGCTGGCCTGGAAGCTTTTCCGCTCCACCCGCGCGAAACGGCAGGAGGCGGGGGACAGGCCCTTCACCTTCCTGGAGGCTGTCCTGTTCCAATGGGTCAATCCCAAGGTCTGGGCCGTCGCCTTCGCGGCGTCCGCCTATGTCGCAGACCAGGGGCCGGTCGCCGCAGGGCTGTCTCTCGCTGCGGCCTTCGCCAGCATCAACCTGTTCGTGTGCCTGTTCTGGACCTCGGCTGGCCATCTGCTCGGCCGTCTTCTCGGCCAGGAACGCCTGTGGCGTGCCTTCATGACGGGCATGGCCGCGCTGATGGCGGGCTCGGCCGCGCTCATCTTCGTCTGATACCGCTTTCACGGTTCACCGAAAACTCCGGGGTTCGGGGCAAAGCCACGGGAATGGCCTGCGGCCTCGGCACATGGCGGCGAGCCGTCAGGTGTCGAGGTTCTCCACGTTCAGCGCGTTGTCCTGGATGAACTGCCGCCGCGGCTCCACCACATCGCCCATGAGTTTGGTGAAGATCTCGTCGGCTTCATCCACCTGGTCGACCTTGACCTGCAAGAGCGTCCGCGCCTCGGGATCGAGCGTTGTTTCCCAGAGCTGATCGGGGTTCATCTCCCCAAGGCCCTTGTAGCGCTGGAGGCTGAGGCCCTTCTCCCCCTCGCTCATCACCAGATCGAGCAGTTCCGTCGGTGCATAGATCGTTGTCCGCTTGTCCTTGCGCACGGCGACGGGTGGCGGGGCGTAAATCTCCTGCAAGGCCGCCGTCATCGCGGCGAGCCTCCGGCCCTCGGGCGAGCGCAAGGCCGCGCTTTCCAGCGTCCGAACCTCCTCCACGCCCCGCACGGTGCGGGTGAAGCGCAGCCCGCCATCCTGTGTCGGGCGGCCCTGCCAGCCCTTCTCCGTCTCCGGCGCGATCAGGTTCAACCGGTCCGCCACGGCGT
>JBMYPI010000007.1:0-7468 GCA_049600155.1 Rubricella sp.
GAAGACCTGAACTGAGACGACAGTGTCGTCGAGCGACGGCCCGCCGACACAGGCGGGCCGTTCCGCTTTCGCCATCAGGCGAAAACGTCACCCTTCTGATGCCAGGCCCACGCGGAGCGGATCACGGAGTCCAGGTCGTGGCGCGGCTGCCAGCCAAGGACAGCCTGCGCACGCGTGGATCCGGAAACGAGCGAGATGGCGTCCCCCGCACGGCGCTCGACTGTCTCGACCGGCACCGGGAGCCCGGTTACCCGCACCACCGCGTCGATCACCTCTCGCACGGTCGATCCGGTTCCCGTCCCGAGGTTGAATGCCATGGACGCCCCGCCATTCAGAAGGTGGTCGAGCCCCAGGATATGACCGGCGACCAGATCCTCGACGTGGATGTAATCGCGGATGCAGGTTCCATCCCGGGTCGGATAGTCCTCACCGAACAGTTTCAGCGCCGGTCGCCTCCCGCTCGCCGCGTCCAGGCATAGGGGAATCAGATGGGTTTCGGGCCGATGATGCTCCCCGATCGTCGCGTCCCTGTCCGCCCCGGCGACGTTGAAATACCGGAAGCTCACCCAGTCGAGATGGCTCGCCGCGCCGAGCGTTTCCAGAATCCTCTCGACCGCGAGCTTGGATGCTCCGTAGGCGTTGAGCGGCACGGTCGGGCAGGTCTCGTCGAGGGTCACCCCATCGTGGTCTCCATAGACAGCGCAGGTGGAGGAAAAGACCAGACGGCGGATACCGGCCCGCGCCATCGCGTCGAGAAGCGCGATCGTGCCGCCTACATTGTTGCGCCAGTAGAGGAGCGGCTTTTCGCTCGCCTCGCCGACATTGGAGAGGGCCGCGAAATGCATAACCGCGTCAGGCCGATGCCGCGCGAGGACCTCGTCCAGCCTGGACGCGTCGTTCAGATCGCCCTGCTCGAACGGGCCGAATCGGACGGCCTTTCGCCAACCGGTGACGAGGCTGTCATAGGCCACGGGAAGGTGGCCGGCCTCGGCCAGCGCCTTGCACGCATGGGAGCCGATATAACCCGCACCGCCCGTTACGAGGATTGTCGCCATGCCCTTCCCAATCGTCGCTACAGTGCCGTCATCCCATCTCGCACCAGCCCGGTAAAGCCGATTGTCGCTGGCCAAGCCGGGGCCGCGCGTGTAGCGTCGACCCGGGCGAGGGAGAATGCGAGGCAGGAGTAGAGCCATGCATGACCCGATTGTGCCCGTGATCCTCTGCGGCGGGAGCGGTAGCCGTCTCTGGCCTCTCTCCAGAAAGAGTTTCCCCAAGCAATTCAGCGCCTTCATCGGGACGGGATCGCTCTTCCAGGCGGCGCTCGAGCGCGTCTCTGGCCCGCTTTTCAAGCGGCCGGTCGCCGTCACGGCATCGGATTTCCGCTTCATCGTGACAGAGCAGATGGCCGCTGTCGGGGTCGACCCCGGCGCGATCCTGATCGAACCCGAACCGCGCAACACCGCACCTGCGATCGTGTCGGCCGCGGTCCATGTCGCGCAATCCGATCCCGACGCCCTCATCCTTGCGCTGCCATCCGATCACGTCATGCCGGACATCGGACCGTTCGAGGAGGCGTTGCGTCGCGGGATCGAGGAAGCAGACGCCGGGCGGATCGTCACCCTCGGGATCGCGCCCGACAGGCCGGCGACGGGCTATGGCTGGCTGGAGTGCGAAACCCATCCGGGAGACGGACCGCTCCCTCTCGTCCGGTTCGTGGAGAAACCCGATCACGCCACGGCGGAAGCGATGCTGGCATCGGGCAGATACCTCTGGAACGCGGGCATGTTCCTGTTCCGCGCCTCCACGCTGATCGAAACCGCCCAACGGCACGCGCCGGAGATCCTCGATCTCGCGCGCCGGAGTGTGGCGGAGGCACGCACCGATCTGGGATTCCTGCGGCTCGCGCCGGAACCCTGGAGTGCGATGCCCGACATATCGGTGGACTATGCGCTCATGGAACGGGCCGACGCGCTTTCGGTCGTCCCCTATGCCGGGCGGTGGAACGATCTCGGAACCTGGGCGGCCGTTCAGGCCGAGCTTTCGGATCGGGATGGCAACGCCCTTTCGGGGGATGCGACGGCGCTCGATTGCTCCGACAGCCTTCTTCGCGCGGAGAGTCCCGGGCAGCGGATCGTCGGCCTCGGTCTCGAAGGCGTCGTCGCCGTGGCGATGCGCGATGCGGTCCTGATTGCCGCCCGGGACAGGGCCGAAGACGTTCGGATGGTGGTCGAAGCCCTCCGTGCGGAGGGAGCGCCGCAGGCGGATGTCTATCCACGCGACCATCGGCCCTGGGGCTGGTTCGAGACGCTGACCCGCAATGGCCGCTACCAGGTGAAGCGCATCGTCGTGCATCCGGGCCGGGCGCTCAGCCTGCAGTCGCATGTCCACCGCGCCGAACACTGGATCGTCGTGGCCGGAACGGCCCGCGTGACAGTGAATGGGGACAGGAAGCTCGTCGCCGAGAACGAGTCGGTTTTCATCCCGCTCGGAGCGCGGCACAGGCTCGAGAATCCCGGTAAGGTCGATCTCGAACTGATCGAAGTGCAAACGGGCGCCTATCTGGGCGAGGACGACATCACCCGCTACGATGACCCTTACGCGCGGGAATGAAGGCTGTCGCTTGTCCGCCCGGTGTGTCAGTCTAGATTGACATGTGACACGATATCGGACCGCGCCATGCCACTCGACCCCTCTCCCCAACCGCTCGCCCCTCGCATCGGTGGCGCTCCACGCCCGGGGATGTGCACGGATTGCGGCATTTCCCGGATCGGTGACGGGAAGGCCTGCGGGCGCGCCTGCCAGTTCATCGCACCGGATTACACGGCGAGGGAGGTTTCCGCTCATGGACGCCAAACCGACCCGAACCGTGGCGAAGAAGCGTTTTTCGGCCCCTACACCCGCATGGTTCGCGCCCGACTGAGGGCGCCGGTCGAAGGCGCGCAATGGACCGGCATAACGACGCGGATCGCCGAACGCCTGCTTGAAACCGGAGCGGTGGACGCGATCCTCACCGTCGCGCCCGATCCCGACGACCGCTGGAAACCGATGCCCGTCATCGTGACCGACCCTGCTCAGATGGCGGCCTGCCGGGGCATGCGGATGGGCTATGCACCGACACTGGCGCTCCTGGAACCGGCGCGCGAGGCGGGACACCACCGGATCGCGCTCATCGGCATACCCTGCCAGGTCCACGCCCTGCGCGCGCTGGAGGACGAGCTCGGTTTCGAACGGATCTACGTCATCGGCACCCCATGCTCGGACAACACGACGACGGAGAATTTCCACCTCTTTCTCGACCTTCTGGACAAGAGGCCGGAGACGATCAGCTATCTCGAATTCCGGGCCGATTACCGCGTCGAACTACGGTTCGACGATGGGCGACCGGCACGGAGGATCCCCTTCCTGAAGCTTCCGATCTCGAAGCTTCCGTCGGACTTCTTCCCGCTGACCTGCCGCACCTGTGTCGACTACACCAACCGCCTCGCTGACATCACGGTCGGTTATATGGGCGGCGACGGCGACCAGTGGCTGATCGTTCGGAACGACCGCGGAGAAGAGCTCGCAGCGCTCCTTGAAGACGAGATCGAGGAAAGGCCGCTCACCGACAAGGGCAAGCGGCAGACGGCCGTGAAGGGCTTTCTGGCGAACACCGAACGCGCGGCGGGCGGCCTGCCCCTGCGCGCGATGCCGGACTGGGCCCGGCCCATCGCCGCCTTCCTTCAACCGAGGGTCGGGCCACGCGGCCTCGAATTCGCGCGCGCGCGGGTGGAGATGAAAGCGATCGAGACCGTCCTGCACCTGCGCCATTCGGAACGCGCGAAGATGAAGAACATGGTGCCCGAACACGTCTGGCGAACGGTCGCGCCCTATGGGCTGCACCCCGAGCCAGACGAGATACGGGACTGAAACCGCTTTCCGCCATGCCGGCGGGGCTTTAGGACTGAACCCGTCCCATCCCCGCGAGGCCTCATGCTCATCCCGCTCCTTTCCGCCGCCAATTTCGTGATCGGCATGGGCGTGTTCGTGGCCGTGGGTCTTCTGAACCCCATCGCGGCGGCCTATGGCCTGTCCCCGGCAGAGGCGGGATGGGTCATGACCATCTTCGCACTGGCCTATGCCGTCGGCTCTCCGCTCGCCATCGCGCTCACCGGGGCCTGGCCACGGGCAAGGGTGCTGACCCTCGGCATGGCGCTGTTCGCGGCTGGCGCCATCCTGTGCGCCGTGGCGCCCGACTACGGGACCCTTCTGATCGCGCGGGTCGTCATGGCGTTCGGTGCGGGGATGTTCACGCCTGTCACCGCCGGTGTCGCAGCCGCGACTGCCGCGCCGGAGCGACAGGGAAAGGCGCTCGCCGCCGTTTTCGCAGGGCTGACTATCGCGCAGGTCGCGGGCGTTCCGGCCGGATCGTGGATCGGCTACACGTTCGGCTGGCAGACGGCATTCATCATCACGGGCGGGCTTGCCGCCCTGGCGGCGGTTGCCGTCTTTCTTCGCGTTCCCGGCGACCTGCCGTTCCGCGCGGCTGGCCTTGCAACCCTCGGGCGGGTGCTCGCAACACCCCGGCTGATGCTCGTGATCCTCTTTACCGCGAGTTTCCTCGGGGCGATCTACATCGTCTACACCTACATGGCGCCGCTCCTTTCCGAAGGCATGGGATACGGGCGTGACGGGATCACCGCTGCGCTTGTCCTCTTCGGTCTCGGCGCCGTCCTCGGCAACATCATGGGCGGGTTCCTGTCCGACAGGATCGGCGCCGGGCGGACGCTCGCCATCCTGTGCGTCGCGCAGGCCATCCTCATGCCGGCCTTCTCCTTCCTGCCGATGCCCGGCTGGGCGCTCTGGCTGCTGGTGCTCCTGTGGGCGGTGTTCGGCTGGTCCTTCGTCGCCGCGCAACAGATCCGCGTGGTGCGGGCGGGCGGAGAGGCCGCCAATGTCGCGCTCGCGCTCAACGCGGCATCGATCTATGTCGGGGCCGCGCTGGGCGGTGCCATCGGCGGCTTCGTGATCGCCCAGGGCGGGCTGGGCGCGACCGGCTGGGTCGCGGGCCTTGCCGCCCTTTTCGCGCTTGCACATCTTGCCCTTTCAGAGCGGCTTTCACCCCGCCCGTCCGGAGAGACATCATGACCGACACTGCCTATGACGAGCTGCTGGCCCGTTTGCGGGAATGCGCCGCGCTCTCTCAGGTTTCCATGGCGCTCGGCTGGGACCAGGAAACCATGATGCCCGAACGCGGCGGGGCACAGCGGGCCGAGCAGATGGCGGTGATCGAAGCACTCGCCCATGACAAATGGACCGATCCGCGCCTCGGTGAACTGATTGCCCGGATCGACCGGGCGAGCCTCACACCGGAGGCGCGCGTCAACGTGGCCGAGGCGGAGAAACGCCACCACCGCGCCACGCGCATCCCCCGGCGCCTTGCAGAAGAAACCGCGCGCCTTGCATCCGACGGATTGCGCATCTGGGCCGATGCGCGGGAGTGCTCGGATTTCTCCGCTTTCGCGCCCACGCTCGCCCGGATGGTCGCGCTCAAACAGGAAGCGGCGGAGGCACTCGCCGAACCCGGGCAGACGCCCTATGACGCGCTCTTGGACGATTACGAGCCGGGCATGACGGCGACGCAGCTGGACCGCATCTTCGGAGATCTGCGCCCAAGCCTTTCGGATCTGCGCGCCCGTATCGCCGACAGCGACCGCCGCCCGCCCCGTCTGATCGGCCCGTTTCCGCGCGAGGCTCAGGTCACCCTGGCGCGCGAGATCGCAGAGGTCTTCGGCTACGATTTCGCGGGCGGACGGCTCGATTTCGCGATTCACCCGTTCAGTTCCGGCAACAACGGCGATGTGCGGATCACCACGCGGGTCAACGAAAACGACCCGTTCGATTGCCTCTATTCGACCATCCACGAGGTGGGTCACGCCGTCTATTCACAGAACCTCGACCCCGACCTGATCTTCCAGCCGGTGGGCGAGGATGCTGGGATGGGCGTACATGAAAGCCAGTCCCGCTCCTTCGAGAACCAGATCGGCCGCTCGCGCGCCTTCGCCGAATGGCTGTATCCGAAGATGCGCGACGCCTTCGGTGATTTCGGCGCGAAGGGGCCGGATGATCTCTACGCCCAGCTCAACGCGGTGGAGACCGGCTTCATCCGCACCGAGGCGGACGAGGTGCATTACAACCTGCATGTGATGATGCGCTTCGACCTCGAACGCGCGCTGATTGCGGGGGATCTTTCGGTGGATGATCTCGAAACCGCGTGGAACGACCGTTTCGCGGCCGATTTCGGCGTGGCGGTACCGGATGCGAAGCGCGGCGTGCTGCAGGACGTGCACTGGGCGCATGGCCTGTTCGGTTATTTCCCGACCTACACGCTCGGCAACATCTATGCCGGTGAACTTGTCGCGAAACTGCGGGAGGAGCGTCCGAATCTCGACGCCGAAGTTGCGGCCGGGGACATGTCGGGCCTTGTGGCTTTCATGGGTGAACACATTCACCGCCCGAGCCGCCGCCACGCGCCTTCGGAGCTGATCGAGCGCGCCGTCGGCCATATGCCGACATCAACGCCGCTCGTGAGGTATCTCAACGCGAAGTTCGCCGCCCTCTACGCTGCATGAGCGGAAGGCGCGGGAGCCTCCGGCGGGGATATTTGCCGAAGACATGAGAAACGCCGGTCAGCGCCCGCGGATATGCGGATCGAGCGCGTCTCGCAGACCGTCTCCGATATAGTTGACCGAAAGCACCGTCAGCGAGATCGCGAGGCCGGGCCAGAACACCCGCTCGGGGGTAAGCGTCAGGAAGTCCTTGCCGTCGAAGAGAAGCCGGCCCCATGTCGGGAAATCCGGCGGGAAGCCGAGGCCGAGAAAACTCAGCGCGCTTTCGGTGATGATCGCATTGGCAACGCCTAGCGTGGCGGAGACCATGATCGGAGAGATCACGTTGGGCAGGATGTGCCGCGTGATGATCCTGCGCGAGGGCGTGCCTATGGAACGCGCGGCAAGGACGAATTCCCGCTCCTTGAGCGCGAGCACGTCGCCGCGCACGATCCGCGCCGTCTGCATCCAGCTCGTGACCCCGATGATGAACACGATCAGCAGGAAGATCCCCGTCTCCGGACCGAAGGTCGCACGGAGGCTGTCGCGGAAGAGCATGATGATGACGAGCAGGAGCGGCAGGAGCGGCAGCGCGAGAAAGAGGTCGGTGAGGCGCATGAGCGGCCCGTCGAGGCGCTTGTAGTAGCCCGCGATCACCCCGACGATCGTGCCGAGCACGAGCGCGAGCAGCATCGCGGTGATGCCGACGGCAAGGCTTACCCGCCCGCCCTGAAGCACCTGGGCGAAGATGTCCCGGCCGAGATTGTCGGTGCCCATCGGATGCGCCCAGCTCGGCCCCGCATTGCGCATCCGGATGTTCATGAACTGCGGATCGACGTCGCGGATCATCGGGCGCTCGAACCACTTGACCCAGAGATCGTCGA
>JBMYPI010000007.1:7478-27385 GCA_049600155.1 Rubricella sp.
TTGCGGAACTGGTCCCAGACATCGCGGGCATAGCTGCGATGCTTCGGCATCTCGTTGAGGGCGGTGAGGTCAGTCATAGCGGATCCTCGGATCGAGCAGGCCGTAGAGGATGTCTGCGATCAGGTTGAACAGCACGATCAGGATCGCGAAGATGAAGGTCAGCGTCTGCACGAGCGGGATATCCGCCCCGACGATCCCCGTGATCAGAAGCTGCCCGATCCCGTTCACCCGGAAGATCTGTTCGGTGATGATCGCCCCGCCGAATATCGTGGGGATGTTCAGCGCGATCACCGTCACGACCGGGATCATCGAATTGCGCAGGACATGGATGAGAAGCACGGACCGCTCTCTCAGGCCCTTTGCACGCGCGGTGCGAACGTAGTCCTGGTTGAGATTGTCGAGCATGGAGGCACGCATGTAGCGACTGATCTGCGCGGCGGTGAAGAGCGCCAGCACCATCGTCGGCATGATCATCTGGCGGATCTGTTCCACGAACGTCTCCCAGGAATTCACCACGAGCGTCGTGTCGTAGATCGACGGGAACCACTGCAGGTTCACCGAGAAGATCACGATGAACAGGAGGCCCGTGAAGAAGGTCGGCACCGAGAACCCGATCATGGAGAAGAGCGTGCCGGCCTGGTCGATCCAGGAATACTGCCGGTAGGCGGAGATCACGCCGATCGGCACGGCGATCAGGACCGCGATCACCTGGCTCATTCCGACGACCCAGAGGGTCTGGGGCAGGCGCTCGGCGATGAGATCCGTCACGGGGGAGCGGGTGGCCCACGAGACGACGCGCAGCCGCTCGCCATCCCCGATGGTTATCCCGAACCATTGTTCGATCAGGTTCAGCGGTTCGTTCACGAGGAACTGGTTCAGCCACAGGACGTAGCGGATCAGGAAGGGTTCATCAAGGCCGAGGGATGCGCGGATCTGCGCCCGCACATCGGGCGGAACCGTCAGCGGCAGGCTTGCCGTTGGATCGCCCGGCGCGAGGTCGAGAATGGCGAAGATGATGAAGCTGATGGCCAGAAGCGTCGGGATCGCGAAGAGGAGGCGTCTGATCGTGTAGGTCAGCATCGGCGTCTCTGGTCATGGGCTTTGCGGGGTGGAGCGGCGGGTTGGCCGCCGCTCCGTGCGGTTGGGTGCACCGGCGGAGGCCGGAGGAACGCCGATCACTCGGCGCGGGACCACTCGGCGATGTTCCACAGCTCCGAGTCCCACTCGTTCATCCGCACGCCTTCGAGCGTGACGGAACGGGCGGAGACACCGCCACGGTGGACGAGCGGGATGATCGCACCGGCGTTCATCAGCATGTCGTTCATCGCGATGGCGAGGCGCGCCCGCTCGTTGAGATCGGCCGTCTGGGACATCTCCGCGACGAGGGCGTCGTATTCCTCGGTGCAGTAGCGCGGCATGTTGTTGCCGAGCCAGAGATTGTCCGGGGACGGGATCTCGTTGCAGGCCCAGTTGGCCATGTAACGCTCGGGGTCCGTGCCATCGAAGTTGTTGGTGTACATCTCGATATCGGCGAAGAACTTCTGGAACGTGTCCGGGCTCGACTGGTCGCCGCCGAAGAAGACGGAGGCATCGATGTTGCGAAGCTCGGTTTCGACGCCGATCTCCTCCCACATCTGTTTGATGAGCGCCTGGGTGCCCTGGCGCACGGAGTTCGTCGAGGTCTGGTAGAGCACCGACAGGCGAATGCCGTCGCGCTCCCGGATCCCGTCGGAGCCGCGCTCCCAGCCGAGTTCGTCGAGGATGCGGTTGGCCTCTTCGGGGTTGTAGTCGAGGCACCAGTCATTGTTGGTCGAGGCATAGATCGCCGGTGCGGGCAACACGTTGCAGGTCGGACGCCCGGCTTCACCGTATCCCGCCTCGACGATGATCTCCCGGTCGATCGCGATGGAGAGCGCGCGAACGAGCTGCGGATCGGTCAGGAACGGGTGCGGGTGGGCCAGCGTCGCCCGCTCTTCGCCCAGCGCAGGATCGGGGTTGGTGAAGTTCACCATGAGCCGCTCCACGGATGTGCCGAAGGCGGAGATCACTTCGCCACGCCCGGCAGCAGCCATCTGTGCGAGGATCTCGGGCTCGACCTGGAGGTTCCAGGCGTAGTCGAACTCACCGGTTTCGAGCACGGAACGCGCCGCGGATGCCGCGTCGCCACCGCCCTTGAAATTGACGCTGGCGAAGGCGGGTTGGTCGGGCACGCGATAGTTCGGGTTGGCCTCGAAGGTCGCGACGTCGTTGGCGCGGAAATCCGTCACCACGAACGGGCCCGTGCCGATCGGATAGAAGTTCTCCTCCGTGCACTGGACGGCGGCCGTGCCGAGGCAATCGGCGAATTGCGCCGCCTGGATGATCGGCGACTGCGCACCGACGAACGGGCCATAGGGGAAAGGCTTGGGAACCGAGAACGTGATCCGGATCGTCCGGTCGTCCACCGCCTCCACGTTCTCCACATCCGTGTAGTTGGAAAGCTGGGCGCAGCCGCCCTCGGGATGGGTGCAGTACTGCCACGTGAAGACAGCGTCCGCGGCGGTGAGCGGAGTGCCGTCGGACCACGTGATGCCCTCGGACAGAACCCATGTGATCTGGGTCAGATCCTCGGACACACCGCCGTTCTCCACGGTCGGGATCTCGTCCACGAGCCAGGGCACCATCTCGCCGTTCTCGTTGTAGCGCGCGAGCGGCTCGATCACGAGGGAGGCGGCTTCCAGCTCCTTCGTGCCGCCCGAAAGATACGGGTTCAGCAGGGACGGAGCCTGCCAGTAGATGATGTTGAGCTGCCCGTCCGAGCCGCGCTCGGCCTGGGCGGCGGTGGCCATGGCGACGACCGCGGCACTGGCCATGAGGGTCTTAAGCTTCATCTCTTTCTCCTTGTCGGTTTGTTGAGCGCGTTCCCCGCGTCTTGATGGTTTTCATTATTCCGCAAAGTGGCACGCCACGAAACGCCCATCGGCGATTTCGCGCCACTCGGGATCCTTTTGCCGGCAGATGTCCTGCACGGCGGGGCACCGTGTGCAGAAATTGCATCCCTTCGGTGGGTTGGCCGGGCTCGGCACGTCACCCTGCAGAATGATCCGCTCCCGCCGGGTCTCTTCGCGTGGATCGGGCTCGGGCACGGCGCTCAGGAGCGCCTTCGTATAGGGATGTCGCGGATCGGTGTAGAGTTGCGACGAGGGCGCAAGCTCCACGATCTTGCCCAGATACATGACCGCGACGCGATCGGCGAGGTGGCGCACCATGCTGAGGTCATGGCTGATGAACAGATAGGTCAGCCCCATCCTGTCCTGCAGGTCCTCCAGCAGGTTCACGACCTGCGCCTGGATCGAGACATCGAGCGCCGCGATCGGCTCGTCGCAGACGATGAAGCGCGGCTCCAGCGCCAATGCTCGCGCGATCCCGATCCGCTGGCGTTGCCCCCCGGAAAACTCGTGGGGATAGCGATCGACGAAGGTGCGGTTGAGGCCAACGGCATCCATCAGGTCGCGCACGCGGTCATCGCGTTCCTGCTGGCTCATGTCGGGCCGGTGCTCGAGCAGCGGTTCCTCGATGACCCTCCCCACGGTCATCTTGGGATTCAGCGAAGCCTGCGGATCCTGGAAGATCATCTGCATCTCGGTCCGCATCCGGCGCAGGTCCCGCGGGCTCAGCGTCGCGATATCGCGGCCATCGAGAACGACCTGCCCGCCGGTCGGATCGTAGAGACGCAGAATCGCCCGGCCCGTCGTCGACTTCCCGCAACCCGACTCTCCGACGAGCCCGAGCGTTTCCCCTTCGAAAACCTCGAAACTCACGTCGTCGACGGCTTTCACCTCTCCGACCTTGCGGCGCAGGATGCCCGCGTGGATCGGGAAATACATCCTGAGGTTCTTTACCTCCAGAAGGGGCCGGGCGCCGTCACGCATGGGCGGCCTCCTGGTCATGGGCGAGGAAACAGGCCACCGAATGGCCCGCGCCCACATCGATCCGCGCCGGATTGGATTGCCTGCACCGGTCCATCACGTTGCGGCAGCGCGCGGCGAAGGGGCATTGCGCGGGCGGCGCCATGAGGATCGGCGGCTGTCCCTCGATCGTGCGAAGGCGCTCGGCCCGCTCGCCGGTGAGGCTTGGCAACGTCTCCAGAAGCGCGACGGTGTAGGGGTGTCGCGGGTTGGCGAACAGTTCCTTGACCGGCGCCTCCTCGACGATCTGACCGCCATACATGACGATCACACGGTCGGCGATCCCGGCAACAACGCCGAGGTCATGGGTGATCCAGACGATGCCCATCGACAGCCGTTCGCGCAGGTCCTTCACGATTTCGAGGATCTGCGCCTGGATCGTGACATCGAGCGCGGTCGTCGGCTCATCGGCGATCAGGAGCTTGGGATCGGTGGCCAGCGCCATGGCGATCATCACCCGCTGGCGCATGCCGCCCGAGAACTGGTGCGGAAAATCATCGAGCCGTTGTTCGGCATCGGGAATGCCGACAAGGCTGAGCATCTCCGCCGCACGGTCCCGCGCTTGTGCCTTCGACAGGCCGCGATGGGTCCGCAGCCCCTCCGAGATCTGGTAGCCGACGGTGAAAACCGGATTGAGCGACGTCATCGGATCCTGGAAAACGAAACCGACATCGCGCCCCCGCACCTTGCGCATGGCCGCCGCCCCGAGCGTCGTCAGTTCCGTTCCGGCAAGCGAAATCGAGTCAGCATCGACAAGCGCGGATTTGGGCAGGAGGCCCATCAGCGACATCATCGTGACGGATTTTCCCGAACCGCTTTCCCCGACGACGCCGACGAGTTCCCCCGGCGCCACCGAGAAGCTTACGGAATTGACCGCGTGAACGAAGCCGTCACGCGTGCGGAACCGTGTTTCGAGGTTTCTGACATCCAGCAACGGCGCGCTGTTTGCTGTCATTCCAAAACCGCCCCCCGGCTTTACTTCATTTCAACTAGATACCAGCGGGAACTCCGGGGCAATCACCAATCTCGGTTGACCTCGGGTCCGGGTGATGCCCTGTTTCCGGGGACAGGCAACCCCGGGAGGACGGCTATGCCGACGTCTATGGACACCCGCGCGATCCTTCAGGCGCTTGTCGCCTTTCCCACCGTCTCCGACCGGACGAACCTGCCGATGATCGACTGGATCGAGGCATATCTAGCCGATCATGGCGTCGCCGCCCGTCGTGTCGAGGATCGAACGGAACCCAAGGCGAGCCTCTACGCCATGGTCGGGCCCGATGCGCCGGGCGGAACGATCCTCTCGGGCCATTCCGATGTCGTGCCCGTCGATGGGCAGCCCTGGACGATGGATCCCTGGACTCTCACGGAACGGGACGGCCGGCTGCACGGGCGCGGCACGACCGACATGAAAGGGTTTCTCGCCTGCGTCCTCTCGGCCGTCCCGGCCATGGTCGCCGCACCGATGAAGCGCCCCATCCAGATCGCGATCTCCTACGATGAGGAGATCGGCTGCGAAGCGGCGCCGCCGCTCATCGCGGCGATGGGACAGGTTCTGCCGCCGGCCGCGGCCTGTATCGTGGGCGAGCCGACGGGCCTCAGGGTCGTGTCCGGGCACAAGGGCATCGCCGTGCTGGAAACCCGTGTGCGGGGGCACGAAGTGCACTCCTCCCTGATTCACCGCGGGGTTTCGGCGATCTCCTTTGCCGCGAAGCTGATCACCTGGCTCGATGCCCAGACCGCCGCCAATTCCACGCAGCCGGGCGATCCCGCATTCGATCCGCCCTACACGACCCTTCATACCGGTCTCGTGCGGGGCGGAACCGCGCACAACATCACGGCCCGCGATTGCGTCTTCGAGACCGATATCCGCGCGATGCCGGGTGAACCGCTCGATGGATGGATCGATCGCTATCGGGCGGAAGCGCAGGCGCTCGAGACCGGGATGAGGCTCGTCAGTCCCGACGCGGGCGTGGATATCCGCACGATCGCAAGCGTCGTGGGATGCAGCCCCGAGCCTCGCGGCGCGGCAGGGGCCCTCGCGCGGCGGCTGACCGGCGACAACGGAGAGCATCGCGTGGCCTACGCGACGGAAGCGGGGCACTTCCAATCCGGCGGTATCTCCACCGTGGTTTGCGGACCGGGCGACATCGCGCAAGCTCACCAGCCCGATGAATGGATCGCCGTCGACCAGTTGTCGCGCTGCGATGCCTTCATCGCACGGCTGATCGAGGATCATTGTCGCTGATCAGGCGACCTGCCGACGGCCGCTCGCCGTGAGAAGCCACACCTGCCGCCCCTCGATCACGACTGCGGAAAGCGGCCCGCCGAAGGCCGCGCCCGTATCGAGATTGACGCGATTTCCATGGTGTTCGACCGCATCGACGGGCGTGTGTCCGTGCACGACGAGCGCCCCGTGATCGCGCGTATCGAAGATGAAATCGTCCCGGATCCAGACCAGATCCTCTTCCGTCTGCTCCGCCATCGCGCACCCCGGCCTGATCCCGGCATGAACGAACAGACACTCCCCGCAAGCGTGCCACAGCGGCAGTGACGCAAGAAAGGCGCAATGCTCGTCGGGCACCCGCGCCCGCGCCTCGGCATGCACCTCCGCGAAAGGCGCGGTGGGATCGACATCGTAGGACAGAAGCGTGGCCCGACCGCCGATCATCTCGCTCAGATAGGTCAGCCCGGCATAGAGGCGCGGATCGTGGCGCGGCTCATCCCGGAGGAACCACTCCAGCATTCGGTCGTGATTGCCCTTCAGGACGATCTGGCGGCTGTCGGTGCGCGTCTTTTCGATCAGCCATTCCAGAACACCCTTGCTGTCGGGGCCGCGGTCCACGAGATCGCCGGTATGGATGACCGGTGCGGCATCGTCTCCGCAACGCGCACGATCCGCCTCGATCAGGCGATGCGCCGCCCGAAGCTTTTCCAGATGGCCGTGGATGTCTCCGATCGCATAGACGCGCGCCATTGTCCCCCCGCTGGTCAGAGCGTGCAGGCTGGGCTAGAGCGAAAAGGACCGCAAGCAGGAACACGAGCCGATGCCGACCCTTTTCGCGCCGCCCCCAACCGTCCTCATCCCCATCGCAAACCGGATCGAGACCTTTCCCGTCCGGCGGGTCTATTGCGTCGGTCGGAACTATGCCGAGCACGCCCGTGAGATGGGGCACGATCCGGACAGGGAACCGCCCTTCTTCTTCCAGAAGAACCCCGATGACCTCGTGATCGGCGGCGGGGACGTGCCCTACCCGACGATGACCCGGGACCTGCATCACGAGGTCGAACTCGTGGTGGCGCTGCATACGGGTGGCGGGGACATTTCAGAAACCGCGGCGCTTGATCACGTCTTCGGATACGCCGTCGGTGTCGATCTGACCCGCAGGGATCTTCAGGGCGCGGCGAAAAAGGCGGGGAGACCGTGGGAGGTCGGCAAGGCGTTCGACGCTTCCGGGCCGATCGCGGCGATCCACGCCGCAGAGACGGTCGGGCACCCCGATACCGGCGCGATCACGCTCTCCGTCAATGGCGAAACGCGGCAGGCGGGAGACCTCGCCCAACTGATCTGGTCGGTGCCGGAGGTGATCGCGCGGCTGTCGCAGCTCTTCACGCTTGCGCCCGGCGATCTGATCTTCACCGGAACGCCGGCAGGCGTCGGCCAGCTCGAGCGGGGCGACGCGGTGGAAGCGCGGATCGAGGGCCTCGGGGCCCTCTCCTTCACGATGCGCTAGGGCAGATCACTCCGCCGGGACGGAGCGCCCCTGACCTGTGAAGGGATTTCCCTTCGTCAGCAGATAGGCCGGGCAGAACTCGAACAGTCCGGTCACCAGCGGCACGATCCCGATCAGGCCCCAGGGCGTCTGCGGGCCGATGAACACCGCCAGAAGCAGCACGAGGCCGAGATTGATGCGGAGGAACCGCTCAAGCTGACCGACATTCTTGCAAAAAGGCATCACACCCTCCGGTTTTCAGATGGCTCCTGTTTATCCAGCGCCGACGCACGCGCCTTGCGCTGGATCAACAGCGCCTCACGACGCGCGGCAGGTCTTCACGCCGATCAGCGAATAAAGCGGGCAGAAGCTGAACAGCCCCGTCACGAGCGGAACGATACCGATCAGGCCCCACAGGGACTGCGGGCCGACGACGACAAGGGAGAGCAGCGCGATACCGACGACGATACGCAGGATCCGGTCGATGCTTCCGACGTTCTTGGCGATGGTCATGGTCGTTTCCTTTCTTCGATCCATGATCCCGTCTAGCGAATCGCCGAAATCCGTTCTGTGACCGGGGTCACACGCCCGTCCGGGAATAGGCGTGGAGCGCGGTCGCATCGCGGATCTCGACGCGACCGCGGGCAAGTGCGACCCAGCCCTTTCGCTCGAATTCCTTGAGCATTCTGGAGACGACTTCCCGCACGGTGCCGAGCTCATCGGCGATCGCCTGATGCGTCGACTCGATCTGATCGCGCTGGGAAAGCCATCCGGCCAGCCGCAGGTCGATTCTGCGCACCATCAGTTCCTCGATGAGATCCATCAGGTCCCGCAAACGATTGGTGAAACTCGCCAGGGCATAGCGCCGGAAATCGGCGCTGCCTTCCATCAGCGCATCGAACCGGGCCGGAGAAAGCATGAGGATCTCGCTGTCGTCCTCGGCGGTGCCCTCCGCATCGTATAGCGCGCCGGCGATCAGGCCGTTCGTCGTCAGAACGCAGGGGCCGCCCGGTTCGACCCGGTAGAGCAGGATTCGCCGACCGGTTTCGCTTTCATGATCGACACGAACGCTGCCCGAGAGGACCACGACGAAACCCGGCGCCGTGTCGCCCGCGCGGAAAAGGACCGTCCCGGCCGGAACATCCATGCGGGTTCCGGCGCTCAGGAGCGTCTGCCGCAGGGCGTCCGACAGAAGCGCATCCGTCATGGCATCATCCCGAAACGTGGCCTTGCAGCCAGCGATTTCGCCCTAGCTCAACCCGCATCGCAACACAAAAGGAGGAAGACCCATGCGAGGATTTGCAATCGCGACTGCTGTGGTTCTCACGGCTTCGGGCGCAAACGCGGCCATCGAAGGGGCCTACCACCAGTATACCGTCGGCGGAGAGACCTTCGAAGGCTATGTCGCCTACAACACCGATCTGCCGGAAACCCGCGGAACCGTGATCCTGATCCACGATTGGGACGGGATGACGGATTACGAGGAACGTCGGGCGGATATGCTCGCCGCGCTCGGCTACACCGCCTTCGCGATCGATGTCTACGGCGCCGAAACCGATCCGCAGTCCATCGACGAGTATCGCGCCCTGTCCGGTGCGCTCTATGGTGATCGGGAAACCTTCCGCGAAAGGCTCCTCGGCTCGCTGGCCGAAGCCGCGAACATCCCCGGAGCGAGCGAGGGCGTCGTCGTGCTCGGCTACTGCTTCGGTGGCGCGGCGGTGCTCGAAATGGCGCGGGCAGGCGCCGAAACGGACGGGTTCGTCAGCTTTCATGGTGGTCTCGGCCTGCCCGAAGGGCAGACCTACGACGACGTGACCGCGCCGGTCCTTCTGCTGCACGGCTCGGCCGATCCGGTTTCGGGCATGGCCGATCTCGCCGCGTTGCTCGACCAGCTTCAGGAGGCAGGCATCGAGCATGATGCACAGGTCTTCGGCGGCGCGCGCCATTCCTTCACGGTCTGGGGATCGCGGGACTACGATCTCTCGGCCGATCAGGGTTCGTGGGACGCCCTTCTCGATTTTCTCGACGAACAGCTCTGACCCCGTTGCAGGCCGCCGATCAGTCGGCGGCCTGGAGCCCGTCCGTCTTGCGAAGATCGGGGTGGAGCGTCTTGCCCAGGATATGCTCGTCCTTGTGGATGACATGGGCTGCGCTGCCGACGATCTTCGGGTCGGGACCGTGGGCGACGCGATGGTTGCGCCCGGGATAGGGCAGGCTCGCGAGGAAGTGCTGCATGCAGTTGATCCGCGCGCGCTTCTTGTCGTCGGACTTGATGACCGTCCAGGGGGCGTCCTTCGTGTCGGTGTAGAAGAACATCGCCTCCTTCGCCTCGGTGTAGTCGTCCCACTTGTCGAGGCTCGCGCGGTCGATCGGGCTGAGTTTCCACTGCTTGAGCGGATCGACCTCGCGGCTGCCGAAGCGGCGGCGCTGCTCGTCCTGGCTGACCGAGAACCAGTACTTGAACAGCCGGATGCCCGAGCGGGTGAGCATCCGTTCCAGTTCCGGCGTCTGGCGCATGAATTCGAGGTAGTCGGAAGGCTCGCAGAACCCCATCACCCGCTCCACGCCGGCGCGGTTGTACCATGATCGGTCGAACAGGACGATCTCCCCCGCGCTCGGCAAATGCTCGATATAGCGCTGGAAATACCATTGCGTGCGTTCGGTCTCCGAGGGCTTGTTGAGCGCGACGACGCGCGCGTCCCGCGGATTGAGATGCTCCATGAAGCGCTTGATCGTGCCGCCCTTGCCGGCTGCGTCCCGCCCCTCGAAAAGGATGACGATCCGCTCCCCCGTTTCCTTCGCCCAGGCCTGCACCTTGAGAAGCTCGACCTGAAGCGCCGCCTTCTGTTTCTCGTAGACGGCGCGGCGCATCTTCGTCGAATATGGGTATTGCGATTGATCGAACCGAAGCGGCTGGGCCACCTCCATTGCACCATCGGCCATGGCGTCCTCCATTCATCTGAACCGGGGGAAACCTATTTTCCATTCCGCAAATGGACTTTGTGACAGATCAAGAACGCACCCGTGACGGCACGCCGGTCAGTCGGGATCGACCGAACCGCGCAGCGCCTTGACCTGTCCGCGCGTCTTCTTCGCCTTCAGGCGCCGCTCGATGCTGCCGCGGGTCGGTTTCGTGCCGATCCGGCGGCGGGGGCGCTCCGTCGCGCGACGGATCAGATCGGCCAGCTTCTCACGCGCGTCTTCCCGGTTCATGGCCTGGCTGCGGTGCCGCTCCGAAGTGACGATGACGGCGCCGTCCTTCGTCCAGCGCCG
The DNA here is from genome assembly GCA_049600155.1 of Rubricella sp. Classification (GTDB taxonomy): domain Bacteria; phylum Pseudomonadota; class Alphaproteobacteria; order Rhodobacterales; family Rhodobacteraceae; genus Rubricella. The sequence continues at coordinate 18,409 of JBMYPI010000007.1, forward strand.
CCCGGCGATGGTGCGGAGCCGCCGCTTCACCCAATCGGGCAGGTTCGGCGAGCGTTCGGCCTCGAAACGAAGCTCAACTGCAGTGGAAACCTTGTTGACGTTCTGTCCGCCCGGCCCCGAGGACCGGACGAACTGCTCGGTCATCTCCCAATCCTCGATCGCGATGTCATCGGTGATGCGGAGCATTGCTTCGTCCCTGACAGTGAGGGGGCGCTGCCCCCGCCGCTCCTCACGGAGCGACTCCCCCGGGATATTTGGGGAAGACATGAGAATGGAAAGGGGCCGCGCAAGGCGCGACCCCCGTGAATGTGGAGAGGTGATCCGGGCTGGCCGGAGCCTCAGGGAGGTAATGCGTCAGGGTTTGCCCGTCAGCAGAATTGCTCCCCTTCTGTCCGCACCACCTTCTCCGACAGTTCACTCGACATCGGATCACCTCCTTTCTGTGGGTTTCTACCAATCAGGAGCGTGACATATCCGAGTCGCGAATCAAGCAAAATCTAGACGGCGCGCCGGGTGAGGACACCAAATGGTGCAAGCGCTACGAGCGCCATGGCGAGTTTCACCCCCCAATCGGCAAGCGCGAGGGTGATCCAGAGCGGCGCTTCCGGACCCACCAGAAGGAGCGGAGCAGGCTCTCGCGCCCAGGCGTTGGGCTGCGCGGGATCCATCCAGACCAACGCGGCGGAGAAGGCGATCGTGAAGAAGAGCGCGGTATCCACCGCCGAACCCACAAGCGTCGAGGCGAGCGGCGCGCGCCACCAGCGGCCATCGCGCAGCCGGTCGAAGATCGCCACGTCGATCAGTTGCGCCGTCAGGAAGGCGATACCGGAGCCCACCGCGATCCGCACGGTCGTCAGAGGCCCGTATTCGCCGACGATCTGGCTTGCGATCAGGGAGCAGACGACACCCACGGCGAAGCCGGCGAAGACGACCTTGCGCGCCGCCTCCCGCCCGAGGAACCGGTTCGTGAGATCCGTCACGAGGAAAGCGAAGGGATAGGTGAAGGCGCCCCATGTCAGGAGGCCGTCGAGCAGGAGGAACTGCACGAGGATGTTGGAGGCGACCACGACGGCCGCCATGGCGATGATGCCAGGGATCAGGGAACGTTGCATTGTCTCACCGTTTTTTAAGGAAGGTCGCGGGGACTTCCGTCCGCACCCCATGCGCGGACCGGCGGGGGATACGCCCGGGCGGGCGGCAATGCAAGGGTCAGAGAAGACCCGCGTGCTCCAGATCGGGGCGAAGGCGATCGGGCGTTTCGAAGCGATGGGCCCGCCAGCCGCGCTGTTCGGCGGCGGCGCAGTTCTCCTCCCGGTCGTCGATGAAGAAGAGCGCGTGGCCCGGCAGGCCGCTTTCCTGTTCCACGGCGGCGTAGATCGCGGGATCGGGCTTCGCCATCTTCATCCGGCCGGAGATGAACGCCCGGTCGAACTCGCGCAGGAAGGGCAGCGCATTGGCCGTCCATTCGAAGTTCTCCGCGCCGAAATTCGACAGGGCGAAGACGGGCGTGCCCCGCGCCTGCACCTCCCGCATCAGGGCGACGGAGCCGTCGATCACCGGGGCGCACATGGCGATCCAGTCCTCCCGCCAGAGCCGGATCATGTGCGCCCAGTCCGGGTGACGCCCCTCGTGGGCGCGGATGGTCTCGCTGAAACCGGCGCCCGCATCGGTCAGGAAATGGGCGGCGAGCATATCCGTCTCGGCGAGGAAGCGGGCGGTGACCTCGGCGCCGAAGCGCTCAGTGTAATAGGCCTCGTAGTTCCATTCCAGAAGCACGTTGCCAATATCGAACACCACCGCTTCGAAGCGCTGCATGATCCCCTCCGTCGATGAGGAAGCGATAGCGCGTTCGGCGGCCCCATGATAGGCCGCAATGCCGAAGGGGAGGACGCGTTTCATGGATCTGCGTGCATTGGGGCTGGGGTTGGCCTTCGTGGTGATGTGGGCTTCGGCCTTCACCTCCGCCAAGATCGCGGTCGCCTATGCGCCACCCTTCCTCATCCTGACGGTGCGGTTCCTGATCTCGGGGTTCATGGGGGTCGCGATAGCGGCGTGGCTGGGGCAGCGTATCCGGCTGACACGCGCGCAGTGGATCGCGACGGCGCTGTTCGGAGTGTGCCAGAACACGCTCTATCTCGGCCTCAACTTCACCGCGATGCAGTGGATCGACGCCTCGCTCGCGGCGATCATCGCGTCGGCCCTGCCGATCACGGTCGCCGCCGCCGGTTTCGCCTTCGGCCAGCGGCTTTCCCTGCTCGGGATCGCGGGGCTTGTGGCCGGCGCGATCGGAGTGCTGCTGGTGATGGGAGACAGGCTTTCCGGTGGGGCGGATCCGCTTGGTGTCGTGCTCTGCATCGCCGGGCTCGGCGCGCTCACCGTCGCGACCATGGTGCTGACGAATGCCTCACCGGGCGACAACAAGCTGATGGTCGTCGGGCTTCAGATGCTCGTCGGCGCGGCGACGCTCCTGCCGCTCTCGCTGATCTTCGAGACCTGGGAGGTGACGTGGTCCTGGCAACTCATCGTCGCCTTCACCTACACGACGCTGGTTCCCGGCCTTCTGGCGACACTCACCTGGTTCGTCCTGGTGGACAGGATCGGACCGACCCGCGCAGCCACGTTTCACTTCCTCAATCCGTTCCTTGGTGTCGCCATAGCGGCCGTGATCCTCGGCGAGGCGCTCGGTGCGCGCGATCTCATCGGCGTGGCCATCATCACGGCGGGTATTCTCGCCGTGCAGATGGCGCGGCAGCGGGGCTGACCTCAACCGGGAAAGATGGTCGCCATCGTGGCTTCGTAATCGGCCCGGGTGATGACGGCACGGTTCCCCGCGATCCCGTAATAGGCGGACCGCCCGTTCGCGAGCGGCAGACCGGCCCAGACACGGGCGAGGCCATCCATCAGCCCCGCCGCATCGAGGCGGCCTTCGGCGAAGGCGTTCAGCCCGCCCCGTGCCATCAGGATATCGGCGAAACGGTCCTGAAGCTCCGGCGTGTAGCGCGCGGTCAGCGGCGTGTTCGTCACGGCGATGAGGTCGCGCAGGGTCGAGGGGATGATCTGGTAACGGCCGATGGCGTGGGGCTGGCCGGGCGTCTCCTCGATCCAGCGGAGGATCGCGGAAAGGGTCATCTGGGTTGGCCGGTCCGGCGGGCGGATCACCGCGCCGTGCTGAACCGCGTCGTAGCCTGCCGCGCCCGCTTCGGCCCGGGCGATAAGGTCGCGCAGCGCACGAAGCTCCGCTTCGGTGATAGAGGCGGGTGGGGCGATAAGATCCGGTTCAAGGAAGCTGCCCACGAAATCCAGCGGATTGCCCGACGCGAACCGCATCTGGGAATTGCCGACATAGCGATCCGACAGATTCAGCACGGTCTGCGCTTGAGCGCCTCCGGCAAGACAGATCGCCATGGCGAGGATCGACAGTCGCATTATTGCAGCCCCTCCGCTTCTTTCATACCGCAGAAGCGGGGCTTCTTGCCACTCTCCTGATGCGGCTCCATGATCCGGCGAGCGGGAGATGCGCATGGCTGATTTCGATCTGGTGATCCGGGGTGGGACGGTGGTGACGGCGCGGGGGCGGTCGGTCACCGATATCGGCATTCGGGGCGGGACGATCGCTGCCATGGGCGACGGTCTTGCCGGGCGCGAGGTGATCGACGCCGCGGGCAAGGTTGTCACCCCCGGCGGTGTCGATCCCCACGCACATATCGAGCAGATCTCCGGCATGGGCCTGATGAACGCCGACACATGGGAGAGCGGAACGCGCTCCGCCGCGCTGGGCGGCACGACGACGGTTATCCCCCATGTTCCGCAATTGAAGGACCGCTCCTTCGCGGCATCGGTCGAGGATTATCGGGAACGCTCGTCGCGCGCGGTGATCGACCACGCATGGCACATGATCGTCGCAGATCCGGAAGTGGATGAGTTCGAGGATGACCTGAACGCGCTCATGGCCGATGGTCAAAGAACGGTAAAGCTCTTCACCACCTACAATATCGGCGTCGACGATCACGCCATCCTTCGGGTGATGCTCGCCGTGAAGAAGGCGGGTGGGCTTGTCTGCACCCATGCCGAGAACGATGCGATGATCGCTCTCATGAAGGAGGCGCTTGTCGCGAAGGGCATGATCGCGCCGAGGCATCATGCGCTCAGCCATCCGAGACTGGCGGAGATCGAGGCCGTGGGCAGGATGTGCGCCTTCGCGGAGTTCACGGGCCAGCCGGTGATGATCTTCCACATCTCCACCGTCGAGGGGGCGGAGATCGTGCGCCAGGCGAAGGCCCGGGGCGTTCCGGTCGTCGCCGAGACCTGCACACACTACCTGACGATGACGGAAGAGGTGCTCGACAAGCCCGGTATCGACGGCGCGAAATGGATGTGTTCGCCGCCGCAGCGGAAGCGCGAGGATATCGAGGCGCTGTTCGACGCACTCGCCGATGGGACACTGTCCTATGTCTCCTCCGATCATGCGCCGTTCACCTTCGACGAGCGGGGCAAGCTCAGCGCCGGGCCGAACCCGCCTTTCCCGAAGATCGCCAACGGCATGCCGGGGCTGGAGGTGCGCGGGCCGATCCTGATGGAGCTATGCCGCCAGCGGTTCGACTTGGAGGCTTTCGTGCGCTGGTCGGCGACCGAGCCGGCCCGCATCTACGGATTGGAACGCAAGGGCGACATTGCCGAGGGCCTCGATGCGGATATCACGATCTGGCGCGAGACCGACTACACCTATGGCCCGGCCGACCTGCACGACGCGACGGGCTACAACCCGTTCGAGGGCTTCAGCGTGAGGGCGTTGCCCGAGCGGGTGATCCTTCGCGGTGAAACAATCGTGCACGATGGTGAATGCCTGCGCGAGGCTGGCAGTGGCCGGCGTGTCGCCATGGGCAGGATGGGCGTCGCCCCCACGCCCGGAGCCCCCGAATTCCAATCCCTGACGGAGTGATCGCCATGAAGCGCCCCGCGCTCGACACGCAGCTTGCCATTACCTTCCTCTACTACAGGGACGTGCCGGCGGCCCAACGCTTCTATGAAGAGGTCATGGGCCTGACGCTCAGGATCGATCAGGGCTGGGCGAAGATCATGGATCTCGGGCAGGGGGCCTGTGTCGGGCTTGTTGACGAGACGAGGGGCATGAACAACTGGCAGGCGGATAAATGCGTGCAACTCTGCATCAGGGTGCCGGACGTCGACGCCTGGTATGACTATGTGAAGGCGCTTGGCCTTCCCGGCCTGTCGGACCTCTTCATCAGCGATGAGCTTGGCATCCGTGCCTTCGTCTTCGACGATCCCGAAGGCTATCAGATCGAGATCCAGACGGCGACGCGGGAGGGCGCGTGACCCTCTTCGTCATCAACCCGAATTCCTCGGAGACGGTAACGGCCGGGATCGACAGAGCGGTCGATCCCTATCGCCGCTTCGGCATCCCGATCGAATGCCTGACGCTCTCCGAAGGCCCGCCGGGGATCGAGAACCAGGCGCAGGCGGATCGCGTCGTGCCACCGCTTCTCGACCTCGCGGAACGGCTGCGCCCGCGCGCGAGTGGTTTCGTGATCGCTTGTTTCGGGGATCCGGGCCTGCACGCGATGCGGGTCGAGCAATCGGCGCCCGTGCTCGGGATACAGGAATGCGCGGTGATGACGGCGCTGACGCTCGGGCAGCGTTTCGGCATCATCTCGATCCTCGATGCATCGATCCCGCGCCACATGCGCAGCCTGGGCGCGATGGGCGTTCTGGATCGCTGTGCGGGGGATGTCGCCATCGGCAGGGGCGTCGGCGATCTGACGGCCGGTGAAACGCTCGATGATCTCACCCGCGCCGCGGAACGGTTGAAGGCATCCGGCGCGGAGGTCGGGATACTGGGTTGCGCCGGCATGGCGGCCTATCCTCGCGCGCTGGAGGAACGCACCGGATTGAAGATCGTGGAGCCCTGCCAGGCCGCAGTCGGCATGGCGCTGACAAGGATCGCATTGGAGGACAGGACATGAAGCTGAACGAAACCGCCAACGGCGTCTTCACCATCGCGGTCACGCCTTTCCTGCCCGATGGCGGGCTCGATATCCAGAGCATCGACACGATGGTCGAATTCTACCTCGAGAAGGGTGCCACCGGCCTGACGATCCTCGGCATGATGGGGGAGGCCGGGAAGCTTTCGACCGAGGAAAGCGTGACCGTCGTGCGCCGTGTGACCGCTCGGGCGGGCGTGCCGGTCGTCGTTGGTGTCTCCGCCCCCGGGTTCGCACCAATGCGGGCGCTCGCCCGGGAAGCGATGGATCACGGCGCCGCCGGGGTGATGGTCGCTCCACCCTCCAGCCTCAAGACGGATGACCAGATCGTCGCCTACTACCACAACACCGCCGAGGCGTTGGGGGATACGCCCTTCGTCCTTCAGGATTTCCCCTTGGTGACCGGCGTTCAGATCGCACCCAAGGTGATCCTGAAGATCGTCGAGGATTGCCCGACCTGCGTGATGCTCAAGCACGAGGACTGGCCCGGCCTCGACAAGATCAGCGCGCTCCGCAAGGCCTCGGACGAGGGCGCGCGGCGCATCTCGATCCTGTGCGGCAACGGGGGGCTGTTCCTGCCCGAGGAGATGGACCGCGGCGCGGATGGCGCGATGACGGGCTTCGGCTATCCCGAGATGATGGCCGAGATCGTGCGCCTTCACAAGACGGGCGATCGGGAACGCGCACAGGACGTCTTCGACGCCTATCTGCCCATGGTCCGCTACGAGAGCCAGCCGGGGATCGGGCTTGCGATCCGTAAGCACACGCTCGCCGGACGCGGCGCGATCGCCCATCCGACGCTTCGAAAACCCGGCCCGTCGCTCAATGCCGCGACGATCGCGGAGGTCGACCGGCTCGCGGATCGCCAGAAAGCCGCGCTTTCACGGTTGGGATACGAAGTGAACTGATTGGTTCATTTTTTGCAACGCGCTGTTTCCCTCTTCGTGCTGGCCGAATCTGAACTGATATGTTCAGTTTAGATCGAGCGAGACGCTCACCCTGTTGGATGGCAACCAGACCCGAAGGAGAAACGCATGTTCCGTATCGCATTCGCAGCGGCCGCCACCGCCGCCCTGCTCGCAGTCGCGGGCGCAGCGGCAGCCCAGACAAACCCTACGCAAGCGCCGGCTGCCTGCACCCAGTTCGAGCGCATCCAGGGAGTATCGGGCCAGGCCTGTGGAACCCTGCCGATGAGCGCGCTGATCGACATGCACGAGAGCTGATCTGTGTGCTGACGATCGGCTGAATTCAGCCGGTGCGAAGACGAAACCGGGCCGGATCAGGCCCGGTTGCCGCTTATCTGCGGCGCTCACGAAGGTGTCACCGCTTGTGACGATGAAACTGTGACCGAAATCGGCCTTGTGTGCGTTTAAGTCCGGGCATCCGGCGAACGGATGCTCGCTTTCGAGAAACACGGATCCAAGGGGGCAATCAATGACCCGTTTTCTGACAACGGCCGCCGTGGCGGCTCTTCTTGCGGCACCGGCATCGGCCCAGGACTGGACCGGCTTCAACGTCGGTATCAGCCTCGGCACCGCCGACGCCGAGACCAACGTCACCGATGTCGAGGGTGACGGCGAAACCTACGGCTTCCACGCCGGATACGACTACGATTTCGGTCAGTTCGTCGCCGGTGGCGAACTGGAATACAATGAAGCCGATATCGACCTCGGCCCCGGCGGCTCTGTCGACAATATCTTCCGGCTCAAGGTCCGCGGCGGCTACGACCTCGGCCCGGCGATGATCTACGGCGTTGGTGGCTATGTCATGGCCGAAACCTCCGATCTGGGGGATCCGGAAGGCACGTTCTACGGCGTCGGGATCGACTACCGCGTCGCGCCGCAATTCACGGTGGGGGCGGAGTATCTCATTCACCGCCTCGACAGCTTCGACGTCTCCGGCGCCGAGGCCGACGTGAACACGTTCGCGGTCCGGGCGGGCTTCCGGTTCTGACAAGACGGGCGCCGTGTCGCGTTCGCGGCCCGGCGCCCGACCTTGCCCCGGAGAAGCCTGAACTGTATTGTCCAGTTCAGATTGGTGCATTGAGTGGGGCGGGATGGTGGAGACGTCGGAACTGGTCCGGAAGGGTCGGAAGTACGAACAGGTTCTGGACGGTGCCAGGGACGTCTTCATGGCGCAGGGTTACGAAGGTGCCAGCGTCGATGACATCGCGAGGGCCGCGTCCGTTTCGAAGGCGACGCTCTACAGCTACTTCCCTGACAAATCGATCCTGTTTCGAGAGGTGATGCTGCGCGAATGCCGCCTCCAGTCCGAGCGGATGCTGCCGGATCATGCCTATTCGGCGCCGCCGCGCGAAACCCTGCTTTCCATGGCGCGCGAGATCAGTCGCTTTCTCGTCAGCCCGTTTCCGATCAAGTTGTTCCGTGTCTGTATCGCCGAGAGCTTCCGCTTTCCCGATGTCGGACAAGCCTTCTACGAAACCGGCCCGCGGCTGATGCGCGACCGGTTCGTCGCGTATCTCAAGATGTGTTCGGCGCGCGGGCAACTGGCCATCGAGGATTACGAACTCGCGGCCGAGCAATTCGCCGAACTCGCCAAGGCGGATCTCTTCGTTGGCGCCCTGCTCGGCATCGATCAGAACATCACCGACGACCGGATAGAGCGGATCGCCAACGGGGCCGTGGACACCTTCCTCGCCCGCTACGGCACAGAGGCATCCTGATACCATCATCCCGGACTTGATCCCGACGGTCGGCCCCCTTACTTTAGAATCATTCTAAAGAAAGGCTCGACCGATGTTCATGTCCGCAGCGGGGCGAAAGAGATTCTCCGACCTGAGCGAGAAGGAGATCCTCGCGCTCGCGATCTCCTCGGAGGAGGATGACGCAAGCATTTACAGAACGTTCGCTGCATCCCTGAAGGACGACTATCCCGCCACCGCCGCGGTCTTCGAGGGAATGGCGCGGGAGGAGGACGGGCATCGGCAAAGACTCATCGCCCTTTTCCGTGACCGGTTC
>JBMYPI010000008.1:0-26656 GCA_049600155.1 Rubricella sp.
GAGGGGCGCCGCCCCTCGCGCTCCCCGGGATACTTGGAAAGACATGAGGAGCCTTACACCGAAGGATTGCGCCTCAGGATCGACAGGTTGAGCGCCCCGGCATAGCTCACCCAGACGAGATAGGGGGCGAGAAGCAGCGCCGATGTCGTATCGATCCGGATCGCGACTGCAACGGCGGAAGCCACTGCCAGCCAGAGAAGCACCAGAACCACGAGACCAGCGCCGATCCGCCTCAGGCCGAAGAAGACCGGCGACCAGAGCGTATTGAGCGCGATCTGCGCGGACCAGACCGCCGCGGCAAGCGGGGCGAGGGGATCGCCGGAGAGCACGAGCCGCCATGCGGCGATCGTCATCGCGATGTAGAGTGCCGTCCAGGCAAGCGGGAAGAGCCAGTCGGGCGGGGTCCAGCCCGGCTTCGAGAGATCGCGATACCATTGGCCCGGCGGAAACATCGCGCCCGTCGCCGCCGCAGCCATGCACGCCACCCCGAAACCCGCCAGCACCAACCATTCGAACATCGATGTTCCCCCTCGACCACGCCTCAATCTGGATATGCAGCCGCGCGGGTCAAGCTCGCGGGAGCTGTCAGGAGAGCACCAGCGCTTGAAAAACGGCGCGACAGGGAGAGTATCAGGCTCCAACACGGGAGGATGCGAAGATGGATATCACGAGGCTCGATGACACGCCCAACAGGCGGGGGCCCGCGGAGTATTTCACGGGGGACGTTCTGCAGTATCCGATCGTTACCGCCCCGGAGCCGGCGCGGGTGCGCGCGCTTTCGGTGACCTTCCTGCCCGGCGCACGAACGGCATGGCACACCCATCCGCTGGGACAGACGCTTCATGTGACCGAGGGTGCCGGTCTCGTTCAGGCGGAAGGCGGTCCGGTCAGACGGATCCGGGCGGGCGATACGGTCTGGATTCCGCCCGGTGAGCGGCACTGGCACGGGGCCGCGCCGGATCGGGCGATGACCCATATCGCGATCCAGGAAGCCGATGAGACGGGATCGAACGTCACGTGGATGGAACACGTGACCGACGCCGACTACACCTCCCCGCCGGAGGGCTGACGGTCCCATAGACCGGCTCCCCTGAGGGATGTCGAGGAGACATCCCGCATCGGTCCGGGCAGGAGAACCCAATCGGGCGCGCCACGAAGGCCGAGCCCCTTGGCGTCGGCGGGATCCCGGCGCGCCCGGGCAAAGCGCCTCGCCGCGGGGGACAACCCCGCCCGGATCTGCTCGCCCGGACGGGCGAGAACGCCGACCGCGACCCGTTGGAAGATGCTTTCCCAGTCCTGCCAGTGGTGAATGGTCGCGAGATTGTCGGCGCCCATCAGCCATGTGAATTCGATTTGCGGGTAGCGACCTGTCAGAAGCCGCAGCGTCTCCGCGGTGTAGCGGGTCCCGAGCCGCGCCTCGATGTCGGTCACGACGATGCCGGGGTGCCGAACGAGCGCGCGCGCCGCCGCGACGCGCCTTGACAGTTCCGCCGGGGCATCGGCCTTGAGCGGATTGCCGGGGGTGACGAGCCACCAGACCCTGTCCAGTCCGATGGACTTGAGGGCGCGCAGCGAGATGTGGACATGGCCCTCGTGCGGTGGGTCGAACGACCCGCCGAGAAGGCCGATACGCTGGCCCGGCAGTGCGAGTGGATCGCCCTGGAACACCGCTGATTTGCTCCGATGAAACCGGATGACCGGCGACGGGGCTCTTGTCTGGCACCGAACCGTGCCGGGATCAAGGCGATCGCACAACCGCAGGCTTCAGCCGGAGACGCGAGGACCTCCGAGGTTCTTCAAGCTGTCCGGCCGTCATGCCCTGTCGCCACTGAACCAGATCGGGAAATGCTGAAAATGCCACTGGCAAGACCGCGCCGGCCTTCGCGGCTTGCGCGCCGCGATCGGAGCGAGCCGACCGTTGCCGTTCGGCGGGCTTGGCTATACATCCGGCCTGAACCGAATCCAGGAGCGGAACGGCATGGCCAGCTACCAGTATGTCTACCACATGGACGGCGTCTCCAAGACCTACCCGGGCGGAAAGAAGGTCTTCGAGAACATCCGGCTCTCCTTCCTGCCGGGCGTGAAGATCGGTGTTGTCGGCGTGAACGGTGCGGGGAAGTCGACGCTCATGAAGGTCATGGCGGGCCTCGACAGCGACTTCACGGGGGAGGCCTGGGCGGCGGAGGGTGCGAAAGTCGGCTACCTGCCGCAGGAACCGCAGCTCGATGAAAGCCTCGACGTGCGCGGCAACGTGATGCTCGGCGTTGCGGAAAAGAAGGCGAAGCTCGACCGGTTCAACGAGGTGGCCATGAAGGTGGCCGAGGACTATTCCGACGAATTGATGGAGGAGATGACGAGCCTCCAGGATGAGATCGACGCGCAGAACCTCTGGGATCTCGACGCACAGATCGACGTGGCGATGGAAGCGCTCCGCTGCCCGCCCGACGATGCCGACGTCAAGACGCTCTCGGGCGGCGAGCGCCGCCGGGTGGCGCTGTGCAAGCTGCTCCTGGAGGCGCCCGACATGCTGCTTCTGGACGAGCCGACGAACCATCTCGATGCAGAGACCATCGCCTGGTTGCAGCGGCACCTGATCGACTACAAGGGCACGATCCTGATCGTCACCCACGACCGCTACTTCCTCGACGACATCACCGGCTGGATCCTGGAGCTCGATCGCGGGCGGGGCATTCCCTACGAGGGCAACTATTCGAGCTGGCTGGAACAGAAGGCCAAGCGCCTCGCGCAGGAAGCGCGGGAGGACAAGGCGCGCCAGAAGACGCTGGAGCGCGAACTGGAATGGATTCGCGCGGGCGCGAAGGCCCGCCAGGCCAAGCAGAAGGCGCGGATCAACGCCTATAACGAGATGGCCAGCCAGTCGGAGCGGGAAAAGGTCACCCGCGCACAGATCGTCATTCCCAACGGGCCGCGGCTGGGCGGCAAGGTGATCGAGGTCGAGGGGCTGAAGAAGGGGTTCGGCGATCGTCTCCTGATCGACGGTCTCAGCTTCTCCCTGCCGCCCGGCGGCATCGTGGGGGTGATCGGGCCGAACGGCGCGGGCAAATCCACGCTCTTCCGGATGCTCACGGGGCAGGAACAGCCCGACGAAGGCACGATCAGCTACGGCGATACGGTCAAGCTTTCCTATGTCGACCAGTCGCGCGACGCGCTCGACGCGAACAAGTCGGTCTGGGAGGAGATCTCCGACGGGCTCGACATCATCAAGCTCGGCGATGCGGAGATGAACTCCCGCGCCTATGTGGGCGCGTTCAACTTCAAGGGCGCCGACCAGCAGAAGAAGGTGAGCCTTCTGTCGGGCGGCGAGCGGAACCGCGTCCACATGGCGAAGCTCCTCCGGGCCGGCGGCAACGTGCTCCTGCTCGACGAGCCGACGAACGATCTCGACGTGGAAACGCTGCGTGCGCTCGAAGATGCACTGGCCGATTTCGCGGGCTGCGCCGTGATCATCAGCCACGACCGCTTCTTCCTCGACCGCCTCTGCACCCACATCCTCGCCTTCGAGGGCGAAGGCCATGTCGAGTGGTTCGAGGGCAATTTCGAGGACTACGAGGCCGACAAGATCCGCAGGCTCGGGCCGGACGCGGTGGAACCGAAGCGGATCAAGTACAAGAAGTTCTCGCGATAGGCCCCCGGGGATGCGCGATCGCGCATCCCACTGCAAGGCCCTTTAAGTGGGCCGGGAAATCTGCTATCTGATCCCTGCTACGTTATCTCTATCGACCGCTGTCTCCCTCAACCGGCTTCAGTCACTCGATCTTGCACTGACTGAGCCGAGCCGCCGCACTTCCGCGGGCGGGTAATGACTAGGAGACATCACGATGGCCAACGGCACCGTGAAATGGTTCAACACCACCAAGGGTTACGGATTCATCGCCCCCGATGACGGCGGTAAGGACGTGTTCGTCCACATTTCCGCGGTCGAGCGTTCCGGTCTGTCCGGCCTGCCTGACGGGCAGAAGGTGACCTTCGACCTGGAAACGGGTCGCGACGGGCGCGAGTCCGCGGCGAACCTGCAACTCGCCGACTGAGCGAACACGCTCGATCACGGAACAACGAGACGCGGTCGCCAAGGCGGCCGCGTTTTGCGTTCCGCACCCGTGATCCTGTTCCCCCGAGCCCTTCGGCATTGGCATTCCGTTTCGCCGCGCGACCTGCCCGAGGAATACGCTCCCTATCCGGTTCGCCTGTCGTTGTAAGGCTGCACCGGGGGCATTATCCGTCATGGCAACCATGACGCACCGGAAAGAAAGGAGCATGCCATGGCGCTGCGAATCAACGACACCGTTCCCGATTTCACGGCCGAAACGAGCGATGGCCCGATCAGCTTCCATGACTGGATCGGCGACAGCTGGGCGATCCTGTTCAGCCACCCCAAGGATTTCACACCGGTCTGCACCACCGAGTTCGGCGCGGTCGCCCGCCTGGCCGACGAGTGGGAGAAGCGCGGCACGAAGGTGATCGGGATCTCCGTCGACGGTGTGGAGGATCACCGGAAGTGGAAAGGCGATATCGAAACCGTTTCGGGCGCGAAGGCGGGTTTTCCGATCATCGCCGACGAGGATCTGAAGGTCTCCAAGCTGTTCGACATGCTGCCGGCGGAAGCCTACCTGCCGGATGGCCGCACACCCGCCGACAGCGCGACCGTGCGCTCGGTCTTCATCATCGGTCCCGACAAGCAACTGAAGCTGTCGATGACATATCCCATGACCGTCGGCCGGAACTTCGCTGAAGTCCTGCGCGCGCTCGACGCGCTTCAAGCCTCCACCAAACACGGCGTCGCCACACCGGCCGACTGGACAGTCGGCCAGGACGTCATCATCCCGCCATCGGTTTCGGACACGGATGCGAAGGCGAAGTTCGGCGAATTCGAGGCTGTTCTCCCGTATCTTCGCAAAACGCAAATCCCCGGCTGACGATTCTTTCGTTGACAACCCAAGGGTGAATGGCATGAATGAGGGCGCTCGGCGGATGCCGGGCGCTTTCTTATTGGGGGAAACCATGTTCGTTCACGCCCGACCTTTCATTCGTATTGCCTTCGTTGCGCTTTTCGGATTCGCGACGCTCGCTGGTTCATTCGTCGTGGACGGGGCCACGTCCGAGGCTTTCGCGCAGGGGAACAGCGGCGATCGTGGCAATAGCGGGGATCGGGGCAATGGCGGGGACCGTGGGAACAGCGGAGACCGTGGAAACGGCGGAGACCGTGGAAACGGCGGAGACCGCGGCGACAACGGAAACGGGAATTCGCGGGATCGCGACTACGACCCCAGCGACCTCGGCCGTTGGAACGCGATCAACGCCAACCCTCGCGCCCTCGAAGCGCATGTCGAGAACGGCAACTTCAACGGCACCATCGGCGCCCTTGCCCAATACGACCTGGTGAACCGCTACCTCGCCGGCGACGAACTCTCCGCGATCGAGCAGCAGCGGATTGGTGAATTGACTGAAACCGTCGTGATCGATCCGGTGACGGCGGAAGACGTGACGATCGAGCCGGTCGATATCTCGCCGCTCATCGCCGATGCGAATGCGATCGCTGCAGGTGGTGCGCTCGACGCGGTCTACGCCGTGGAAGGGCAAACCGTGGTTTGCACGGGCGTCAACTGCGACAGTGTCCAGGTCGAGCTTCTTCAATCCGCGATCGACAACGAGACAGCGATCCGGCTCGAAGCGGCGATCGCGGAAGAAACCGCACGTCGCCAGCAGGCTGCGCTTCTCGAGGGTGCCGAGGGCCGGATCGTGGAAGGCCGCGCGCCCAACTCCACGCTCGACGATGCCGGTCTGCTCGACACGATCGCCGGGTTCTTCGGTTTCGAACGCACTGTCGAGGAACCCACCCCACCGGCGCCGACGGAGCCTGCGACCACGCAGTAACGCTCCATCGACAGCCGAAAGACGGAAGGGCCGCCCGGGGGGAGCGGCCCTTCTCATTTGCGTGGTCTACTCGGGAACACAAGACGCTGACCGTAAGGGGCGGGGCCGATACGCAGGCCCCCACGCAACATCCTCGTTATCCTGGGGTTTTGGGATGTCGCTTGGGCACGATATTGACATCTTCGCCTCAATTGCGGCGCCCTTGCCCTTGTGTGGCGGATGCGCCGATGGCAAAGGCGGCTGATGAGGATCGTGGGTGGACGATATCGGGGAACGGCACTCGCAAGCGTCGGCGCGGGAGATGAGAAGGCGCATCTGCGTCCGACCACCGACCGCACGCGTGAATCGATCTTCAACCTCCTGTCCCACGGCGGCTATGGCGACGTTCTGACGGAAGCCCGCGTTCTCGATCTTTTTGCAGGCACCGGCGCGCTCGGATTCGAGGCGCTGAGCCGGGGCGCGGCCCATGTGACCTTCATCGACGACGGGGCGAAGGCCCGCGCCCTGATCCGGCGCAACATCGACACGTTGCGCGCGATCGGGCAGGTGAAGCTCTACCGCCGTGACGCGACCAGGCTTGGCGAGAATCGCGGCGCGCCCTTCTCCCTCGTCTTTCTCGATCCACCCTACGGCAGGGGATTGGGGCACAAGGCCCTCGCCTCGGCACGCTCCGGTGGCTGGCTGGCGGCCGATGCGCTCGTCGTTCTGGAAGAGGGCGAGGCCCTGCCTGCGCCCGAGGGTTTCGCGATCCTCGACGAACGCCGCTATGGCGACACGGTGATCCAGATCCTGCGCGCATCAGCCTGACATCAGGACCTTGAGATCCGTCTTGGGATCGGCGATCGCCTCCGGTTCGGGGCTGATCCCGCTCTCGATCATGCGCTTGCCGGCCATGTAGGCGCGAGGATCATTCATCGCATCGACCGCGATCAGTCTCCTGCCCGCATAATACCAGATCGACAGGCTGCCCTCACGCGCGCCCGGCCGTGTCACCGTGCGGTCATGGCCGGTTCCGAGCCCGGCAATCTGGAGCTTCACATCGAACTGATCCGACCAGAACCACGGGTTCGGCGTGTATCGGATCTCTTCGCCGAGCATCGCCGCGGCCGCGACCTCGGCCTGCTCGATGGCGTTCGGAACGGATTCGAGGCGCAGCCGCCCCTCCGCCCACGGCATAGACGCGCAATCCCCCGCAGCGAAAATCCCGGCGGCGGAGGTATGGCACCGCTCGTCCACGGCGATGCCGTTGTCGATGGCGAGACCCGCCTTCGCGGCGAGAGCCGTATCGGGCTCGACGCCGATCCCGACCAGCACGAAATCGGCGGGGATCACCGTTCCATCGCCGAGGCGCGCACCGGTCACATGCCCCTCACCCTCGAGACGGTCGAGATGGACAGCTTCACGGATGTCGACCCCTTGGCTTTCGTGGAGCGCGCGGAACCAGTCCGCCGTCGCCTCGGATGCCACCCGGGCGAGGATCCGCGGGGCGGCTTCCAGAAGCGTCACGATCAGCCCCTTCGATGCCGCGACGGCAGCGGCCTCCAACCCGATATATCCACCACCGACGATCACGACGCGGCGGCCCGGGACGAATTCGGGCGCAATGGCATCGGCATCGGCGAGGTTGCGCATGAGGTATGCCCCGTCGAGGCCACCGCCGATCGCGTCCGGTAGCCTGCGGGGGCGGGCCCCCGTCGTCAGGGCGAGGCGATCCCAGTGCAGGCTCCGCCCGTCATCGAGGGCAATGCTGCGCGCCTCCGGATCGATCGCTGTCACCCGGTGGCCGGTGACAAGCTCGATCCCTTGCTCGGTGTAGAAGCTCTCGGGCCGGAGGAAGAGCCTCTCCAGTTCCATCTCTCCAAGCAGGTATTTCTTGGACAGTGGCGGACGCTGGTAGGGCAGGACGGGCTCGTCCCCGATCAGGGTGATGGGCCCCTCATGGCCGAGCGCGCGCAGCTTCGCCACCAGCGCCGCGCCGGCCTGCCCCGCACCGACGACGATCACCGACATTGCCTTGTCCATTGGCCCTTCTCCTCTGGCCGCGCCGGGGGCTGACCCTATATGCCCGATGCACGAATGCAATCACCCCCGGGGAGGAGAAGATCAATGACCATCGAGATCGGCGACACGCTGCCGGATGCAACCTTCGTCACCATGGGCGCGGAAGGCCCCGAGGAAGTGAAGCTCGCCGACATCTCCGGCGGCCGTATCGTGATCTTCGCGGTTCCCGGCGCCTACACGCCCACCTGTTCCTCCGCCCATGTGCCGAGCTTCATCCGCACCTACGACGCGCTCAAGGCCAAGGGGATCGATGCGATCTACTGCGTTTCGGTGAACGACCCCTTCGTGATGAAGGCCTGGGGTGAGGCGACAGGCGCGACGGACGCGGGCATCGTCATGCTTTCCGATGCCGATGCAGCCTTCACCAAGGCCATCGGGCTTGAGTTCACGGCTCCGCCGGTCGGCCTGATTTCCCGCTCGCGGCGGTACTCGATGGTCGTCGAGGGTGGCAAGGTCACACATCTCAACATCGAGGCGGGCCCGGGCGTCTGTGAGCTTTCGGCGGGCGAGACGCTTCTCGACCAGCTTTGATCCTTTGCCCGACTCACCCTCCCGGTGGCACGATGGGATGTGCAGGACCGGGAGGATGACCGATGGCACTGAAGGACATCGCAGACAGACTTGTCGCCCATTGCCGCGCCGGAACCGAGGCGGAGGGTCTCGCGACTCTCTATTCGGACGACGCGACGTCGGCAGAGGCGGCCAGCGATCCCAAGGGCGATACCCCGCGCGTTGTGAAGGGACTTGATGCCATTCGCGGCAAGCATGCCTGGTGGAACGAGAACTTCATCGTCCATGACGCGAAGGTGGAGGGTCCTTTCCTCCATGGGGACGACCGCTTCGCCGTGATCTTCGAAATGGATGCCGAGGAGAAGGCCAGCGGCATGCGCTGGGAGATGAAGGAAGTCGCGATCTACACCGTGAAGGACGACAGGATCGTCGGCGAGGAGTTCTATTACACGATGGAAGGGGCGGGTTAGACCGCCAGTTCATCCATCGCGCGCGCAAGCTCGATATCGAGCGCCGTCAATCCACCCGCATCGTGGGTCGACAGCGTGACTTCGACCGTCTTGTAAACGTTGAACCACTCCGGGTGGTGGTCGAGCTTCTCGGCAAGAATCGCCGCGCGTGCCATGAAGCCGAACGCCTCCACGAAATCGGCGAAGGTGAAGGTCTTGGCGATGGCGTCGCGCCCGTCCGTCAACGCCCAGCCATTCGCCAGCAACGGGTCGAGTGCGGAGCGGTCCGTCAGTTTCTCTGCCATCAGTCGTGTTCCTCCTGTTGCGTTCTTCGGAAGGGGCCATAATCGGTCAGCACCTCGATCTCGTGATCGACGGCCTCCCGCTCGGCCCTGAGATAACGCTCGATCGCGTCACGAAATCCGGTATCGGCGATCCAGTGAAGCGAATGGACGGGCGTGGGAAGGTATCCGCGCGCCAGTTTGTGTTCGCCCTGCGCGCCCGCCTCGACCCGGGGCAGGCCCATTGCGAGCGCGTGGTCTATCGCCTGGTAGTAGCACAGCTCGAAATGCAGGCAGGGGTGATGCTCTATCGCGCCCCAGTACCGGCCATAAAGCGTTTCTCGCCCGATGAAATTGAGTGCCCCGGCGACCCATCGTCCATCCCGCTCGGCGAGGATAAGGAGCATGTCGTCGCGCAGCGTCTCCTGCGCGATGTCGAAGAAGCGGCGCGTGAGGTAGGGCGTGCCCCATTTCCGCGCGCCGGTATCCTGGTAGAATTCCCAGAACGCGTCCCAGTGTTCGGGCTTCAGCGCATCGCCCGTCAGCGCGTGGATGCTGCCACCGAAGGACTGCGCCTTTTCACGCTCCTTGCGGATCGTCTTGCGCTTGCGCGAGGAGAGATCGGCGAGGAAGCCCGCGAAACCGTCGTATCCCCTGTCTTCCCAATGGAACTGCTGGGTCACCCTGTGGAGAAGGCCGAGTTCCGCGCCCGCTTCCGCCTCCTCCCCGGTGCAGAAGGTGATATGGGCGCTGCTGATCGCGTTCTGGTCGGACAGCTGCACCAGCCCGCCGAGAAGGGCGGCGCGCCCCATCTCTTCCCAACCGGGCTTGACGAGAAAACGGCGGCCCGTCGCCGGGGTGAAGGGGACGGCGCTTTGAAGCTTGGGATAGTAGCGCCCGCCTGCGCGTTCGTAGGCATGGGCCCAATTGTGATCGAAGATGTATTCGCCCTGGCTGTGACCCTTGGCGTAGAGCGGCATCGCCGCGATCGCCTCCCCACCGATACGGGCGATGAGGTGCTGTGGCTGCCAGCCCGAACCCGGGCCGACACTGCCCGAGCGCTCCAGCGCTTGGAGGAAACGGTGGGTGGTGAACGGATCGAAAGGGCGGCCGCCATCCGCCGTTTCCGGAGCCGCGCAGGCGTCCCATTCGGCGGGCTCGATGGAGCCGAGCGATCCGATCACCGTGATTTCGACCGCGTCGGCGTCCTTCATTCTTCCCCTCCCGCCAAGGCCCCTTCAGATGGTGTTGGCCGAGGCAGGGTCAACCGGGCAGGAACCCCTCGAACGTGATCTGGTCGGCAACCCGGTAGGCCTCTTCCGCCTCCGCGGCGCTGCGCACCGTCCAGGTGAGGACGGACAGGCCGCGCGCCTTCAGCGCCAGAACCGGCGCGCTTTCGAGGAACCGCCGGTTGTGACTGATGAAGGAGGCGCCACTGGCATGGATATCGGGGATGAGCGCCAGCCGCGCCCGACGCGCGGGTGGCACGAGCGGCCAGTTCTCGGCACGGAAGGCATCGGTCACGATCCCGCGGGGAACATGGGGCAGATGTTCCTGCATCACCCGCACCGCGTTGGGGTTGAACGACATCACGGCGAGCGGCCCGGAATAGCCGGCCAGCACACGGCCCACCGCCTCCTCCAGCCGGCCCACCGCAGGGCCGAGAGCGCCGTCCTGATCCTTGATCTCGACGAGAAGCGGCACGCGGCCTGCAACGATCCCCGCGATCTCTTCGAGCGTCGGGATCGTCTCATCGCTGCCCTTGAGCCGCAGCTCGTGCAGGGCCGCGAGATCGAGCGCGGCAACCGCACCCTGCCCGTTGGTCAGACGGTCGAGCTGGTAGTCGTGGAACACGAGCGGAACGCCGTCCCGGCTGATCTGAACGTCGACCTCGATGCCCCAGCCGCCCGCAACGGCCGCCTCGACAGCCGCGCGGGAGTTCTCGGGGCGGCTCTGCCCGTGGAGAGCGCGATGGGCTATCGGCCGGGCGAGGAAGGCCGGATCGAGTTCGGGCGTCATTCGATTTCGAACACGCCCTCGACCTCGACGGCCACACCGAACGGCAGGGACGACGATCCCACGGCGGCGCGGGCATGGCGCCCCTTGTCGCCGAAGACCGCGACCATGAGGTCGGACGCGCCGTTCACGACCTTTGGATGGTCGCCGAAATCGGCCGTGGCGTTGACGAAGCCCGTGAGTTTCACCACGCGCACCACACGATCGAGATCGCCGCCGCAAGCGGCCTTGAGCTGGGCGATGAGGGCCAGCGCGCAGCCCCGCGCGGCCGCCTGCCCTTCCTCGATCGTCGTGCCGGCGCCGAGCTGGCCCGTCATCAGCCCGTCGGGGCCGGAGGCCACCTGCCCCGAGATGAAGACGAGGTTTCCGCTCTGCACGAACGGCACGTAGTTCGCGGCGGGGGCGGGCGCGTCGGGCAGGGTCAGCCCGAGATCCGCAAGGCGGGCATCGATCGTTCCGGCCATGGAGAACTCCGTTGAGGTGAATTCAGCGCGGACCTTAGACGCGCTCCACGCGGGTGCCAAGCGGGCATCAACTCTCGCGGAAGGCGCGCGTGAAATACTCCGTCAGTGGTCGGGTGAGATAGTCGAGCGGGGTGCGCTCCCCCGTGCGGATGAACGCGTCGACCGGCATTCCCGGCACGAGCGTGAGGTCCTCCAGCGCATCGAGAGCGTCCGGTTCCGGTTCGAGAACCGCCTCGTAGTAGCTCAGCCCGGTATCGGGATCGCGGATCAGATCGGCGGAGACTCGCAGGACCCGGCCCCGCACCTCCGGCGTTGACCTGAGATTGAAGGCGGCGAATCGCAGAAGCGCCTGCTGACCCGGGCGAACCTCGTCGATGTTGAGCGGTTCGACACGGGCGGAGACGACAAGCGGACTGTCCTGCGGAACGATATAGAGGACCGGCTCCGCCGCACGGATCACCGCCCCGAGGGCATGCACCTGGCGGTCGAGCACGAAGCCCGTCATCGGCGCGCGAATCTCGAGTCGGGCAAGGCGTTCCTCGGTCGCGAGCCTGCGCTCGCGCAACTCGGCTTCGCGGAAGCGCAGGTCCCGCAGTTCCGCGATCGCATCCTCCCGGATTTCGCTGTCGAGACGCAGGATCTCGATCTCGATCTCGGCGATCCTGCCCCGGCTTTCGGCGATGGCGGCGGTCAGTTCCCCGGCCTCGCCCTGCAAACGGGCCTTTTCACGGCGGAGCGCCAGCACGCGGCTTGCCTGTGCGAGGCCCCGATCAAGGAGGCCCTGCAGATCCTCCAGTTCCGCGTCGATCAGGTTCAGCTGTTCGGCAAGCGCGTTCCGCTGCGCGACCCTGCCCGCGATCAGATCCTCGATCTGGGCCTGCCGTTCGCGAAGCTGGCTCTCCTGCCTGCCCCGGCTCGTCGCGCGTGCCCGGAAAAGCGCCTCCTGCCCCGCGACGAGATCGGCGACGGTCCCGTCGCGTTGCGCCCGCTCGATGAGGTCGGCGTCGAACGCGATCTCCGACCGACCTTCGGCCTCCGCGCTCAGGCGGGCGCGGCGGGCGACGATCTCGGCGAACTGGCCATCGAGCAGTGCCAGTTCGGAGCGAAGGACGGTGTCGTCCAGCCGCAGCACGACGTCGCCCGCCTGCACGAGATCGCCATCCTGCACGGGGAGCGCGCCCACGACGCCGCCGTCGGGATGCTGGACAACCTGCCGGTTCGATTGCACTTCGACCGTGCCCGGCGCAACGACCGCGCCCGCGATCGTCGTGAAAACCGACCATGCGCCGAGCCCGCCCACGAGGACCACAAGTGCCAGAAGGCCCACGAGGACGGGTGCGCGGGATGAACGGCGGCTCATTCGGATCCCTCCCTTGCCTGCGCCGTTCGCGGCGAGGACGACGGCGTCAGAGCGGCATGGTTCCTCACCTTCTGCCGCAGGACGTCATCGCGCGGGCCGAGCGCCGTCACCAACCCGTTCTCGACGATCATCAGCGTATCGACAGCGGCGATGGCAGCGGGGCGGTGCGCCATGATGATGACCGATCGACCTTCGGCCTTCGTCGCGGCGATCGCCGCGTTCAGCGCATCGGTGCCCTCGGCATCGAGATTGGCATTCGGCTCGTCGAGCACCAGGATCGCGGGATCGCCATACATCGCACGGGCGAGGCCGATCCGCTGGCGCTGCCCGCCCGAGAGGCTGCTGCCCTGTTCGGAGATCCGCGTGTCGTAGCCCTCCGGAAGGCGCAGGATCATCTCGTGCGCGCCTGCACGCCTGGCGGCGGCGACAACTGCTTCGGCATCCGGTTCCAGCGCCATGCGCGCGATGTTCTCGGCGACGGTCCCGTCGAAAAGCGCGACATCCTGGGGCAGGTAACCCACATGGCGGCCACGGGTGGCATCGTCGTACTGGTCGAGCGCCGCACCGTCGAGCCGGACCGAACCGGCCGCCGGATACCAGACACCCGCAAGAACCCGCGCGAGGGAGGACTTGCCCGACGCGCTCGGCCCGATGACGCCCATCGCCTGCCCGGGTTCGACCCGGAAGGTCGCTCCACGCAGGACGGGCACACGCGCACCGGGCGGGACGACGACCAGCCCGGCGACATCGAGCCGCGCAGCCGGCGTCGGGAGGGCGGTGCGCCCGGCGACAGGGGGCGTCGTTTCCAGAAGCTCGCCAAGCGACGCCCATCCGCCCCGCGCGCGCTGGACCATCGGCCACTGGCCCACAAGCTGTTCGACCGGCGCCAGGGCGCGCCCGAGCAGGATAGACGCCGCGATCATCGCGCCCGGGGTCAGCTGCTGCTGCAGCACGAGCCACGCCCCCAGCGCCAGCATCGCGGATTGCAGCAGGAACCGGAACGACTTGGTGAACGCGCTGATCGTGCCGCCCCTGTCGGTCGCGACGAGCGCCTGATCCAGCGCGCCGTCGCGCAGTGCCCGCCACCGCGCAAGGCCGGCATCCCGCATCCCGAGACCCTGGACCGCCTCGGCATCGCGGCGCAACGCCTCCGCGAGGGTCTCGGCGGCGGCGGCCGAT
The DNA here is from genome assembly GCA_049600155.1 of Rubricella sp. GTDB lineage: Bacteria > Pseudomonadota > Alphaproteobacteria > Rhodobacterales > Rhodobacteraceae > Rubricella. Next base: position 14,213 of record JBMYPI010000008.1, read on the forward strand.
GCGGCCTGCGCCGCATTGGCGCGACGGGTTACGACCTGATTCACGACCGCCCCGATCAGGATCAGAATGCCCCCGGCGACGGCGAGCCACCCCATCGACGGATGGAAGATGAAGATCGCCGCGATGAAGATCGGCGTCCAGGGAAGATCGAAGAAGGCCATCAGCGCGGGCGAACCGAAAAGCCGGCGGACGGCCTCCAGATCCGCAAGCGCCGTAGCCGGCCGGCTGCGCGTCACGGGATCGACGGCGCGCCGCAGGACACTTTCGAAAACGCGGCCATCCAGACGCTCCTGCAACCGTATTCCGATCCGCGAGAGAACATGGCCGCGCGCGTAGTCGAGAACGCCCATGAGGGCATAGAGCGCGACGACCAGCACGAAAAGAGCGATCAGGGTTTCTTCGGCGCGGCTGGAAAGCACCCGGTCATAGACCTGCAGCATGAACAGGGGACCGGTCAGCATCAGCAGGTTCGCAAACACGCTGAAAAGCCCGACAGCGACGAAAAGACCGGCCGAGCCGGCGAGTGCGGCCTTCAGTTCCCTGCCTACACCTGTGCTCAATCTGCACCTCTCACGATGGGACACCGCTCACGAATCGGTTACGGAGCATTCGCAATGTCGATCCCGATACCTATTCCTGTTACACACCGTGAACGTTTTCACGGGGTTGATAAACCCATCGAAGGGCGAATTGCAGTGTTGCGAACGGCGATCACGGGGTTTCTCATGCTCATGCTGAGCGGTCTGGCGGCCGCCGCTCAGGATGGCCGTTCGCAGATCGCGGATCCGCTCGAGCCCGTGAACCGTGCCATGCACGGGGTCAACCTCGCGCTGGATCAGGCGGTTCTCCGGCCAGCCTCCCGCGTCTATGCGGAAACGCCGCAGCCCTTCAGAACCGGCGTCCGAAACGTCGTGGATACCTACGGTCTACCGGCCGATACGCTCAACGCCGCGCTACAGGGGGACGCGGAGGGTGCCGTGCTCAACGTCTCGCGGCTGATCGTGAACCTCAGCTTCGGGATCCTCGGCATCTTCGATGCGGCCGACGATTTCGGCCTTCCCCATCGGGAGGCCGATTTCGCCGAGACCCTGCAGGTCTGGGGCATCGGTAACGGCGTCTATCTCGAGCTTCCGGTGCTGGGGCCGGGCACCGCGCGGGATGGTGTCGGGCGTATCGTCGACATCGTGATCGATCCGCTCGGCCAGGTCACTGCAGTGACGGAAACGGGGCGCGTGGCCCTCGCCCTGGGCGACGTCGTCGACGAGCGCACGACCTATGCGGACGTGATCGAGGCCCTTCTCTACGAAAGCGCCGACAGCTACGCCGCGACGCGAAACGCGATCGCACAGCAAGCCAATCGAAGCGGTCATCGCGACGCGCCGACCGAAGACGATTTCATCGACATCTACGCGGAGTGATGCGTCCGGCATCCCCGCTCCCCCCCTCCCGAAAGGAGTCCGCACCATGTTCCGTTCCTTCAAGGCACTCGCCGTCGCGGCAACGCTCGCGCTGACGCCGATCGCGGCGCCTGCACTGACCCCGGACGAGGCCGAAGCCCTCGCCCAGGACGTGATCTCGGAAGCGATCAACCTCGCGGAATCCGATGTGCCCCTTGCCGAGAAGATCGACGCGTTCGAAGGCATGATGCAAAGTTACGCAGACCTCAACGCCATCGGCCGCTATGCGCTCGGAGTCGCGTGGCGCAGCGCGAGCCAGCCGCAGCAGCAAGCATATCTGGACGCCTTCACGGATTACCTCGCCCGCAAGTACGGCCAGCAGTTCCGGCGCTTCGACGGGCAAACAGTCAACGTCATCGATGCGTTCGACGCAGGCCAGCGCGGGATCGTCGTGCGGTCCGAGGTGATCGATGCGAACGAGCCCGAACCGATCCGCGTGGAGTGGCAGTTCTCCGACCGGTCCGGGCAGGCGCGCCTCATCGACATCATCGTGGAGGGTATCAGCCTGCTCTCGACGGAGCGCCAGGAGATCGGCGCGCGCCTCGATGCAGTCGGCGGTGATATCGACCGCCTCATCGCCGATCTTCGCCGCGCTGAGAACAGCTGACCATCAGGAGCCCGGTTCGCCCGTCGCCAGGCCCTCGAGAGCGGCATCGAGCGCTGTGGCATCGTCGAAATGGACGCGAACCGGCAGGGTCAGCACCTCGCGGCGCATCGCGGGAGGCAAGCGGACGGCGTCCTTTTCCGTCGCGACAAGCTGCGCCCGGGCGGCCTTGGCCTCCTTCATGAGCCGGTCGAGCACGGCGCGCGAGTAGGGCTGGTGATCGTCGAACGGGTGGGCAGCGACGATCCGCGCGCCGACGGATCTCAGGGTCGCGAAGAATTTCTCGGGGCGGCCGATACCGGCGAAGGCCACCACCCGCAGACCGTTCCAGGGCATTCCCGTCATCAATGGCAAGAGCCGCGCCTCGTGCACCGGGATCGGTCCGAAATCGGGCAGATCCGCATCGGCAACCGCCTCGTCGCCACGCAGCAGCACAACGTGGCCCGCCCGCGAGAGCGCCCGCGAAACCGGCTCGCGAAGCGGGCCGGCGGGAATGCAGAAACCGTTTCCAAAGCCGATTTTCGCATCGACGACGATGATGGAAAGGTCCTTGCGGAGGCCGGGATTCTGGTGCGCGTCATCGAGGACGATGCAGTCGGCGCCCGCTTCGATGGCGGCCCGCGCGCCCGCTACGCGATCGCGCGAAACCCAGACCGGCCCGAACGCAGCGAGCAGGAGCGCTTCATCGCCCACGTCTCCGGCGCTGTCGCGGTCGCTCACCCTGTGCGGACCCTCGACCGTCCCGCCGTATCCGCGTGTGACGACATGTGGCGTCCGGCCACGGGCCGTCAGCCGCTCCATGAGCCAGCAGACAACCGGGGTCTTTCCCGTGCCGCCGGCATTGACGTTTCCGACGGAGATCACCGGAACCGGAGCGCGCCAGGGATCCGCCTTGGCGATCCGCCGCGCCGTCCCGATCGCGTAAAGCGCCCCGAGCGGGGCGAGAGAGCGCGCGGCGATCCCGGGGCGGCGATACCAGAACCGGGGCGGTTTCACGGGCGGGCTCCGTCGCGAAGTTCCAGAAGAAGCGCCAGAACGCGGTCGGCGGTCTCCGACCCGGCACTGCTGACCTCCCATGCGGCCGTCGCCATCGCCGCCGCACGATCGGGCCGAAGGATCTCCGGCAGGGTCGCACCGAGTTCCGCCGAGGAGGAGACCGTCCGCGACGCACCCGCCGTCCCGAGCCGTTCGAAGGCGTCGCCGAAATTCTCGACATGCGGCCCGGTCAGGATCGCCGATCCCAGCGCCGCCGGCTCGAACGGGTTGTGCCCGCCGACGGGCACGAGGGAACCGCCTACGAAACTGACCGAGGCCAACCGATACCAGAGACCCAGTTCTCCAAGCGTGTCGGCGAGATAGATTTCGGTTCCCTCATCGAGGTTATCGCCAGCCGCGCGGCGTGCCAGCCGCCAGCCATCGCGCACGAGGGTTTTCCCGATCTCGGCGCCTCTTTCAGGGTGCCGCGGCACGAGGATCAGCAGAAGATCTGGCAACGCGCGGCGCGCGGCACGGTGCGCGGCGGCGATCTGCTCCTCCTCGCCTTCGTGGGTCGACGCCGCGCACCAGACGGGCCTGCCCCCGATCTTCGCCGCGAGCCGGCGTCTTTCGGTTTCGTCATGGGGAAGAGGCGCCGCTCCTTCCTTGAGGGTCCCGGTCACGACCAACGCCCTGCGCGACGCGCCGAGGCGTCGCAAGCGACCGGCCGTCGCTTCGTCCTGCGCGAGGATCAGCGAGAACCGGCGGAGGATCGAAGCCACGGCGAAAGGCGCCCAGCGCCAGCGACGGTAGGATCGAAGCGACAGGCGCGCATTCAGAAGAACCAGCGGAACACCGCGGCTCGCGATCGCGGCCAGAAGGCCGGGCCAGAGTTCGCTTTCGGCGAATATCGCCACGTCCGGATGCCAGTGGTCGAGGAACCGCCTGCGCGCGCCGGGCAGATCGAGCGGGGCGAACTGATGGATGATCCCGTCCTTCATGCGCTCCCGGACCAGCCGCGCCGACGTGACCGTTCCGGTGGTGACGAGAACGGCGGCCTCCGGGCGGGCGGACCGGAGCATCCGCACCGTCTGCACGAGCGAGAGCGCCTCGCCGACGCTCGCGGCATGAAACCAGAAAAGCTCACCGTCCGGCCGCTCGACCGTCGCTTCTCCCAGCTTCTCCACAAGCCTCTCGGGGTCTTCCTTCCCGCGCCCGGCCCGGCGTCGCAGGAGGATCGGCGCGAACGGCTGAAGGCACCATGACACGAATGCGTAAGCCAGAAGCAGGGGCGACATCGTCAGGCCGCCTCCGGGCTGTCGGGCGCCGGAACCGCGTGTTCCTGCCCGAGCGCACGATCGGCCTCGTGCTGCACGCGGCGCATTTCCTGTTCGATCCTGCGGCGGAACGCCTCGACCTCATCGCCACGCCCCCCGGCCGGTGGCGCGATCGGCGCCGACCAGACCACGATCGCCCGCCCGAACGGCAGGGGCAGCAGGAACCGATCCCAGGATTTGAAGATGATCGCGCGGCGAAAGGAATAGCCGACCGCGATGACGGGCCGCCCTGCCCTGATCGCGATGGTGGCGATGCCGTGTTTGACATGGCCCTTCGGCCCGCCCGGGCCGTCGGGCGTGAGTGCGAGGATCGCGGCCGGATCGGCGAGACATTCGATCGCGGCGGCCATCGCCGCGCCGCCGCCCTTGTCCTTGTCGGGTTTCGCCGGGTTGGCCGAGGATCCACGGAAGGCGCGGATATTGAACGGCTCGACGCAGCGCAGCGCGAATTCGGCATCGGGGCTGCGCGACGCGATCGCATGCACCGGCAGGCCGGAACTGGTGTCGAAGATGCTCACGAGCATCCGCCCGTGCCAGACCCCGAAGACACCGCCCCGGCCCCCCTGCATCACCCGCGCGCGGATGCCCGCAGGGTCACGGACCTCGAACCGGCTCGTCTTGAGCACGAGGCGCAGATATGCCGTGAAGAGACGCGCGGCGAGCGTCATCAGGATGCCGCCGTTGCGCTGCTCTTCAGGTGATGACGGCGCCGTGCCCAAGAGCGGCCTCAGGCGAGTTCTTCGGTCGGGCCGTCCGAGCTTTCCTCGTCGCGAAGCCTGTGCAGGTGCGCGATGAAATACCGGACATGCGCATCGTCGACCGTGCGCTGGGCGGCATCCTTCCACGCATCGTAGGCCGCGGCGTAGTTCGGAAAGATCCCGACGATGTCGATTTCGTCGACATTCGTGAATTGCGTCGACTGGGGGTCTACGAGTTCGCCGCCGAAGACGAGGTGAAGGCGCTGTGGCATCGGGCACTCCGTGGTTCTGTCCGGCGCGCACCCTACGCGCGCGGCCTTCGCCGTCAAGGCGACGAAACCGCGCCTGCGATGCCGCGTCTTTGCAGGAGCTTCGAATGCATCGCCGGACCGGCGCCTATAAGTCCCTCATGCCGTGGATCGGACCGATTGAAGGCCATTTCGCGGCCCTGCCCGTCTGTCATCACCCCGCCGGCCTCCTGAAGGATGAGCGCGCCAGCGGCGATGTCCCACTCCCAGGTTGGCCGGAAGCTGAAGGTCGCATCGTATCGGCCCTCCGCAACGAGGCAGATCCGCCCGATCAGGCTGCCGCGATAGGACAGTTTCAACGATGGCGCTCCGCCTGGCCAGTGAGCTGTCGCCAGTTGCGAGCGGCTTGCCAGCACCGAAGCGCCGTCGACCACGGTGCGGCGGCCGACGGCGATCGCCTCCCCGTTGAGCGTCGCGCCATGGCCGCGTTGCGCGACATATGTCCGATCGAGCGCCGGAAAATGCGCGACCGCCGTCTCCGGCCGACCCGATCGAACGGTCGCCAGCGCGATGCAGAAATCGCGACCGCCTTCGGAATAGGAGCGCGTGCCGTCGATCGGATCGACGATGAAGGCCGTTGTCGCGGCCTCGCGCCCGGTGCCGACGACCGACTCCTCCGACAACCAGCCATAGGAAGGACGCGCGGAGAGGAGGGTTGACTGAAGCATGCGGTCGATTTCGAGATCAGCCTCGGTCACGGGCCCGGACCCATCCGCCTTGGGCGTTGCGGTCACGCCGCGGGCGCGGTGCCGCATCGCGATGCGACCCCCTTCCCGGGCGGCATCCACGAGAAGATCGAGATCAGGATCCGGCAAGGGTCAGCTTCTCGACAAGAAGGCTCGGGACGACACGGGAAAGATGGCCGCGCGCATCGTCCGCGGCCTGCAACGAGCGCAACATCTCAATGAGGTTTCCGGCGATCGTGCATTCGTTGACCGGATAGGCGATCTCGCCGTTCTCGATCCAGAAGCCCGATGCGCCGCGCGAGTAATCCCCGGTGTTGGGGTTGATCGTCGAGCCTATCAGCGAGGTCACGAGGAGCCCCGTCCCCATATCGGCGATCAGATCGGCCAGGGGCCGCGCCGGGGCAACGAGGCGGACATTGGTGATGCCGGGGCTCGGCGCGCCTGCGCCGCCGCGGGTCGCGTTGCCGGTGCTTTCCAGTCCCAGCTTCCGCGCGGTGGCGAGGTCGAGCGTCCAGCCGGTCAGTCTGCCGCCCTCGACGATCCGTCGATCCCCCACGGAGAGGCCTTCCCCGTCGAACGGCCGGCTCCCGGACGTGCGCGCGCGCAACGGTTCTTCGACAAGGTCGAAATCCGCCGCCAGGATCGCTTCGCCGAGTAGGTTCTTCGCCCAGGAGGACCCTCGCGCGACGGCGGCACCATTGACCGCCTGCAGGAGGTGACCGATCAGGCCGGAGGCGATCCGCTCGTCGAACAGAACCGGATATGCGCCCGTCCTGGGCTTTCGCGGGCCGGATCGGCGAACGGCCCTTTCGCCGGCGCTGCGCCCGATCTCGACGGGATCGCGCAGATCCGCATGATGGATGCGGCTGTCGTAATCGTAGTCCCGCTCCATGCCGAGGCCTTCACCGGAAATCGCCATGCTGGACAGGCTGTGGCCGGAGCGCGTGTAGCCACCGAGAAAACCATTCGTCGCCGCCAGGATGATCTCGGTCCGGCCGAAACCCGCGGAGGCATCCACCTGCGTCACCCCGTCCACGGACCGCGTCGCCTCCTCCAGCGCGAGCGCGGCCTGCTCCAGTGCATCGGCGGACGGTTCGACCCCGTCATCGAGGTCGAGCCCGGCAGCGTCGCGGCGCGCGCTCAATTGGTCGGGGTCCGCGAGACCGACGAACGGATCCTCGGGCGCCAACCGCGCCATCGCGACGGCGCGCTCGGCCATGCGGGAGAGTGTTTCCGGCCGCGTGTCCGAACTCGACACCGTCGCCTGTCGCTTGCCGACGAGGACGCGCAGACCGAGGTCCGTCGATTCGGACCGCTCGGCGCGGTCGAGTTTTCCTTCGCGGATATCAACGGAAAGACTGTCGGAACGGGCGGCCACCACATCGGCCGCCTCCGCACCGTGTCGGCGGGCCTGGGCGAGTGTGAATTCGGCTAGATCGGCGAGCGTTTCGGTCATGGCCCGCCTCACTTGCGCTTCCCGGTCGCTCCGGTCAAGGCCGCACCTGCGAGGTAAGCATCGCAAGCGGGCGACCGTCGATCCCGATCATCCCGTCGCCGATGGAGACACGCGCACGGCGCAGGCCTGGCGTTTCGGGATCGGGGGGCAGCGCGAAGGCCAGCAGCCGAAGCTCCGAAATGCCGGCCCGCGCAGCGTCGTCGAGCCTGTCGATCAGCCCAAGAACCCGTTCGGGGCGCTCCAGCGCGAGATCGAGATCGGCCCAGGCGACGACATCGCTGCCGGGCACGGGCACGACCCGGCCCGTCAATTCGATCGCTGAACCGACGAAAGCGAGCCTGAACCGTTCGATCACGGTCGGTCCGAGTGCGACGGCGCCGTCTCCCTCGATCCAGGCCTCGCCCGTCATGGCGATATCGACGAGGCCTCCAGGCACGGCATCCTCACCCGGGAACCAGGACACGGCCGCATCCCCGCCCGGCAACAGGGGCGTCGCGATCAGGGTCAGCTCGAACGGGAACGGATCGGGACCGACGGCGCCGCGCGTTTGGAGCGCGAGAACCGTCTGGTCGCTTGTGACTTCGAACCATTCCCCGCTCCCACCAAGGCGTGAGAACGCCGTCTCCCGCGCTTCGATCACGGCGGTGGCTCCTTCCGCATCGGCCTCGAACGCGATCTCGACCGGGCCGAGATCCGCCCGCACTTCCGTCCCGGCGGCTGCGAACGCGGGCGCGAGCAGGCCATCGAGCTGCGCTTCGCTCGCCGTCAGCCGGTATCCCGCATCGGTCGGGCCCAGCGGGAGGGCGAACGTCACATCGGCAAGGCGGGCTTCACCTATGCCCACGGCCGGCCCGGCCGCACGCACCGTCGCGGTGGCGGCATGGACCTCGAGCGCTGCCGTCGACGGCGTGAACGACAGATCCCGCGCCTCCAGCGTAACGTCGCCCCGGCCCGGCGAAACGAGGGTCAGCGCACGGGCGGAACCGCCGATCGTGTCGCCGATCGTGACGACGCCGGTATCGATCACTGCCCGCGCCCGGTCGCCATCGCGCAGGACGAGTTCGATATCGGCGGGCAGGCGAACCGTGGCCCGCCGCGTCAGAAGACCGGCCCGCGCCGTGAGGGCGCTGGCCGAAAGGGTCGTGCGATCGGACAGGGTGAGCACCGGGCGGGACCAGCGCACGTCGTAACGGAACGGAAACCCCGTAATCGACCGGCCGCGATGGCTGAAGGCATGGCCTTCGGCGTCGAGTGTCGCTTCGGCCATGTCGAGACGCGCCTCGACCGTCGGACGCAGGGCGAACCATCCTCCAGTCCAGACACCGGCAAGGATACCGAGCATAACGAGCGCGATCACTCTGCGTTTCACGGTCCGACCCCATCGTCCACCCGTCCTGATGTGACCCCAAGCAGGCCCGGACCGCAAGATCATCAACGGCCCGGTTTCGATTGCATCGCACCGCGTTGCGCCACATTCTCCGAGCCGGACTCAGGGAGGGACCGATGTTCGACATCAGGGATATGCGCGGCAGGAATGTCCTGGTCACCGGCGCGAGCCGGGGGATCGGGGAAGCGACGGCGCGGCTGTTCGCGGGGCGCGGCGCGCGCGTGACCCTCGCGGCGCGAACGCTGCCCCGGATCGAGGCGATCGCATCGGATCTCAGGGATGCCGGCGCGGAGGCAGTGGCGGTTCAATGCGATGTCGCGGATTACGCGCAGGTCGCGCAGGCGGTCGAAACCGCGCGGGACGGGCCCGAGGGTCGCCTCGACGTGCTTGTCGGAAATGCCGGCGTCATCGAGCCGATCATCGCGATCGAACGCTCGGATCCCGCAAGCTGGGGCGCCAGTTTTGACGTCAACGCGAAGGGGATCTATCACGGGCTGCGCGCTGCCCTTCCGATCATGCGTCGCCAGGGCGGCGGCGTGATCGTGAACGTTTCCTCGGGCGCGGCGCATCAACCGCTCGAAGGATGGTCGCAATACTGTGCGGGCAAGGCCGCCGCCGCGATGCTGACGCGCGCGGCCCATCATGAGGCGGGGCGCGTGGTGCGCGTCGTCGGCCTGAGCCCCGGAACGGTCGCGACCCAGATGCAGAGGGAGATCAAGGCAAGCGGGGTCAATCCCGTCTCGCGCCTGGAATGGGAGGATCACATCCCACCCGATTGGCCCGCGCGCGCCATCCTGTGGCTTTGCGGCCCGGATGGCGCCGCGTTCGCCGGCGAGGAGATCCGTCTGCGTGACGAGGAGATGCGCGAGAGGATCGGGCTCGGCCGTTGAGGCTGCCCTCAGCGCCTGCGCTTGCGGTGCCCGCCCACCGTTCTGCCGTGGAAAGCCGGATCGCGTTTCGCGACCCACTGTATGAACCGGGCTATCCGGGGGTGCGTGCGCAGCGCTTCGATCGTGGCATAGTCGCGCGCAAGCTCGGATTCGGTGAGGGCGGCGTGGATCTCGTTGTGGCAGATCTGATGGAGCAGCACCGTCGGTCCGTTCTTGCCGCCCTTCAGCTTGGGCACGAGGTGATGCAGGCTCTGCCGTGCATGGGCCGGTATCGGCCGACCGCAAAGCGGGCAGAGCGGCGCCTCGGCGCCCCTTCCGGCCCCGTTTTCAACAAAAATGTGCGTTTCTCGGACTTTGCGCTTCACACGATTGCCATAAAGTTATTTCTATTGAGTATGCCCCCCGCACAACCTGGGGGATGGGAGGGAAAATGAAACGTAGGTCGTTCCTGGCAACCGGAATGGGTGCCGGCGCCGGCGTGGTCGCTGCACCGGCGGTCGCCCAGAGCCGGGCCGTGATCCGTGTCGGCTCTGCCTTCGCGCCCAGCGCCGATGGGCGCGGGGCCATCTTCAACCGCCTTGCGCAACGCGTCGCGGGCCTGTCGGGCGGGGCCATCGAACTCCAGCTCGCGCTCACCTCGCCAGACGATGACGCCGCGCTGCGCGACGCGCTGGCGACGGGATCCGTCTCGGCCGTTCTGGCGACGGAAGACCTCTGGATCGCCGATCACCCGGCATTCGGTCTGTTCGCGGCCTGCCCGGGCGGGATGACGGAACGCGAACTCGAAGCCTATCTGCGCGCGGGCAACGGGCAGGATACCTGGAATGCGCTTGCGGAGAGTTTCGACAGGCGTCCGCACTACCTCGGCGACACGGGGGCCGAGTATCTCCTGTCGGGCAGCGAGATCGGCTCGATCGATGCGTTCAGCGGTGCGACGGTCGCGACACGCGGCCTCGCGGTCGAGCTTTACCGCTCCGTTGGCGCGAACGTCATCGTTCCTGCGGTCGGATCGGTTGCCGGGGGCGGCGCCTCGATGCGGGAAGCGGGCCCGCTCGCCGACAGCTACGCGAACGCGCGCGCCGGCATGACCCGGCTCTATACCGGAACTCTGACGCGTCCGTCGGGTGCCGTTTCGCTTTCCATCGGATTGGCTGCGTGGAACGGGCTCGATGCCGGCTCGCAGGCGATCCTTTCCGCTGCGGCGGAGGCCGAAGCTCACATCGTCGCGGCAGAGGCCATGCAACGCAACGCGCTCACGTCGCAGGCCTTCCGCCTTTCCGGCGTTACCGCCGACGCGCTGCCCACGGACGTGTTCAATGCGATGATGAACAACGCAAGGGACCTGTTCGACGCGATCGAGAGCCGGGACGAACTCGGCGCGGTCGTTGCCCGGTCCTATCGCGATTTCGCAAGCGACGTTCAGACCTGGACCCGCGTGGCAGATGCCCCGTTCGTGCAGGCTCGCCGGAACACGATAGGCGCGTGATGAGGAGCGATTCGATGATGGAAAAGAAGAACTCCAGTGGCGTCAGCCGGCGCACCGCTCTCGGCGCGGGTCTTGCAGCGACGGCGGGCGCCCTCGCAGCCCCGGCCTACGCACAGGGCCAACGAACCCTGAGAATGGTCACGTCCTGGCCCGGCGATCTCGCGCTCCTGCAGGGGGCGGCGGTCCGTGCGGCCGAAACGATCAACACGCTCAGCGACGGGCGCCTGACGGTCGAGGTCTTCGGCGCGGGGCAGTTTCCCGGTGTCGGCGCTTTCGACGTGCACGATGCCGTCGGCGACGGCACGATCGAGCTCTACCATTCGTGCGACTACTACTTTCAGGGCAAGAACCGGGCGTTCAACTTCTTCACCTCGGTGCCCCTCGGCCTTCTGATGACCGAACAGCACGGCTGGCTCCGCTTCGGCGGCGGTCAGGCGCTTTGGGATGAACTGAACGGGCAGTTCGGCGTCAAGACGCTCGCCTGCGGTGGAACCGGCGTCCAGATGGGCGGCTGGTTCGAACAGCCGATCACCAGTGTCGAGGATTTCCAGACGCTGTCGATGCGGATCCCGGGCCTGGGCGGAGCCGTCCTTCGGGAACTCGGCGCGGAGACGCTCACGACGCCGGCCGGCGAGATCGTGGATGCCCTTTACGGCGGCCAGATCAACGCACTCGAATGGGTCGGCCCGAACGATGACCTCGCCTTCGGCTTCCCCAAGCTTCTGGCGACCTACCTCTATCCCGGCTTCCAGGAGCCCGGCACCGTGTCGGCGCTCGGGATCAACCTCGATCTGTGGAACAGCCTGGACGATCGCGACAGGCTCATCCTCGAGACGGCCGCGGACATGGAGAACTCCAACACCTGCGCGCAGTACTACGGCAACAATGGCCAGGCGCTGAGCCAGATGCAGTTCGAGTTCGGGACACGTCCCACGCGGGTTCCGGACGACGTTTTCCAGCGTCTCGCGGATGTCTCGATGCAGGTTCGCGCATCTGTTGCCGAGGAATCCGATATCGGGCGCCGTGTCTACGAGAGCTTCACGGCCTACCAGCAGGGCCTGATCGACTGGAACGCCGACAGTTTCGCCGCCTATTTCGACAGGCGCGATGCACTCGGCGGAGCCTACGAAAGCATCTTCTGACAAATCGCGAAAGGGGGC
>JBMYPI010000009.1:0-26064 GCA_049600155.1 Rubricella sp.
AGCAGGACGGGTTCCTGCCGCATATGGAGGACGGCACGATCGTCCTCGTCGGAGCGACGACGGAGAATCCTTCTTTCGAACTGAACGCGGCCCTTCTCAGCCGGGCGCAGATCGTGGTGCTCAAGCGCCTCGATACCGATGCGCTCGCAAGCCTTCTGACCCGCGCGGAGGAGGCCGAACACGCGCTTCCGCTGACTGCCGAGGCGCGCGCCGCGCTGATCGAGATGGCCGATGGCGACGGGCGGGCGCTCCTCAACCTCGTGGAGCGGATCCTCGGTTGGAAAGACGAGACGGCGCGGCTCGATGCCGATGCGCTGTCGCGCAAGCTCGCCCGGCGCGCGGCGAAATACGACAAGACGGGCGATGAGCACTACAACCTCATCTCCGCGCTCCACAAGTCCGTCCGCGGATCCGATCCCGATGCCGCGCTGTACTGGTTCACCCGGATGCTGGAGGGCGGGGAGGATCCGCGTTTCCTGGCGCGGCGCATCACGCGGATGGCGGTGGAGGATATCGGGCTCGCCGACCCGGAAGCGCAGGCCGTTTGCCTGCGGGGATGGGAAGCTTATGAGCGGCTCGGCTCGCCGGAAGGGGAACTCGCGCTGGCGAATGCGGTGATCTACCTCGCGCTCGCGCCGAAATCCAACGCGGCCTATGCCGCCTACAGGAATGCCCGCCGCGACGCGAAGGCCCACGGATCGGAACCGCCGCCGGCGCATATCCTCAACGCGCCCACACGCATGATGAAGGATCTCGGCTACAGTGAGGGCTACGAATACGACCACGACGCGGAGGATGGCTTCTCCGGCCAGAACTACTTCCCCGACGGCATGAAGCGCGGGATCTACTACATCCCCGTCGAACGGGGTCTCGAACGGGAGCTGCGCAAGCGGGTCGACTATTTCGCGAAGCTGCGGGAGAAACGCCGCAAGACCTAGCGGGCGGCTGCTTGCGTGGCGCGCTGAAACTGACTACTTTCCGGGGGAGGAAGGCCTGCAAAGCGGGCGCTCGGATCGCCCCCCTTCGAACGTAATCGGGAACGCGCTTTGGCCTCTGGTTTGTACAGTCTGATCTACCGCAGCTATGCACGCCCGCCCTGGATGGGCGAGCGGACGATGGCCGAGATCGCCCGGGAATCGAACGCGTTCAACCTGACGCACAACATCACGGGCCTGCTCATCTTCGACGATGGGGTGTTCGTGCAGGTCCTCGAAGGGCCGACGGTGGAGATCCTGCAATTGACCGCGCGGATCGCGGCGGATCGCCGGAACGAGCGGCTGCGTGTGCTCTGGCACGGCAATATCGACAAACGCCGCTTTCCCGAATGGGCAATGGGCTGTTTCGACATGACCGAACTCCCCGAAGGCGCGACGCCTGTCGCGTCGGCGATAACGACCCGCGGGAGCGATTTGCCGGTCTGGACCCAGAGCATGACGCAGGACCTGATCGACTTCTACCGGGAAAACCGCGTCAGCGGTCTCGATCCCGTCTTCAACCGGATGCGCCGGATCGTCTGAGCGCGCCGCGGGCGTAGACGTTGCCGAGGCGCCGGTGTAAGGGGCGGGCATGATCCTTCTTCAGGTGGCATTGGGAGGCGCGCTGGGCGCGATGTTGCGCTACGGCGCGGTGACGGGGATCGGGCGCCTGACCGGCGCGGGCTTCCCGTGGGGGACGCTGACGGTCAACGTGCTCGGCTCCTTCCTGATGGGTATCGCCGCTGTCGTGTTGATGCATCGGGGCGCGGCCGCTCCCTTCGTGATGGCCGGCGTGCTTGGCGGGTTCACGACCTTCTCGGCCTTCTCCCTCGATGCGATGCGCCTGATCGAGGCGGGGCGGATCGGTGCCGCGACAGCCTATATGGGCGGAAGTGTGCTCGCCTGCGTGGTGGCGCTTGCGCTTGGTCTCGCGCTCGCGCGGGGCTACGCATGAGCGGCGTGCAGACGATAACCCTCGATGCCGAGGCGGAGGGCCAGCGGCTCGACCGGTGGGTCCGCAAGGCCTTTCCCCACGTCACCCAGGGCCGGATCGAGAAGGCGTGCCGGAAGGGAGAGATCCGGCTCGACGGGGGGCGGGTGAAACCCGCGACGCGCCTTGCCGCCGGCCAGGCCCTTCGCCTGCCGCCGATGCCCGACGCGCCGAGCGCCCCGGCAGTCGTGACGCGGCGGATATCGGAGGCCGATGCCGAGATGATCCGCGCCGCGGTCCTCTATCGCGATGATGACGTGATCGCGCTGAACAAGCCGCCGGGCCTGCCCGTGCAGGGCGGTTCGGGGCAGGGCGCGCGGCATGTCGATGGGCTCGCTCCCGCGCTCGCCTTCGATGGCGAACCGCCAAAGCTCGTCCATCGGCTGGACAAGGACACATCGGGCCTCCTGATCCTCGGCCGAACAGGGCGGGCGGCCGCCGCGCTTGCCGCCGCCTTCAAATCGAAGGCCACACGGAAGATCTATTGGGCGGTCACGGCCGGTGTTCCCCATCCGCGCGCAGGCTCCATCCGCTATGGCCTTGCCAAGCAGCCGGGCCATGGCCCCCATGGCGCGGGCGAGAAGATGGTCACGATCCATCCCGACGAGGTCGCCTCGGTCGAAGGGGCCAAGCGTGCGCTGACCGACTACATCGTGATCGACAATGCGGGGCAACGTGCCGCATGGGTCGCCCTTGTTCCCGTGACCGGGCGCACGCATCAGCTTCGCGCCCACATGGCCGCGCTGGGCTGCCCGATCGTGGGGGACGGCAAATACGGCACCAACGCGCAGACGAACGAAGGCGATGGCTGGGGCGCGCAGCTTGGCGGGGAGGTCAGTCGCAAGCTGCACCTGCATGCCCGGTCGCTGCACCTTCCGCACCCCTCCGGTCGCGGTGACCTCCACCTGACCGCGCCGCTCCCCGAACACATGAAACGCACATGGGCGCTTTTCGGCTGGTCGGAACGCGACGCGCCGGAGGATCCCTTCGCGGAGGAGGAGGCATGAGCCGCCTGCGCCTCGCCGTTTTCGACATGGACGGCACGCTGATCGACAGCCAGTCCCTCATTCTCGCATCGATGCGGGCCGCTTTCGCAGAGCTCGGTCGCGCCGCGCCCTCCGACGCGGACGTGCTGTCGATCGTCGGCCTTTCGCTGCCCGTCGCGATCGCGCGCCTCGCCCCCGGGCTTTCGCCAGCGGCCGTGGACCGTGTCGCTGACCTCTACAAGGCGGCCTTCGTCCGCCTTCGCGCAGAAACGGGCGGGGAAGCGACGGTCCCCCTCTATCCCGGGATGCGCGGATTGCTCGAGGATCTCTCCCGGCGCGAGTCGCTGCTTCTGGGCGTGGCGACGGGCAAGGCGCGGCGCGGTCTCGATCACGTCTATGCCGCGCACGGCATCGGCCATCACTTCGTGACATCGCAAACCGCCGATACGCACCCGTCGAAACCCCATCCCGCGATGCTGCACGCCGCGTTGTCCGAAACCGGGGTGGACCCCGCCGATGCCGTGATGATCGGCGACACCGAGTTCGACATGGAAATGGGGCGCGCCGCGGGGATGCGGACGATTGCCGTTTCCTGGGGCTATCACCCGGTCGAGCGGTTGCGGGCCGCCGATCGGATCGTGAACGACGCCGACGGGCTGCGCGCGGCACTGGCGGAGTTCGAGGCGGCGGCATGAGCGAGTGGAGGGCAAAACGGTTCTGGGCATCGGCGGGGGTCGACACCGGGCCGGGCGGTTTCCGGGTTCTTCTCGACGGTCGCCCCTTTAAGACCCCCGCGCGATCGGAGATGATCGTGCCGACGGAGGCGCTTGCCCTGGCGGTGGCGGCGGAATGGGATGCGCAGGTCGAGCATATCCGGCCCGAGACGATGCCCTTCACCCGTGCCGTCAATGTCGCGATTGACCGGGTTGGCATCGAGAAGGAGGCGATCGTGAAGACGCTCGCCGCCTATGCCGACAGCGATCTTCTGTGCTATCGCGCCGAAAGCCCGGCGGAACTCGCCGCCCGCCAGGCAGAGCGGTGGGATCCGCTGCTCGATTGGGCGGCTGCGACGCTGGGCGCCCGGCTGGTACCGGTTCAGGGCGTCATGCACGCTCCTCAGGATCCTCGGGCCCTCGCGGCCGTCGAGGCGCGGATCGGGCGGTTCGACTCCTTCGAGCTCACCGCGCTGCATGATCTCGTGACGCTGCCCGGCTCGGCCGTGCTCGGCCTCGCGGTCGCGGAAGGGCACCTGGACCCGCCGACCGCGTGGGCGCTTTCACGCCTCGACGAACTCTGGCAACAGGAACTATGGGGCGTCGATGACGAGGCGGAACGTGTCGCGTCCCTGAAGCGGGCCGATTTCGAACAGTCCGCCCGGTTCCTCGCGCTTCTGGAGAAGGACGCATGATCCGCCAGGCCGAGACCCTTGAAGAGCTTCTGGACCAGTCCGCGCGGGAGGGGTTGACCGGGCTCGAGGTGATGCAGGCGATCCTCGCCGGGCGGATTCCCGGAGCACCGATCGCCCGAACGCTGAATTTCGGGCTGACATCGGTGGAAAGGGGCGTGGTCGCCTTCGAGGGGGCTCCCGGTTTCGAGGCCATGAACCCCAACGGCGCGGTCCATGGCGGCTGGTTCGGGGCGATCCTGGACAGCTGCATGGGGTGCGCTGTGCACACCATGATGCCGCCCGACACGGCCTACACGACGCTGGAATACAAGATCAATCTCACGCGCGGCCTGATGCCCGGTGGGGAACGGGTCCGCGCGATCGGTGAGTGTCGGCATGCGGGGCGGCGGACGGCCGTCGCCGACGGTCGGCTGATCGGTTGCGAAACGGGAAAGCTCTACGCGACGGGCTCGACCACCTGTCTGGTTTTCCCGCGCCAGCCCGCATGATTCGAGCGAACCGCCCCGAAGGAACGTGAAATGGCGTTCTTGCCTGCGGAAAGCCGTGGTGTGGCGAAGTCATAAAATTGCGCCTGTAATTGTATGCGATGGTACCCTGCCCATCAAAACGGCAGCCGATCAAAAGTGATACAGGGGTTTGCATTGAAAGCGGTCATTGCCCACCCTTTTGGCGGATGATTACCGAAAAGGCCAATCCGGGGTGACGAGCGGGTCAAAACTGCCCGGAAATTGTGCCCTTGACCTTCGAAAACTGACGTGGCCAAACTCCATTGCGGTTCCTTATGGGGCCGATAACGCGAGCCGAACGCCTTGTTCGGCTTTAGCCAAAGACATCAGGGAAGAGGACATTCCATGAAGAAATCCGTATTCCTCGGCGCACTCGCCGTGGCCGCGGTCGCAGCCGGTACCGCATCGGCGCAGTCGACGCTGGAGCAGGTGCAGGAGCGTGGGGAACTGCGCTGCGGCGTGACCACGGGCCTCGTGGGCTTTGCAGCACCGAATGCCGAAGGTGAGTGGGAAGGCTTCGACGTCGCGGTCTGCCGTGCCGTTGCAACCGCAGTGCTCGGTGATCCGACCGCAGTCGAGTTCATCCCGACGACCGGTTCTACCCGCTTCACCGCTCTCGCATCGGGCGAAGTCGACATGCTCGCGCGGAACACCACCTGGACGTTCTCCCGCGACGTCGACCTCGAGTTCGAATTCACGGGCATCAACTACTATGATGGCCAGGGCTTCATGGTTCCCGCCGATCTCGGCGTGACCTCGGCTTCCGAGCTCGACGGCGCGACCGTCTGCATCCAGACCGGCACCACGACGGAGCTGAACCTCGCGGACTTCTTCCGCGCGAACAACATCTCCTACGAGCCGGTGCCGATCGAGACGAACGCCGAAGCCCAGCAGCAGTACCTCGCCAACGCGTGCGACGTGTACACGACCGACCGGTCCGGCCTCGCCGCGACCCGCGCCTCCTTCGAGGATCCGTCCGCGCACGTGATCCTGCCGGAGACGATCTCCAAGGAGCCGCTCGGCCCGCTCGTGCGCCACGGCGACCACGCCTGGGGTGACGTCGTCCGCTGGACGCTGAACGCGATGATCGCGGGCGAAGAGCTCGGCATCTCCTCGGAGAACGTCGCCGAACTCGCCGAAGGCACCGACAACCCGGAAATCAACCGGATCCTCGGCACCGAGGGTGAACTCGGCGCAATGCTCGGCCTCGACGCCGAGTGGGCCCAGCGCATCCTCGCCGACGTGGGCAACTACGGCGAAGTGTTCGAGGCGAACATCGGCGAATCCACGGCGATCGGCCTCGCACGCGGCCTGAACGCGCAGTGGACCGACGGTGGTTTGCTCTACTCCCCGCCGTTCCGCTGATCGGCAGGGCGACTATCGAGGGGCGCGCCATGGTGCGCCCCTCTTCGTTACGAGAGACAATAACCTCCAGCGGCTGCGACGGCGGGTGAACCGCACGAGCGGGGGATAGCCTCGGAGCCGGAACAACGAGGGGTGAGGCGACATGACCGCCATCACGGACGAACGACCGGACGAAAGTTTCCGACTTTCACAACTCATATACGACACGCGCTACCGTTCCATCACGATCCAGGTCATCGCACTGGTCCTGGTCCTGTTGGGCATCGGCTGGCTCATCAACAATGCGCGGGTCAACCTGGCCGCGGCGGGGAACGATCTGAGCTTCCGTTTCCTTTGGCAGACGGCCGGCTACGACATCAACCAGACACTGATCGACTACAACAGCCAGATGACCCACGGTCGGGCGACGATCGTCGGCCTGCTGAACACGCTTCTCGTGGCGTTCATGGGATGCGTCACGGCGACCGTGATCGGCATCATCATGGGTGTTCTGCGCCTGTCGCCGAACTTCATCGTCAAGAGGCTGGCGGCGGTTTACGTCGAAGGCTTCCGCAACGTTCCCACGCTCCTGTGGATCATCATCGTGATGGCGGTGATGACCGAGATCCCGCCGGCGCCGCGCGCGTTCCGGGGAGAGGATGCCGAGGCGACGATGTGGTTCTTCGACACGGTCGCGTTCACGAACCGTGGTGTCTACGTTCCGAGACCCGTCTTCGGGGATGGATCGGGCGTGGTCTTCGCCGTTTTCCTCGCCTCGATTCTCGCGATCTTCGGGTTCCGTCGATACGCGCGGAAACGGCAGGAAGCCACCGGCCAGATCCTGCCGGTGTTCTGGGTCAGCCTCGCGCTGTTCTTCATCCCGGCCATCCTCGCCGAGATCGTCATGGGCGGCCCGCTGAGCTGGGAGCTTCCCGAACTTGCCGGGTTCAACTTCGACGGCGGCATCCACATGCGCAACTCGCTGATCGCGCTTTGGCTCGCCCTGTCGCTCTATACCGGCGCCTTCATCGCCGAGAACGTTCGTGCCGGCATCCTTGCGGTCGCCAAGGGGCAGACGGAGGCCGCGGCCTCGCTTGGCCTGCGTCCGAACCGGATCATGTCCCTCGTGATCCTGCCCCAGGCGCTGCGGGTCATCGTTCCGCCGATGATCTCCCAGTATCTCAACATCACCAAGAACTCGTCGCTCGCGATCGCGATCGGCTACATGGACCTGACAGGAACGCTCGGCAACATCACCCGCAACCAGACAGGGCGGGAGATGGAATCGGTGCTTCTGCTGATGGCGATCTACGTCACCATCTCGCTGAGCATCTCCGCCGTGGGCAACTGGTACAACAAGTCCGTCAAGCTGAAGGAGCGGTGACATGAGCGATACACACGCACAATCCATCGCCTTCGTAAGGCGGGAACAACTTCCCCCGATGCCGCCGCCCGCGGCGGAGCGGGGTGTGGTGAAATGGCTGCGGGAAAACCTCTTCTCGGGGCCGATCAACACGATCCTGACGCTCGTGTCGCTCTACATCGTGTATGTGGCGCTCGCGGGCCTTCTTCCGTGGCTTTTCAACAGCGTCTGGAATGCCGGCAGCCTCTCGGAATGCCGTGAGATCGCCGAAGGCGCCTGTTTCGCGGTGATCCGGGAACGCTGGCCCCAGTTCCTTTTCGGGTTCTACCCGAGGGATGAATACTGGCGGCCGGTGCTTTCGTTCCTGCTCCTGTTCATCGCGCTCGCACCGGTTCTGTTCAGCCAGTTCGTGCCGCGGATCATGCTGGCCTTCACCGGGCTCTTCCCGTTCATCGCCTACTGGCTTCTCTGGGGCGGGACGATCTGGTTCCCGATCTCGGTTCTGGCCGGCTTCGTGATCGCGTTCTTCGTCTTCCGCGCGGTGATGCAGTTCAGCTTCCCCGTCGCTCTCGGGGCGGGGATCGTGGCGCTGGGCTTCTGGTCCTTCGTCCTCGTGGCGCCTATCACCGGCGTTCTGCAGGGCATCATCCCGATCGCGCTGACGGAGGTGGACAGCCGGGACATCGGCGGCTTCACCCTCACGGTGATCCTCGGCGTCACGGGCATCACGCTGGCGTTGCCGCTCGGGGTGCTTCTGGCGCTCGGGCGGAAATCGAACCTGTTCATCATCACGTCTCTTTGCGTGATCTTCATCGAGTTCGTGCGGGGCGTTCCGCTCATCACGCTCCTGTTCACGGCGAACGTGCTTCTGGCCTACTTCCTCCCGCCGGGCACCACGTTCGACCTCATCCTGCGCGTGGTCATCATGATCACCCTCTTCGCCGCGGCCTATATCGCCGAGGTGATCCGGGGCGGTCTGGCGGCCCTTCCGCGGGGGCAGTACGAGGCGGCCGACTCGCTCGGCCTCGATTACTGGCAGGCCATGCGGCTCATCATCCTGCCGCAGGCACTGAAGATCTCCATCCCGGGAATCGTGAACGTCTTCATCGGCCTCTACAAGGATACGACGCTCGTCGCGATCATCTCGATGTTCGACATGATCGGCCTGTCCAATGCCGTTCGGGCGGACTCGAACTGGAACGGGATCATCTGGGAGATCTACGGCTTCATCGCGCTGCTGTTCTTCATCAGCTGCTACTCGATGTCCCAGTATTCG
Source organism: Rubricella sp. (assembly GCA_049600155.1). GTDB lineage: Bacteria > Pseudomonadota > Alphaproteobacteria > Rhodobacterales > Rhodobacteraceae > Rubricella. The sequence goes on from JBMYPI010000009.1 coordinate 8,849, forward strand.
CAATACCTGGAGCGCAGGCTCCGCACCGATCATCGCTGAGGGGAGAGAACCTCATGACCATGACTGAACAACCCACCCGTGAGGTCCACGCCTCCAACGCCTCCGACGAAGTGGCGATCACCATCCGCGACATGAACAAGTGGTATGGCGATTTCCACGTGCTGCGGGATATCGATCTGACCGTCCAGCGCGGCGAACGGATCGTCGTCTGCGGGCCGTCCGGCTCGGGCAAGTCCACCCTGATCCGCTGTATCAATGCGCTGGAGGAACACCAGCGCGGGCAGATCGTGGTGGACGGCACGCTCCTGTCCTCGGACCTCAAGAACATCGACAAGATCCGCTCCGAGGTTGGGATGGTGTTCCAGCACTTCAACCTCTTCCCGCATCTCACGATCCTGGAGAACTGCACGCTCGCGCCGATCTGGGTCCGCAAGATGCCGAAGAAGGAGGCCGAGGAGATCGCTATGCATTTCCTCGAAAAGGTGAAGATCCCCGAGCAGGCGCAGAAATATCCCGGCCAGCTCTCCGGCGGTCAGCAGCAGCGTGTCGCCATCGCCCGTTCGCTCTGCATGCGCCCGCGGATCATGCTCTTCGACGAGCCGACCTCCGCCCTCGATCCCGAGATGATCAAGGAGGTTCTCGACACCATGGTCGATCTCGCCAAGGAAGGCATGACCATGCTCTGCGTGACCCACGAGATGGGCTTCGCACGCCAGGTCGCCGACCGGGTGATCTTCATGGATGCCGGCCAGATCGTCGAACAGAACGAGCCCGAGGAGTTCTTCAACAATCCCCAGTCGGATCGGACGAAGCTCTTCCTCAGCCAGATCCTCGGCCACTGACGACCGACCCGGGAGGACCGGCCTCCGAACAAGTGAAAACCCCGGCCATAGTGCCGGGGTTTTCGCGTCTGTGCAGGGTGTCTAGACGAGATCCTTGGGGATCACGAAATGCCGGAAGGCGAGCGTCCCGAACTTGAGATCCGGCCATTCGAATTCGCCCTCGAACACGGCGACGGCGGCGGTGGGGAACTTGGTGAACGCACGGCTTTGCGCCTCTCTCTCGGAGCCGTCGGCGATCTTGCGCGCGAAGGACCCGAGCCCTGGCTGATGCCCGATGACGAATACCGTTTCCACCCCGTCGGGCAGCGCCCGCAGCGTATCGCGATGTTGCGCTGGATCGGCCATGTAGAGCGTTTCCGAGACTTCGGGCATCGGGCCGGTGCCGAAGACGGGTGCCATCTTCTCCCATGTCTCCTGGCTGCGCAGCGCCGGTGTCGTGAGAATGTGGTCGGGCCGTATTCCATGGTCGGCGAGCCATGCTGCCATCAGGGGCGCTGCGAGCCGCCCGCGCTGGTTCAGGGGCCTCTCGCGATCGTCCTGATCCGGATCGGACCACGACGATTTTCCATGCCGGACAAGGACGATTCTCTTCATGCGACGATTGACGGGAATTTGACTGTCACAATCAAGCCTGCGGACGGCTCATCGCTTGATGATCGTGCCGGCCCCATGTTCGGTGAACAACTCCAGGAGGCAGGCATGCGGCGCGCGCCCGTCCAGGATGACGACACCGTCCACACCCTGTTCGATCGCGCTCAAGGCGGTTTCCGTCTTGGGAATCATGCCGCCGGAGATGACGCCCTCGTCGGTCAACGTGCGCACATGATGGGCGGAGAGGTTGGTGATGACATCGCCATCGGCATCCTTCACGCCGGCAACGTCCGTCAGCAGGAGAAGGCGGTCTGCCTTCATCGCGCCTGCGATGGCGCCGGCGGCCGTGTCTCCGTTGATGTTGAACGTCTCACCCCTGCGGCCCATGCCGACGGGCGCGACGACCGGGATGAAATCGCTGTCCCGGAAACTCGTGAGGATGCCCGGGTTCACTTCCACCGGTTCGCCCACGAAGCCGAGATCCAGCACCCGTTCGATATTGCTGTCGGGATCCTTGACGGTCTTGGTCGCCTTCTCGCAGACGATGAGCCGCGCGTCCTTGCCGGACAGGCCGACGGCCTTGCCGCCCTGGTCGTTGATCGCCTGCACGATGCCTTTGTTGATCCGCCCGGACAGGACCATCTCGACGACCTCGACCGTCGCCGCATCCGTCACGCGCTTGCCATCGACGAAGGTGCTTTCGATCGCGAGGCGCTTGAGCATGTCGTTGATCTGCGGGCCGCCGCCATGCACCACGACCGGGTGCACGTTGCACTGTTTCATCAGGACGATATCGCGGGCGAAGCGTTCCATCGCTTCGTCGTCGCCCATTGCGTGGCCGCCGAACTTGATGACGACGGTCGCGCCGTCATAGCGCTGGAGGTAGGGCAGGGCTTCGGACAGGGTCCGGGCGGTTGCGATCCAGTCGCGTTTCATGGCTGAGGATTTCTCCATCTCTTGCCTCATTCGATCGCGGCGATGACGGCGCGCAGGGTGTCGATGCCGTCGTTCTTCTCCGAGGAGGTGACGACGATCTCCGGATAGGCCGCCGGATGCCGCGCAAGGGCTGCGCGTGTGCGTGCGACGGACTCATCGAAATCGCGCCTCGAGGGTTTGTCGGACTTCGTCAGGACGGCCTGGAACGTGACGGCGGAGCGGTCGAGCAGCGCCATGATCTCCTCATCGACCGCCTTCGCACCGTGGCGACCGTCGATGAGCAGGAAAACGCGGCGCAGGGTCGGCCTGCCGGCGAGGTAGGCTTTCAGCAGCGCCTGCCACTCGTCGACCTTCGCCTTCGGCGCCTTGGCGAAACCGTAGCCCGGCAGGTCGACAAGGTAGCGCTCGGGGCCGAGGGCGAAGAAATTGATCTCCTGCGTGCGGCCGGGCGTATTGGACGCGCGGGCGAGGCCCTTGCGCCCCGTCAGCGCATTGATCAGGGACGACTTGCCCACGTTCGAGCGCCCCGCGAAGCAGACCTCGATCCGGTCAGCCGGGGGCAGACCACCCATCGACACCACGCCCTTGAGGAAATCGCACGGCCCGGCAAACAGCAGCCGCCCGGTTTCGAGCACCGCCGCGTCGGGTCGTTCCGCAATGGGAAAGGTCAATTCAGTCATGATGCCCGCAGCCTCGTGTCGCGGACGGGGTTTAGCGCATGGGCGGGCGGGATGGTAGCCTCACCACGAGACAGCGTCGCCGCGCGCGACGGGGCCGCCCTCGATCACGCGGGCGAAGACGCCGAAATCCACATGACCCCAGCTTTCTTCGAGAATCCGTAGGATATCGGTGTCGCGCCGCCCGGTTTCGGGATTACCGGACGGGGCCGCGCAGCGATCGATCCGATCCTCCACGGCAAGCGTCACGTCGCCGACGCGAATGGTTCGGCCGACAAGGTCGAACTCTTCCCACGGGCCGAGGCCGCGGAGCCAGATATTGCCCCGGAAGCGGCGTTGATCGAGCGGCAGACCGGCCTTCTCCGACAGAACTCTGAGCGAGGTCGTGGACAGGATCGAAAGATAGGGTTTCGGGCTGTCGCTCATGCCCTGCGTCGCCTCGATGACGGAAGCCGGGCCGGGGCGGTTTTCCGGATAGATCGGGCGCACCCAGTCCATCAGCGCGGCCCGGTCGTCCTCCCGGCGCAGATCGAGGGTGATCGGATCGCGGCGTGGATGGGTGAGGGTGATCGTTTCGCCGTCGCTTGCAGCGGTCACCGCCATCAACTCCGCGCTCTTCGCACCGCGCAGGAAGCTCCGGCAATGCGTCCAGCCATCGGCGGCGCGCTCCATCCGGGCGCCGTCCTGGACCACGGCCCAGATGCGATCGCCGGGCATCCGGGCACCGGCGGTCAGGGTCACGCTGTCGAGCGGTTCGGCGCCTACTCCCTTGATCGGATGACGCCAGAGCGCGCTGACCGTCGCGGTCATTCCGCTGGCCGCTTCTTCCGCTTGAAGCCCTTCTTGATGTTGCCCAGCACGTCGACCTCCACACCCTGCGCGCGCATGATCGAGTACTGCTGGATGAAGGTGATCGTGTTGTTGGCCACCCAATAGATCACGAGCCCGCTCGCGAAGCTGCCGAGCATGAACATGAACACCCAGGGCAGCCAGGCGAAGATCGCCGCCTGCGTCGGATCGGTGGGCGCGGGGTTCAGCTTCTGCTGAAGCCACATCGAGATGCCCAGAAGGATCGGCCAGACACCGAGCGCGAGGAAGGGCGGGATGAAGCTCACGTCATAGGGCAGCACACCGAACAGGTTCCAAAGCGAGGTCGGATCGGGTGCGGAAAGGTCCCGGATCCAGCCGAAGAAGGGCGCATGGCGAATCTCGATGGAAACGAAGATCACCTTGTAGAGCGAGAAGAAGATCGGAATCTGGACGAGGATCGGCAGGCAGCCCGAAGCCGGGTTCACCTTCTCCTTCTTGTAGAGCTCCATCATCTCCGTCTGGAGCTTCTGGCGGTCATCGCCTGCGCGCTCCTTGATCTTCTCCATCTCCGGTTGGAGCGCTTTCATCTTCGCCATCGCCGAGTAGGATTTCCAGGCCAGCGGCAGAAGGATGAGCTTGATGATCAGCGTCAGGAGGATGATCGCGACGCCCATGTTGCCGACCATTCCGTCAAGCCCGACGAGCGCCCAGTGGATCGGCTTGGTGAAGAAGAAGAACCAGCCCCAGTCGATGGAATCGACGAACTGGACGATGCCGCGATCCTCCTCGTACTCGGCAAGCCGTTCCTCCAGCTTCGCGCCTGCGAAGAGCGCCGTGGAGTATTCGCCCGTCGCGCCGGGCGCCACGTCGATCGCGGGCATGCGCGTTTCGGTCTGGTAGGTGTCGGAGGAGGGGGTGTATTTCACGACCGAGGTGAAGGCGGCACCGGGCTGGGGCACCAGCGCCGTCATCCAGTACATGTCGGTGAAGCCGATCCAGCCGTTCTCCTCGACCCCGACGATCTCCACCGCGCCGTTCTCGCGCGGGTCGAAATCGAGATCGGGCATGTCGGAATAGTCGATCTCGTTCAACTCGCCATCGTGGAAGCGAACGACGCCCTCGTGGAGGATGTAGAAGCCGATCGTTTCGGGTTCGCCGTGGCGGGCGATGATGCCATAGGGGGCGAGGCGGATCGTTTCGCCGGTCGTGTTCTCCACGGACTGGGCGATATCGAACATGTAATTGTCATCGACGGAGATGACCTTCCGGAAGATCAGGCCGCTGCCATTGTCCCAGCGCAGGGTGACGGGCGTTTCGGGCGTGAGCACCTCGCCGCTCTCGAGTTCCCATTCCGTCCAGGCGTTGGGAACCGCGTCATAGCCGAGCGCGGCGGAGGGGATCCAGCCGTGCAGCGCATAATACGCGTCGGGGCTGCCGGCAGGCGACAGGAGCGTCACCGGCTCCGATTCCTCGTCGAGCGTCTCGTCGTAGTTGTCGAGACGAAGATCGTCGATCCGCCCGCCCGTGAGGGAGAGCGACCCCGAGAGGCTGGGCGTCCGGATATCGATGCGCGGGCTGTCCTCGATCGCGGCGGTGCGTGCGTCGAGCGCCGCCAGGCCCCCGTCGGCCGCCACGGGCGGCGCCGTTGCGACGCCCCCGTCCATGGTCGCCCCGGCTGAGGACGTGCCGTCTGTCCCCGCCGTCTGTGGGGGCTCTTCGGGGGGGAACAGGACGAACCACACGAGGATCACGAGGAAGCTCAGCACGGTGGCGAGGATGAGGTTCTTGCTTTCGTCCTTCATGGAGCGTCGGGCCTGCCATCTTTGCGGAATTGCCCCGGGTTCAACAGGTGTGTCGGCCAAAGGTCAAGGGGATTCCGGTGTGCCCGATCGGCGCGCCGGTCCGCCGGAAGCCGGGCCTATGCGGGGTGGCGTCGCGCGGCCTGCAATGCGGCGGTGCGAAGGCGGTGCTCCGACAGCCAGGCGAGCGTCTCCTCGAAGGGCATCGGGCGGCCGATGCCGAAGCCCTGCAGGTGCGTGACGCCCATCGCCGTGAGCGTATGCTGCTCGGCCGTCGTCTCGACGCCTTCGGCAAGGGTCTCGATCCCCAGCCCCTGCGCCATCCGGATCATCGCGAGCGTCATCTTGCGGAGATTCTCGTCCCGATCGAGACCCGAGACGAACGCCCGGTCGATCTTGATCCGGTCGACGTTGAACCTGCGGATGTTGGAGATCGAGGCATGCCCGTTTCCGAAATCGTCGAGATCGATGCCGAAGCCCGCATCCTTCAGGCGGCGGACGCTGCGAACCACCGCGTCGTCGTCATCCTCGACGAGAACCGTCTCGAGGATCTCGATCGCGATCCGCTCCGGAGCGAGGTCGAACCCGTCGGCGACAAGCTGGATCCGCGTGCACAGATCGCTGTCGCGCAGCTGGTCGGACGAGAAATTCACGCCGATCTGGCGGATATCGTGGCCTGCGCCCTGCCAGCGCGCCATCGCCTCGCAGGACCGTTCGAGCATCAGTTCCGCGATGCGGGGGCCGAGCCCGTCGCGTTCGGCGAGATCGAGGAAATGACCCGGTGTCAGCACGCCGCGCTCGGGATGGTGCCAGCGCGCCAGTGCCTCGAAGCCCGTGACGGCGCCGGTGGCCGCGTCGATCTGGGGCTGGAAATGGGGCAGCACCTCGCCCCGATCGAGACCCGAGCGCAGTTGCCGGAGGATCGCGTCGCGCAATTGCAGATCGGCGCGCATGGTTGGCGAGTAGACCTGCGTGGCGCCGCGCGCGGCCTCCCGCGCTTCCGTCAGCGCCATGTCGGCGTCGAGCACGAGCTGATCCCGCGCGACGGGCTCGGTCGCGAAGGCGAGGCCGAACGCCGCGGTAAGCTCGAGGTCGCGATCGAGAAGCGTGATCGGTTGGCCGAGCGCGGTTTGCAGCCTGTCCGCGATTTCCTGCAGTTCGGTTTCGCTTGCGATATCCGGAAAGAGAAGCAGGAAATCGTCGGCGCCGTAGCGCGCAACGAAGTCTCCCTGACGGATCGCGGCCCTCAGGCGATCGGCACAGATCTGCAGGATGTCGTCTCCCGCCTTCTGGCCCATCGTGTCGTTGATCTGCGAAAAAGCCTCGATATCGAGGCGGATCGCCCCGATACCGCGCCCGGTGCGGCCCGTTTCCTGCCGCACGAGATAGGCCATCGCGCCGGTCCTGTTGGGCAGCCCCGTCAGAAGATCGTGGGTCGATGTATGGTGAAGCGCATCCTCCGCCTCGAACAGCCGGATGGTTTCGCGCACCGCGCGGCGCACGATGGGCCTGAACACGAAGAGTCCCACCGAAACGAGAATGAGGATGCTGCCGGCCAGATGAAGCACCGCGAAACGCTCGATCTTGACGAGCGCTTCCTCCACCCGGGCTTCGTGCGCCCCGACCGCCGCGCCGAGCACCGCGGGCAGGCTGGTCCGGGCCATCTCCACGACCTGGCTGACGAGATCGTGGTGCGCCCCCCGCGCCTCGGCGGCGAGGATCAGGTCGCCCAGTTGCGCGAAGCGACGGACCGTGAAGTCACCCCTTAGCGGCCCCTGATACCAGATCCGGTCGAGTTCGGGATCGTATCGTGCGGCACCACTGCGGGACACGAGCGCGACATGGTTCGCGATCAGCTCGTCGCGCGTGCCGGCGATCTCGGCGCGCAGGAGCGCCCTTTCGTTCGGATCCGCGGTCATGGCGTATTGCTGCAGGGCGAGCGCCATGCTCTGAACCCTCGCGGACTGGGACGAGGCGATCTGCGCAAGCGCCTGAGCCTCCCGTTCCCGCGCGATGGCATCGCCCGACATCTGGAACAGCACGAGCGCGAGGGCCGCCAACAGGCCGAGGGCCGCGACATACGCGTGCGTCGCCTGGGCGCCGATGCGCAACGCGGCGACCCTGCGCGGATCGGATTTCTCCAGTCGCGGCATTTACGGCCCCTGTCCGTGCCCGTTTCGGCAAGGGCTACCGGAGATCCGTCACCGCATCGTTAACCGCATGGAGGCCTGCGAAATCGAAAAGGGACGGGTCGGCCAGATGAGAGGGCCTCGCGTTCATGAGCGCGCGGAACATGATCTGCCGCCGCCCGGGGCTGCGCTTCTCCCAGTCGTCCAGCATCGCCTTGACTTGCGCCCGTTGCAGCCCGTCCTGGCTGCCGCAGAGGTCACAGGGAATGATGGGATAGCTCATCGCGCGGGCGAAACGCTCGCAGTCGGCCTCGGCGACGAAGGCGAGCGGGCGCAGGACCTCCACATCCCCTTCCTCGTTCAGGAGCTTCGGCGGCATCGCGGCGAGCCGCCCGCCATGGAAGAGGTTCATGAAGAAGGTTTCGAGGATATCGTCCCGGTGATGCCCCAGCACAACGGTGGAGCAGCCTTCCTCCCGGGCGATCCGGTAGAGATGCCCGCGCCGAAGCCGGGAGCAGAGCGCGCAATAGGTCCGCCCCTCGGGCACCTTGGCGGTCACCACCGAATAGGTGTCCCGGTATTCGATCCGGTGGGGCACGCCGCGTTCCTCCAGGAACCTCGGCAGGACGGTTGCGGGAAAGCCCGGCTGCCCCTGATCGAGATTGCAGGCGAGAAGCTCCACCGGCAGCGCGCCGCGCCAGCGCAGTTCGGTGAGGGCGGCAAGAAGCGTGTAGCTGTCCTTTCCGCCCGAAAGGCACACGAGCCACTTCGCGCCCGGTCGTGCCATCGCGTAGGTCTCGATCGCCTCGGCGGTCTGGCGGACGATGCGCTTGCGCAGCTTGCGGAACTCCGTCGTGTCCGGCGCGCCGGCGAAGAGGGGATGGATATCGTCGTGATCGAGCATGCGCAGTCCGTCCTCAATCGGGAACGTTGTCGACGCCCGAACCGCCCCAGGGATGGCAGCGCAGGATCCGCCGAGCCGCGAGGTAGCCGCCCTTGATCGCACCATGCTTCTCCAGCGCTTCGAGCGCGTAGGCCGAGCATGTCGGGTGGTACCGGCAGTTCATGCCCACGAGCGGCGAGAAGGTCGCGCGGTAGAGCTTCACCGGAAGCGAAAGGAGCCAGGCCGCGGGGGTCATCTCTCCTCCCCGGTGCGGTGGACATGCGTCAGGGCGCGGGTGACATCCGCCAGAAGATCGGGAAACGGGCGGTCCACCGTGGCCTCGCGCCGCCCGATCAGGACGTAGTCCCAGCCCGGTTTGCCGTGGCCGGGCAGAACGGCCATCGCCGCCGCGCGGAGCCGGCGGCGGGCGCGGTTGCGCACGACGGCGTTGCCGACCTTGCGACTGCAGGTCAGGCCGAATCGGATTTCTGTCTCGGAATGCTCGTCGCCCGCTCTGGCGCGCGCCTGAAGGATGAGGCCGGGCTGGGCGGATTTGCGGGCGCGGGCGGCCGCGAGGAAGTCGCGCCGCTTCGGCAGCGTGGAGAGCGCTGCCACATCATCCTCGGGCGCCGGGCTGTTCATGGCCGGAGCGCCCGGAAGCCTCAGGCGCTGAGGCTCTTGCGACCGCGGGCGCGACGCGCGTTGATGATCTTGCGACCGGCCTTCGTGGCCATGCGGGCGCGGAAACCGTGGCGACGCTTGCGGACAAGGTTGCTCGGCTGGAACGTGCGCTTCATTTCAATTCTCCTCGTCGGGGCCGGGCCACTGGCGCCACCGCGTATCCATCCTGCGGCGGTCCGGGCGCGCGGACACTCAAAGCTGAAGACAGCCCGCTAAACCAATCCTCGGCGTGTGTCAATTGACGCGCGCCGCCGCGGGCACGCTTTCGAACTGAAATATTCGGGCGCGGGGCATCAATGCGGCGTGAGGTGGGTTTTCACCGGGCGGACGCCGGTGACATCTGATCGCCGACAGCGCGAGTGCACACCGCATCGCCGATGGAATGGACCAGAACGATGACTGACCAGACGAAACCGGGCTTCGCGCCGAGCCGCCTGCTTCCGATCATCGCGATCGGGCTTGTTGCGGTGGCGGGGCTGTATTTCCTTGGCGACCGGATCAGCTTCGAGACGCTACGCGACAACCGTGAGGCGCTCTTGGCCTGGCGGGATGCGAACTATCTTCTGGCCGCTCTCGCCTATGCACTGATCTATGTGGCGATCGTCGCCTTCTCGCTGCCCGGTGCCTCCATCGCGACGATCACGGGCGGGTTCCTGTTCGGTCTTGCCGCCGGGACGGGCCTGACCGTCGTCGCCGCGACCGTGGGCGCGACGGTGATCTTCCTCGCCGCGCGCTGGGGCCTTGGCGATACGCTCGCGGCGCGGATGGATGCGTCGGAGGGGACGGCCGCCCGGCTCAAGGCGGCGTTGCGGGAGAACGAGATCTCCGTCCTTTTCCTGATGCGCCTCGTGCCCGCGGTGCCCTTCTTCATCGCCAACCTCATCCCCGGCCTCGTGGGGGTGCGCCTGCGCAACTACGTCCTGACGACCTTCCTCGGCATCATTCCGGGCACGGCGGTCTATACATGGATCGGGGTTGGCCTTGGCGAAGTATTCGCGGCGGGCGGCACGCCGGATCTGTCGATCATCTGGCAGCCGCACATCATCGGGCCGATCCTGGGCCTGGCGGCGCTGGCCGCCCTGCCCATCGCCATCAAGGCCGTTCGTGGGCGGTCCGCCCTGCCTGTGTCCGAAGTGAAGGAATAAGCGTCATGGAACGGATCGAAACGGATCTCCTCGTCATCGGGGCGGGGTCTGGTGGACTGTCCGTCGCTGCGGGTGCCGTGCAGATGGGCGCACGGGTGGTGCTTCTGGAAGCGGCGGAGATGGGGGGTGATTGCCTCAACCATGGATGCGTGCCCTCCAAGGCGTTGCTTGCGGCGGCCAAGCATGCCCATGCCATGACGACGGGGGCCGAATTCGGCATCACCCCTGTCGTGCCGGAGGTCGATTTCGCTGCCGCCAAGGATCACGTCGCCAAGGTCATCGAGACCATCGCACCGGTGGACAGCCAGGAGCGGTTCGAGGGGTTGGGCGTCCGTGTCATCCGCGAGTTCGGCCGCTTCGTGGACGAACGCTGCGTCGAAACGGAGAGCTACCGTATCTCCGCCCGCCGGATCGTGATCGCGACGGGCTCCCGCCCCTTCGTGCCGCCGATCCCCGGCATCGACACGGTGCCCCATTTCACGAACGAGACGATCTTCGGCCTGCGCGAGCGGCCCGAGCACCTGATCGTCATCGGTGGCGGGCCGATCGGGCTGGAGATGGCCCAGGCGCACCGACGGCTCGGCTCCCGCGTGACCGTGCTCGAGGGGGCGAAGGCGCTCGGCAAGGACGATCCCGAGCTGGCCGCCATCGCGCTCGAACGGATCCGGGCCGAGGGGGTGGAGATCGTGGAAGGCGCGCAGGTGTCGGAGGTCTCCGCCGAGGGCGGCGTGACCGTCACCGCCGGGGACGGACGGAGCTGGACCGGCTCGCATCTCCTTGTCGCGGTAGGCCGCAAGGCGAGCCTCGACGGGCTGAACCTCGAAGCGGCCGGGATCGAGCGGACGCGCACGGGCGTGAAGGTCGATTCGGGCCTGCGCACGACCAATCGCCGTGTCTACGCCGTGGGTGACGCGTCGGGCGGGCTGCAATTCACCCACAAGGCGGGCTATGACGCCGGGATCGTCGTGCGCAACGCGCTTTTCGCCCTGCCAGCGAAAGCCTCCGACAGGCATATTCCCTGGGCGACCTATACCGACCCCGAGATCGCGCAGGTCGGCCTGAACGAGGCGCACGCGAAGAAGGAACACGGAACGAAGCTGGAAGTGCTGCGCTGGTCCTTCGACGAGAATGATCGCGCCATCGCCGAGGGGAAGGGCCATGGCCTGTGCAAGGTCATGGTGGCGAAAGGCCGGATCGTCGGCGCCTCCATCGTCGGGCCGCAGGCGGGGGAACTGATCCAGGTCTGGGCTCTGGCGATCGCGAACGGGCTGAAGATCTCGGCGATGACGAACATGGTCGCGCCATACCCCACGCTCGGGGAAGTTTCCAAACGGGCGGCGGGGCAGTACTACGTGCCGCGCCTGTTCGAGAACGATCGCGTCAAGTCCGTCGTGCGATGGGTCCAGCGCAACATCCCCTGACATGACAGGCGCGTCCCCGCCGATGGGGCGGGGGCGGGCCGTATCGGCCCATGGTCCGGAGCAGTTTCGGCGCACTCGCCTTGTTCCGCCATACGGAAATGCCTAGCTTGCGACAAAGGCAAAGCGGTAGGAGCCGATGCGGTTCAATTCGCTCTCGGGGCGACTTCTGGTTCTGACGGTCATCTTCGTGATGATCGCCGAGGTGATGATCTTCGTCCCCTCCGTTGCCCGCTTTCGTGCCGACTACCTGCAGGAGCGGCTTGAGCGGGCGCAGATCGCCTCCCTCGCGCTTCTTGCCACGCCCAACGACATGGTCGAACCCGCACTCGAGCGGGAGCTTCTGGAGAATGCGGGCGTGATCAATATCGTGCTCCAGCGCAACGAGGTGCGCGAACTGGTGCTTGCGGCGCCGCAGCCGGGCCGCGTCGCCGAGAGTTTCGACATGCGCATGGCCTCGCCCGTCGATCTGATCGTGGACGCGATGGCAGCGCTCGTCCGGACAGAGGATCGGGTGATCCGCGTCATCGGCCTGCCCGTCCAGGGCGGCGGCTCCGCTATCGAGATCACGCTGGAGGAAGCGCCCCTGCGCGATGCACTCATCGATTACGGCCTGCGCATCCTGTATCTGTCGCTCTTCATCTCGGCGGTGACGGCGACGCTCCTTTTCGTCGCCGTCCAGCTTTTCATCACCGGGCCGATCCGGCGGGTGACGGACAACATCACCGCCTTCCGCGAGGCGCCCGAAGATCCCGACCGCCTGATGCAGCCCGGATCGCCCGTTTCCGATATCGCGGAAGCCGAGCGCGCGTTGCGCGACATGCAGGATCGGGTGCTGACCGCCCTGAAGCAGAAGGACAGGCTCGCCGCGCTCGGCTCCGCTGTCGCCAAGATCAGCCACGACCTGCGCAACATGCTCACCACCGCGCAACTCGTGGCCGACAGGCTGGAGGACTCCGACGATCCGCGCGTGCGCCGGACCGCGCCCAAGCTCGTCGGCGCGATATCCCGCGCCGTGAACCTTTGCGAGGCGACGCTCGCCTTCGGCAGGTCCGAAGAGCCGCCGCCGGAGAAGCGGATCGTCTCGCTCCGTCCGATGGTCGATGAGGTCTTCGAGGCCGAACAGCTGGCCTGCGCGAACAAGGCGGTGGCCTTCCACAACGAGGTTCCGCCGACCGCCAAGGCGGAAGCGGACGCGGATCAACTCATCCGCGTGCTCCAGAACCTTGTCCGCAATGCCCGGCAGGCGATGGAGGCGAAACCGGAGGGCGGGACGGTTACCGTCTCCGCAACCTGGGGAAAGGGCGATACCGAGATCTATGTGCGTGACACCGGACCCGGCCTGCCCGTCAAGACGATTGAGCACCTTTTCGAGCCTTTCCAGGCGGCCCAGCGGCGGGGCGGCACAGGGCTGGGGCTCGCGATCTGCGCCGAACTCGTGCGCGGCCACGGTGGAAAACTGGAACTCGTCGAGACGACGACGGCCGGCACGACCTTCCGCCTCATCCTGCCGGCAAGCGGCATGAAGGACGGCGCCGCAGACGGCTCGGAAAACGCGATTTCGGCCTTGCAAAGGTAAGCGCGCCCGCGTATTCCCCACGCCCACGGACCGATAGCTCAGCTGGATAGAGCACCAGACTACGAATCTGGGGGTCGGGGGTTCGAATCCTCCTCGGTCCGCCACCACACCAGAGCAATTCGCCTTTTCGACGTTGCATCCGGCACCAGCGAGTCCCGGTCGTGCCTCGTGCACCGCGGACTCCCTCTTGCGGGCCCTTCGCGTCTCCCGGATCAGGCACGAGCGGGCGTCTCAGCGGGATCGCTCTACTCTCCGCCGGTTTCGAGACTGGAGAGGTCGTCGCGTTTCTACGAAGACAGGGCGCGCTTACAGGCGTCAACGCATCGCTTCCCCGCCGTCGCGCCCTGCCTCGCCGGAGGGGGCGAGACGGCGCCGGGTTGAAGGCTGACCGCGTCGAGAGCCACGACGGCGCTGCTAGAGCAGGCTGTCGGGCATTTTCTGTTCCGCTGCCGTGTTCGCCCGCCGGAAGACGAGCGTCACCAGCGTGGAGACGATCACGATGAACAGCGAGTAGAGCGCGGGCACCGCCATGTAGCCCTGCGCCTCGGTGCCTGCGAAGGTGAAGGCGATGATGGCGATGGCGAGGGGGCCGTTCTGGATCCCCGTTTCGAGCGCCACCGTCCGGGCGTTACGCGGATGGAGCCTCAGCGCACGGGCGAAAAGATACCCTATGGTGATCCCGACGAGCCCGAGGCCGATCGCCGCGATATAGGTCGCCGGTGTCGTCGTCATCAGGAACTGCCAGTTGCGCGGCACCCAGCTCACCATCAGGAAGATGATGAAGAAGAGCGCGAGCGCGGAGCCGAGGAACTCCGTCACCGCGCCGACATTGGCGTTGATCTTGCGCAGCACCATCCCGATGCCGACCGGCACGAGGAGCAGGATCAGCGTGATGATGATGTTCTCCCGCGGGATCTCCAGCTGCAGCGCGGTCGCGTAGAGCACAAGGATGATCGGGATCAGGATCACGCCGGTCACGGTAGAGGTCACCGTCATCAGGACCGACAGCGCGAGGTTTCCCTTGGAGAAATAGGTGAAGATGTTCGAGGTCGTCCCACCCGGCATGCAGGCCATGATGAGAACGCCTATCGCGATCGCCTCGGGCAGGGGCAGAAGGGTGATCAGGAGGAAGCCGATGAACGGCATGAATCCGTATTGGGAGATCACACCGATCGCGAGGCCATAGGGCCGCCGGAGAGCGAGGTAGAAATCCCGCGGGGTGAGCGATGCGCCCATGCCCAGCATGATGACGAAGATCATCAGAGCAAGGAGCGCCTGTTCGAATGCACCAACCATGACGCCTTACTCCGCTGCGATCTGCGCCAGTTCCTCGGCGCGCAGGTCTTTTCTCAGGATCTTGCCGACATTGGATTTCGGCAGCTCGTCGCGGAACTCCACCCGCTTGGGCACCTTGTAGGGCGTCAGGTGCTGCTTGCAGTGGGCGCGGATATCCTCGGCGGTCAGGCCCTGGTCCCGCTTCACCACGAAGGCCTTGACCGCCTCGCCGGTCGCGTCGTCGGGCACGCCGATGACAGCCGCTTCGAGGATGCCGGGATGCAGGGCGAGGCAATCCTCCACCTCGTTGGGATAGACGTTGAAGCCCGAGACGACGACCATGTCCTTCTTGCGGTCGACGATGCGGAAATAGCCGTCTTCGTCCATCACGCCGATATCGCCGGTGAGGAACCAGCCGTTCTTCATGACCTTTGCGGTCTCGTCGGGCTTGTTCCAGTAGCCGGCCATGATCTGCGGGCCCTTGGCCGCGATCTCCCCCGTCTCGCCCTGCGCGACGGGGTTGCCTGCCTCATCGACGCAGGTGACCAGCGTCGAGGGCACCGGAACGCCGATCGAGCCCGCGCGCGTCTTGCCGAGCGGGTTGAAGGTGAGAACGGGCGATGTTTCCGTCAGGCCATAGCCCTCCAGCACCGGTTTGCCGGTGATCGCCTCCCACCGTTCGGCCACTGCCGATTGCAGCGCCATTCCGCCCGCGGAGGCGAACTTGAGGTGCTTCGGCGGGCTGTCCTTGAACCAGATCTCGTTCGTCAGCCCGTTGAAGAGCGTGTTCACCCCGCTCATCCAGGTGATGCGGTAGTTCTCGAAGGCGCGCTTGAGGTTCGTCAGCGGGCGCGGATTGGGAATGAGGATGTTCCGCGCGCCAAGCCAGTAGAATCCCAGAAGGTTCACCGTGAAGGCGAAGATGTGGTACATCGGCAGCGCGGTGAGCGCGATCTCCTCGCCCTTCTCCACGCCGCGGATCAGCTCCATCGTCTGTTCCATGTTCATGATGAGATTGGCGTGGGTGAGCATCGCCCCCTTCGCCACACCCGTCGTGCCGCCGGTATATTGCAGGCACGCGACGTCATCGGGGCTGACGGCCTGGTGATAGGCGTCGACTTCCACATGATCCTTGCGCAGGTGCTCGCGCCCGGCCTCCAGCGCATCGGGCAGGCGGATATGGGCGACCTCGACGGGTTTGACCGACCGGTCCCAGTATTTCTGGACGAGCCCGACAATGCCGCGTGGCATGGAGGGCAGGAATTCGGCGACCCGCGTCACGACGATGTTCGGAATAGGGTGGCCGCGCGTGGCCGCTGGGATCTTGTCGGCGAACATGTCCACGATGACGAGCGCGTGTGGCTCGGCATCCTGGAACTGCTTGCCCATCTCCTCCGCCGTGTAGAGCGGATTGACGTTCACAAGAACGCACCCCGCCTTGAGGATGCCGAAGGCGGCGACGGGGAAGCTCAGGCAGTTGGGCATCTGGAGCGCGACGCGATCGCCGCGGTCGAGCCCGGCCACTTCCCGGAGGTAGACGGCGAACGCGTCCGACATCTCGTCCACCTGTTCGAAGGTGAGCGTCCCGTTCATTCCGTTGGCGAGGCAGGTGGTGAAGGCAGGGGCCCTGCCATAGGTGTCGGCGACCGACCGGATGAGGTCTCCCACCGTGCGATAGGATGCCTCGCCGATGTCGGCCCGCACGCCGGGGCCGTAGAAAGCCGTCCACGGACGCTCCGCAGTCTCCATTGATCCCTCCCGGATGGTGTTCGTTTTTCGCGCGATGTTAGCCGAACCGACCGGTTGGGGAAGAGTGCCGTTGCGGCAGGATGGTCGTCGGGGGTGTCGATCATGCAGTTCGATCGGCTTTACGGTGCCCGATTCAAGCGCCGGGCGGCCCCCGAAAGCCGCTCACGCGCTCCTCGCCGCCCTGTGAACGACCCCTTGAATTTCGGGTGGGTGGACAGGTCCGACCGCGAATTCGAGGCTTGACCGAACGGTTTGTTTCAGCCTTGGCAACGCCGCGCGGGAATATCCGTCAAAAACCCCTCAAATCGCCGGATTCCGTGAAAACCACCCCCGATTTCGCGAGCGGCCAGACACGCCGCCGTGAGCTCAAGTGGCTGTTTCACCTCGGGAAATAATCCGATGCGCCAATCGGCCATTCAGATTTCGGGTGTCCGCCCTCAGATCGGTGTCATCGCGGATGAGCCGCGACAGACACTGAACCGCTCGGGCCACACCCGGGCACCGAAAAGGAGAAAGACCATGACCAACGCACTCAAGGCAGCCGTTCTCGCAACCGTCACCGCGCTCGTCGCACTGCCCGCCACGGCGAATGTCGATCAGCTCGCCGCCTCCGCCGGCCTGTCGCCGGCCGAAGCCCAGGGCCTGAGCGTTTCCGAGATCATCGCCATCAAGGGCGCCGGTTCCTCGGACTTCGAGTTCGGC
>JBMYPI010000010.1:0-21321 GCA_049600155.1 Rubricella sp.
ACCGAGATCTGCAACGGAGTGGACGACGACTGCGACTTGCTGATCGACGACGATGACACCAGCGTCTCGGGCACCGTCGACCACTTCGAGGACCTCGACGGCGACGGGCACGGCGCGGGCGCCCCGGTGGCGGGCCTCCGTCGCGATCGCTTCCGAAAGCGGATGGGTGGAGTTGCGGGCCAGCGCATGGGCGATCGCGAACGCGTCGGATGCTGCATCGGGGCCGGAGGCGTAGAGCGGCAGTTCGGTCGTCAGCGTGCCGGTCTTGTCGAAGACGACCGTGTCGACCTCGGCGAGTTTTTCGAGCGCCGTACCGTCCTTCACGAGCACGCCCATGCGGTAGAGAAGCCCGCTCGCCGCCGCCTGCACCGAGGGCACGGCGAGGCCGAGCGCGCAGGGGCAGGTGATGATGAGGACGGCGGCGGCGACGTTGAGCGAAACCCGCAGGTCGCCCGACCAGACCATCCAGCCGATGAAGGCGATGAGGGCGAGGATATGAACGCCCGGCGCATAAAGCGCGACGGCCTTGTCCGCGAGCCGGGTGTAGCGGTTCTTCGCGCCCTCGGCGGCGTCCACAAGGCGGGCGATCTCCCGCAGCAGGGTATCGTCGCCCAGCTTCTCGGCCCGGATCGTGAGCGGGCCGGTGAGGTTGACCATACCCGCGCGCACCGCGTCGCCTTCGCCGACCGTGGCGGGCAGGCTTTCGCCCGTCAGCATCGCGCGGTCCACGTCCGAGCGGCCTTCGACGATCGGGCCATCAGCGGGGATCTTCGCGCCCGGCGGCACGAACAGGAGATCGCCGGGTTTCAGCGCGTCGGCCGCGACCTTCTCAGGCGTGCCGTCCGGGGCGACGCGCATCGCGGTCAGCACGTCGAGCGCGGCAAGCTCGGTGGCGGCGGAGCGCGCGGCGGCGCGGGTGCGGTGATCGAGGTAGCGGCCGATCAGCAGGAAGAAGGTGAGGGAGACTGCGGCGTCGAAATAGGCGTGGTGCCCCGATTCCATCGTCTCCAGAAGGCTCAGGATCGCGGCGAGCGCGATGGCGAGCGTGATCGGAACATCCATGTTGAGCCGCCCGCCCCGAAGCGCGCTCCATGCGGAGGTGTAGAAGGGCATCCCCGCGAAGGCGACGACCGGCAGCGCGATCGCGGCGGAGATCCAGTGCAGGAGATCGCGGGTCGCATCCGACGCGCCCGACCAGACCGCGACGCTCAGGAGCATCACGTTCATCGTCGCGAAGCCCGCAACGCCGAGCCGGGCGAGAAGGGCCTTTCCCTCGCGATCGGTGCCCGCCGCGGCCAGAGTGGCGCTGTCGAGCGGGAGCGCACGGAAGCCTCGTGCGCTCAGGGCATCGGCCACGTCTTCGGGTTCTAGACCGTCATCGGCGAGCGTCACCGTCACCCGGCGGAGGGAGAGGTTGACGCGCGCGGCTTCCACGCCCGGTGTCGCCGCCATGATCCGTTCCACCCCGTCGATACAGGCGGCGCAATGGATTTCGGGCAGGGCGAGCACGATCCGGCGCAGCGCGCCCTTCGCCTGGGGCACGGCGGCCTGGGCGCGGGCGAGCTGGTCCTCGGGCAGGCCGATACAGGCCGGGCAGGCCGAGGGACCGTGGAAGGACGCGTCGGTCATGCCCTAGCGCACCGTCACGACGTGGCGGGTATCGTGGAGCGTGCCGTCGGCCGCGTGTGCTTCGATATCGATCCTCCACTGGCCGGGCGCCAGTTGCGCATCGAGCGCCGTCTCGCAGCAGAACCGTTCGAAGGCGAGATGGATATCCTCGCGCCCGTGGGTCGGGCGCCCGATCCGGATCGCCACGTCCTGCGCCATGACGGGCGCGCCATCGGCATCGGTGATCGCCACGACCGGGCGGTTCCCGTCGAGATCGACCGCGACCGTCCAGCCGAGCGCCTCCTGCGCGGCCCGCCTGTCGTCGAAACTCTGGCTGGCGATGTAGGAGTTGGGGACTTCGAGGCCGGGGAAGGTCCGGACAGCGCTGACCGCAAGTGTCATGTTCGCGGTGATGATGAACACATAGGCGCCGATGAAGATCGCGAGGACATGCCAGCCCTTGAGGGTGAAGCCACGGGTTTCGGTGCTCATGTCAGTTCCTTCCGTTGAACACTGTATCGACGCTGGTGCGGCTGTCGCCGTGAACGTCCTCGACCCAGAAACGCAGGTCGGTGACGTGGCGGTCGGCGGCATCGCTGGTCGGCGGCGCTTCGAGATAGACCCGCTGGATCGCGATCTCGTTCGCGGGCACGGTCACGAACAGCGTTTCCGTTCCCTGAAGGCGCACGCGCACCGGATCGGGCGATGCGATCGAGATCCTGAACTGGCGGTCGTCCGCGGCCTTGTTGCGAATGCGGATGTCGTAGGCGTTGCGGATCGTGCCGTCCGACAGCGTGACATAGACGGGGTTGCGGATCGGGCTGACGGAGACGTCCACATCCGTCCGCACGAAAAGCGCGATCACGAGGCCGATGCCGACCGCCGCCCAGAGCGCGGTATAGAGAAGCGTGCGGACCCGCACGATATGCCGCCAGACCGGAATCCGCTCCTCGCCCGCACGCTCCCGCGTTTCATCCGAGAGGGTGCAATAGTCGATCAGGCCGCGCGGCTTGCCGATCTTTTCCATGATTTCGTCGCAGGCATCGATGCAGAGCGCACAGGTGATGCACTCAAGCTGCTGGCCATCGCGGATGTCGATCCCCATCGGGCAGACGGCGACGCAGGCGTTGCAGTCGATGCAATCGCCATGCACCTCGCCCGCATCCCGCTTCTTGCCGTGGGAGCGCGGCTCGCCGCGCCAGTCGCGATAGGAGACGGTCAGCGTCTCGGGGTCCATCATCGCGGCCTGGATTCGCGGCCAGGGGCAGGCATAGATGCAGACCTGTTCCCGCATGAAGCCGCCGAAGACGAAGGTCGTCGCAGTCAGAACGCCGATGGTCGAATAGGCGACGAACGGGGCCTGAAGCGTGACGAGATCGACGAGGAGCGTCGGCGCATCCGCGAAATAGAACACCCACGCCCCCCCGGTGAAGAGCGCGATGAGGAACCAGGCCGTCCATTTCGTCAGGCGCAGGCGCAGCTTGGTTAAATCGTATTTCGCACGGTGCAGGCGGATTCGGGCGTTGCGATCGCCCTCGATCCAGCGCTCCACCGCCATGAAAAGGTCCGTCCAGACGGTCTGCGGGCAGGCATAGCCGCACCAGACCCGCCCGAGCGCCGAGGTGAACAGGAACAGCCCCAGCCCCGCCATGATCAAGAGGCCCGCGACGAAGTAGAATTCGTGCGACCAGATCTCGATCATGAAGAAGTAGAATCGCCGGTTGGCGAGATCGACGAGCACCGCCTGATCGGGCAGGCTCGGGCCGCGATCCCACCGGATCCAGGGCGTGAGGTAGTAGATCCCCAGCGTCACCCCCATGATCCACCACTTGAGCGAGCGGAAGGTGCCCTTCACACGCTTGGGAAAGATCGGTTCGCGGCTTTCGTAGAGTTTCTGCGGGGTTTCTGTATCTTCAGCGGACACGCGCGGCTCTCCAGATGGAAGCGCCCTTATATCGGGCATGCCGCATATGTATTTTCAGGCCATCGGTGCGGCCTTGATACGGATCAAACCCGTAAGGAAATCTCGGATTTTCGCGTGCGGGGGTGCTCGGCCCTCAGAAAGGGCAGGTCCGCTCCATCTCGGCGGTGAGGTTGCCGGTGAAATCGAAGGACTGGCCATCGAGGAAATCGACGAAGACATGGCCCTGCGCCGCGCCCCAGATCCCGTCGCCGAACTGCGGATGCAGCGCGTCGCAGCCGAGGCCGAGATAGAAGATCTCGCTGCGCGGTGCGCCATCGGCGCGGATCACGGCGCCGAACTGGTTGTACTCGACCGCGTAGACCGTCCCGTCGCGCTCCAGGCGATCCGTCGCATGGGCGGGCAGTGCCGAGAGTGCGACTGCGGCGACGAGCCCGCCGATAAACACCATGAACTTCACGTCTTCAGGCCCCTCAAAGCAGCTGTGCATGGAAGCCTAGTCGCAATCGTCCAACCAGTCCATTCCACGTCCCGAATGCATCTTTCGGCGAATTCCGCGTGAATGGCAAATCACAACCACTTCACGGAGCACGAAAAAACCGGCCGCGAGCGCGGCCGGTTCGAGGTTTTCCGCTGTGTGAGGCGTCAGATCACTGACCGCCGCCCAGCTGGTGGACATAAACGGCGACCTGCTTGATCTCGGCCTGGCTGAGTCGATCCGTCCAGGACGGCATGACGCCCGCGCGGGAATACATGATCGTCTCCACGATCGAGTCCTGATCCCCGCCATAGAGCCAGATCTGGTCCGTCAGGTCGGGAGCGCCGACGAAGGTGTCGCCCATCCCGCTGTCCATGTGGCAGGAGGCGCAGTTGTCGAGGTAGAGCTGTTCGCCGGGGTGACCGGCTGCGACCTCGACCTGCCCCGAGAGCGAGCGCACATAGGTCGCGACCGCGTCGATCTCCTCGGAGGTGAGCATCTCCATCTCGCCGAAGGCCGGCATCTGGGAAAGGCGGGTATCCCAATCCTGTTCCCAGCGCACGCCGTGGGCGATGGTCTGGTGGATATCCTCCACCGTGCCACCCCAGAGCCATGCGTCGTCGAGAAGGTTGGGATAGCCCCCCGGCAGGCCCTGCGCACCGGCGCCGTGGCACTGGGCACAGTTGGTGCGGAACACCGCCGCGCCGCCATTGACCGCGAACTGGAGCAACTCGGGATCGTCGGCGATGGCGCCGACTTCCGTCGCGTTGATCCGCTCGATCAGGCCGGCGTTGCGCATCTCGTATTCCTCGATATCGGCAGCGACAGCCGCCCGCGAGGAATAGCCGAGCACACCCGCCGTCGATCCCGTGATGCCGGGCCATGCGGGGTAGAGCACGGTGTAGACGACCGAGAACGCGATGGTGGCGTAGAAGGTCCAGAGCCACCAGGCAGGCATCGGCTTGTCATACTCGCGGATGCCGTCCCACTCGTGGCCTGTCGTGGGGTAGTCTTCGATGTCTTTCTTGGCCATGGGATCAGCCCTCCGCCCGGTGTGTGCCCGATCCGATCGGACGATCGATGTCGTCGTCACGCAGCGGGATGTTGGCGATGTCTTCATGCAGTTCGCGGCTTCCGGGCCGGAAGGCGAAGACGATGATGCCGACGAACATCAGTGTCATGGCCAGAAGGCCCCAGCTGTCGGCGAACGCTCTGAGAAAATCGTACATCTCGGTTCCTCCCTCAGCGCGCTGCGACCGGCTCGAAGGTGGAGAAGTCCACCAGCGTGCCGAGCATCTGCATGTAGGCGATGATGGCATCGAGCTCGGTCAGCTCGGGATTGCCGTCGAAGTTGCGGATCTGCGCGCCGGGATAGCGCTCTTCCACGTCGAAGGCGGCCGGGTGGTCCGGGTTCGCCTGCGCTTCGAGATCGACCGCCGCCATCTCGATCATCTCCGGATCATAGGGCACGCCCACGAGCCGGTGGGTCCGCAGCAGCGCCTCGATATCGGGCACGTTCAGCGGCGTATCGGCGAGCCAGGGATAGGCAGGCATGACCGACTCGGGCACCAGATCGCGCGGGTTCTCCATGTGATCGACATGCCACTGATCGGAGTAGCGGCCGCCGATCCGGGCGAGGTCCGGCCCCGTCCGCTTCGAACCCCACTGGAACGGGTGGTCGAACTGGCTCTCCGCCGCGAGGCTGTAGTGCCCGTAGCGCTGAACCTCGTCCCGCATCGGCCGGATCATCTGCGAGTGGCAGACATAGCAGCCTTCCCGCACGTAGATGTCGCGACCCGCGAGCTCCAGCGGGGAATAGGGGCGCATCCCCTCCACGTCCTCGATCGTGTTCTCGAGGTAGAAGAGCGGCGTGATCTGCACGATCCCCCCGATGGAGACCACCACGAGCGAGGTGGCCAGGAGGAGCGTCGCGTGACGCTCCAGGTGCTTGTGATGTCTGAAGACACTCATGGGTCTGTCTCCTTACTCGGCCGGGACGGCGTTGGAGACGCGGCGGGTATCGCCGGCTCCCACGATCGTCTTGTAGAGGTTGATGCACATGATGACGGAGCCGGCGAGGTAGAGGACCCCACCGAGGCCACGCACGATGTACATCGGGAACTTGGCGTCCACGGTGTCGGCGAAGGAGTTCACCAGGAACCCTTGCGCGTCGACTTCGCGCCACATCAGGCCTTCCATGATCCCCGTGACCCACATCGAGGCCGCGTAGAGGATGATGCCGATCGTGGCGAGCCAGAAGTGCCAGTTCACCATCGGCAGGCTGTAGAGCTTCTCCCGGTTCCACAGGCGCGGAACGAGGAAGTAGAGCGCACCGAAGGTGATCATGCCGTTCCAGCCCAGCGCGCCGGAATGGACGTGCCCGATGGTCCAGTCGGTGTAGTGCGACAGCGAGTTGACGGCCTTGATGGACATCATCGGCCCCTCGAAGGTCGACATCCCGTAGAAACCGACCGAGATCACGAACATCCGCAGGACCGGATCGGTCCGCAGCTTGTCCCATGCGCCCGAGAGCGTCATCAGGCCGTTGATCATGCCCCCCCAGGACGGCATCCACAGCATCACCGAGAAGACCATCCCCAGCGTCTGCGCCCAGTCGGGCAGGGCGGTGTAGTGCAGGTGGTGCGGGCCGGCCCAGATATACAGGAAGATCAGCGCCCAGAAGTGCACGATCGACAGCTTGTAGCTGTAGACCGGGCGCTCGGCCTGCTTGGGAATGAAGTAGTACATCATGCCCAGGAAGCCCGCGGTCAGGAAGAAGCCCACCGCGTTGTGGCCGTACCACCATTGCGTCATCGCGTCCTGCACGCCCGCGAAGAGCGAAACGGAATGCGACCCGAAGATGGAGACGGGGATGGCGAGGTTGTTGACGACGTGCAGCATGGCAACCGTGACGATGAACGCCAGGAGAAACCAGTTCGCGACGTAGATATGCGGCTCCTTGCGCTTCCAAAGCGTGCCGAGGAAGACGAGCAGATAGGCCACCCAGACGATCGTGAGCCAGAGGTCCACATACCAGGAGGGCTCCGCGTATTCACGGCCCTGCGTCGCGCCGAGCAGGTAGCCCGTTGCGGCCAGCACGATGAACAGGTTGTAGCCCCAGAACACGAAATGGGCCAGGTTGCCGCCCCAGAGCCGCGCCGCGGTGGTCCGCTGCACGATGTAGAAGGAGCAGGCCAGAAGCGCGTTGCCCCCGAAGGCGAAGATCACCGCGGAGGTGTGCAGCGGGCGCAGGCGCGAGAAGGCGGTCTGCGGAATGTCGAGATGCAGCGCATCGGGAAAGGCGAGCTGGAACGCGATGAACGTCCCCGCCGCGAAGCCCACGACGCCCCAGAAGGCCGTCGCGATGACGCCCCAGCGCACGACATCGTCCATGTAGCCGGTTTCGGCCACGGCGACGGCCGGAGCCCCGCCCATGGAGCGCATTTGACGAATGAACAGGAACGCCGCCACCGCGAGCACGATGATCGCGTGCAGTTGATAAGCGAGATCCTGGGCGAAGTTGATGCCTATGGCGGCGAATAGCGCCACTGCGGCGAGGGCGATCAGCTTGAGTGTGGCTGCCATCGGTCCCGTTCCCTTCGGTTGTTGTTCGTGCCTGCCGCGAAAGGACGGAATCCGGGCGCGGAAAGCGGGTTCGTGACGGAGGGAATGCACCCGTCGGGGCCGGACCAGCTTTGACGTGGATCAACGAAACGATAGTTGCGGCAAAAAACCCCGACTTTTGTTCGGATTTTCCGACATGCAGGGTCGCATTCGAGGTCCGGTCCATGCTTTCAGGGGCGCTCGCAACGCGAATTCACGCGACTCGCCCGGCCCGTGACGGGGCGCGCTGCCCCCCATCTCGGGCAGCGGAGAACGAAACGCCCGCTCGGATCGGCGGGCGCTGGGCAGGGTCAGGGACGGGATCGACCGGGAAGGGAAGGCGCGGTGGTCAGTCGTCGTCGCCGCACTCGGCGCGCAGAGCCTCGATATCGGGTATCGTGACGTGGCGCGTGCCGGAAAGCGTGATCAGGCCTTCCTTCTTCAGCGCGCTGATCTGCCGGCTGACGGTCTCGATGGTGAGGCCGAGGTAATCGGCGATCACTTCTCGCGTCACGGGCAGATCGAAGGTGATCCCGTCGCGCAGGTCATCCTTCGTCAGCGCGGCGCTGCGGCGCGCGAAGATCAGAAGCACGCTTGCGATCTTCTCGCGCGCGGTCTTGCGGCCCAGGAGCGTCATCCATTCCCGCGCGGCGTCGAGTTCGTCGAGCGTCATCGCGAGCAGGCGCCGTTCTATATTGGGTGACTGGCCGATGAGGTCTTCGAAGGGTTTCTTGCGGAAGGTGCAGAGCGTCACATCCGTCGCCGCGACGACATCGTAGGGCGTCGTCGCCCGGTTCGGCCGCCCGACGAAATCGGACGGAAACAGCATGCCCACCATCTGCCGCCGCCCGTCCGACAGCGTTCTGCTGAGGCTGGCGACACCGGCCACCACCGACCCCAGGAAGGTCAGCTCGTCGCCCGCCCATATGATCGTGTCGCCCGGCGCGTAGTGCCGATAGGTCTTCATCGTCTCCAGGACGAGAAGCTCCGCCTGTTCGCACTGTGCGCAAACGGCATTGTGACGAATGGGGCAGTCTCGACATTCCTTCTCGATCGAGACCTTGGGCGGTGCCACGTTCATGACGGGCTCCTTTCAGTTTCGATTCCAGACTAACCGGAATTTGATTCAGATCAAGTTTAAACCAGTTCGTTCAAACATGACAGTCGTGTCAGTCTCGTCGGACAACCTGGTCAGGGGTAGCTGACAGTCGTCCCGGGCCGGCCTGCCGACGCGACGCTGCGAAACGACGATCTCCGCATCCCAGATCGGGATGCGGAGTTCAATATCCGGTCCTGCGAATAAACAGCGCGGGCAGGGTGCCGCCGCCTAGCAGGGCGACGGTTCGAGGCCCCATTCGCGCGCGAAGAAGGCTGCCTGTTCGCCGATGACGGCATCGACGATCGGGTTTGCGCCGCTGACATAATCGCCATCGTTCTGCCAGCGTCGGAAATCGGCGTTCCAGCGGATCACTTGCAGCAGGCCTTCGCCGGAGTGATCCGCGCAGGTCATGGCGATCGGCGGCATCAGATCCTCGAGCCCCAGCGCGTCGATCTCGTCTTCCGTCATGGTCAGGCGAGCGAGGGCGTCGCGGAACGTCGCACCGGTAAGCGGACCGGCCGCGGCGGCGTCGCGATAGGCATCGTAGAGATAGGCGCCCACGACGAGACCGCGATTGTAATCCACGTCGCCGATATTGTTCATCGTGCCGTGCCCGAGCCCCGCGAAGTAGACCAGTTCGTTGAGGTCGTTGTAGGCGGACACGTCATGCCCGACGGCGGTCATCGAAACCGCGCGCATCCCGTCTGCCGCGTCGCCGAGGGCGCGCATCATCGGTTCGATCGTCGTCCACCAGATCCCCATCATGTTCTCGCGCGGATAGTCGATCGCCGCGGCGGTGCCGACGGCCGTCGCCGTCATCCGGCCCACGGTCCAAACGATCAGCCTGTCGGGTGCGTCACGGGCGATCCGGCCCCAGGTTTCGCGCTGATCCTCGCCCGGCGGTTCAACGGGATAGAGGACAAGCTCGAACCCCATGCGCGTCGCCATCGCCTGAAGCACGGGAATCGGTTCCTGCCCGAACGGGCTGTCATGGTAGAGGAAGCCGATCTTCCGGCCTTCCAGCCCGCCGAGTTCCTGCCCGAACCGTCCGATCATCGCGGCAGCGGCTTGTGGGTAGTTCGCGGGAAAGACGAAGGACCACGGAAACAGCTCGCCCCGTGCTGTCGCCGTCTGCCCGAGCCCGCCGTTCATGACGGGAACCTGCAATTGCGGTGCGAGGCGATTGAGCGCGTAGGCGCCTTCGGTCTGCGTCGGAATCAGCAGATGCGCGCCGGCACCGACGAGTTCCTGCGCACAGGCGACATGCCCTTCGAGCGTGTAGTTGGTCTCGCAGGACATGACCTCGATCGCGGCGCCGTCGCGGAGCGTGACGAGCGTGACGAAATCGGCCAGCCCGTCATGGAAGGATCGGCTGATCGGCGCGACCTCGCTCTGGTGCGAGGACATGAACCCGATCCGGAGCGTCGCCTCCTCCGCAACGGCGGCGGAGACGGACATCGCGGCCAGTAGGCCGGAAAATAGAATCTTGCGCATGAGCGTTCTCTCCCCTTCGCGACGGGAATAGCGCCTCGTTCCGCCACGCGGGGGATGACGTGACGTTCACGTCAGGCATGACTGCGCGTAAACCGGACTTGAAAAGCGGAGACGGCGCGCCCGGTCACCCCCCGACCGGGCACGCCTTTCCTCCAGTGTCCCGTCCCGCTGCGTCGCGCGGCACATCCCCCCGATGGCGCGCGGACCGCAACATCTGGCGCGAGAATCGCGCCACCCCCGGAACCGAGGAGCGGGAGGAAAGCCTCCCACGTGATGGAATTTAAACGTCCGTTCAGAAACGGAAAGCCTGACGTAGCGGCTTTTCGCCTATCGGCAGCGGCGTTGCGCGGCCGTCCCGGCTTACGTAAGGGAAATTTCGTTCCGGCGGCCAGCAGCCGAAGGATCCTGCGCCGCGCGGCTCAGCTGCGCTCCGCCCGCTGGCGCGCGAGCCCGGAATCACGGTCCGAAACGCCGATCAGCGAGACGACCTGGCGAACGAAGGCGTTTTCCTCCGGTGCGCGTTCGCCATCGGCCAGCGCCACCAGCCAGAGCGCTTCGGCGATCGTCGTGCGCTCCTCGTAGGGGATCGCATCCTTTATCACGCGGGTGAAACGAACGGTGTCCGGCGCTTCGGCCTCGACGCGCTCGCCCTCCGCACGCAGCGCGCCCGCATCGGCGGCGCCGAGCCCGTATTTGTGCGACAGGATGAGGTCGATCTGGTCGCGCTCGATCCGGTCGTAGTGCTCGTCCGAACGGGCAAGCCGCACCAGCAGCGCCGCGAGCGCGAGCCGCTGATCCGCCTTCGACATCCGTTCGGGCGCATCGTCGCCGCGCAGGATCTTCAAGAGATCACCGAGCATCAGTCACGCCCCCGGTAGGGCTCTACATACTGAAGCGCCATGTCCCAGGGAAAGAAGATCCACGTGTCCTGGCTGACCCCGGTGATGAAGGTGTCGACCATCGGTTCCCCCTTCGGCTTGGCGTAGACGGTGGCGAAATGGGCATTGGGGTAGAGCGCGCGAACCACTTCCAGCGTCTTGCCGGTGTCGACGAGGTCATCGACGACGAGAATGCCCGTGCCGTCGCCCATCAACCCGTCATCGGGCTTGTTGAGGACGACCGGCTCGGCCTGCGTCTGGTGATCGTAGCTCTTGACGCTGATGGTATCGACCATGCGGATACCGAGCTCGCGCGCCACGATCATGGCCGGCGCCATGCCGCCGCGGGTGATCGCCACGATCCCCTTCCAGGCGCCATTGTCGGGGCCGCGCCCGTCGAGCCGCCATGCAAGCGCCCGGCTGTCGCGGTGGATCTGATCCCAGGAAACGTGAAAGCCCTTCTCGTGGGGGAGTTTCTCGACCATCACTTGCGCCCCGTCACGACGTCGATATCGGGGGCGTCCTCGGCCTTCATGCCGACGACGTGATAGCCCGCGTCGACATGCAGGTTCTCGCCCGTAACGCCCGATGCCAGATCGGAAAGAAGATACAGGCCTGACCGCCCCACATCCTCGGCCGTCACGTTGCGGCGCAGCGGCGAGTTCAGCTCGTTCCATTTCATGATGTAGCGGAAATCGCCGATGCCGGAGGCCGCGAGCGTCTTCATCGGGCCCGCCGAGAGCGCGTTCACGCGGATACCCTTCGGCCCGCAATCCATCGCCAGATACTTGACCGACGCCTCCAGCGCCGCTTTCGCCACGCCCATCACGTTGTAGTGCGGCATGACCTTCTCGGCGCCGTAATAGGTGAGTGTCACGCAGGAGCCGCCCTCGCGCATCAGCGGTTCGGCCCGGCGGATCGCATCGGTGAAGGAGAAGGCGGAAATCAGCATCGAGTTGGCGAAATTCGCGCCGGTGGTATTCTCCACGTAGCGGCCGCGAAGCTCGTTCTTGTCGGAGAACCCGATCGCGTGAAGGAGGAAATCGAGCCTTCCCCATTTCTCCGTCAGCGTTGCGAAGAGCGCGTCCATGCTCGCCTCGTCCGTCACGTCGCAGGGCAGCACGAGGTCCGACCCCACCGAGGAAGCGAGCGGCTCGACCCGCTTCTTCAGCGCATCGCCCTGGTAGGTGAAGGCAAGCTCCGCGCCCGCATCGGCGCAGTGTTTCGCGATCGCCCAGCCGATCGACTTGTCGTTTGCAACACCCATGATCAGGCCGCGTTTGCCCTGCATCAGGCCGGAGATGTTCATGAAGCCACCCTCTTTTGGCGGGTTGTCCGAAGGTCCGGTTGGCTTTACGTCAACTTTGCTTTTGCATCAAGAATGCGCGGGAAGAGAGGGGGCGGCAGATGGTCGAGGGTGACGAACGCGGCGGCATTTTCGCGGGCGACGATCCGTTCGCGCTCGCGCGGGCATGGCTGGCGGAAGCGGAAAAGAGCGAACCGAACGATCCTAACGCCATCGCGCTGTCCACGGTGGACGCCGATGGCCTGCCGAACGCCCGAATGGTGCTCCTGAAGGAGATCGAGGCCGAGGCCTTCGTTTTCTACACCAATTACGAATCGCGGAAGGCGCGGGAGATCGACCAGGCCGGAAAGGCGGCCTTCGTGATGCACTGGAAGAGCCTGCGGCGTCAGATCCGCGTGCGTGGTGTCGTGGAGAAGGAGGACGGCCCACAGGCCGACGCCTACTATCGTTCCCGCTCCCTCCAATCGCGGCTCGGTGCCTGGGCGTCCCGGCAATCGCGCCCTCTGAAGTCCCGGGCCAGCCTGATGGCGGAGGTCGCGAGGATCACCGCGCAGAAGGGTATCAACCCCGACCGGCCGCCCTATTGGGGCGGATACCGCATCCGGCCCGTCGAGATCGAGTTCTGGGCCGATGGCGCGCACCGCCTGCACGACCGTTTCCGCTGGACGCGCTCCGGGCCCGAGACGACGGATTGGCATGTCACCCGCTTGAATCCGTGAACCTGACGGATATGGTCGGGATACACCAACAGGAGAAACTCCCATGGCCGAGCGCAAGACCCTGCTTCTGACCGGGGCGAGCCGCGGGATCGGCCACGCGACGGTCAAACGCTTTTCCTCCGCGGGTTGGCGGGTCATCACCTGCTCGCGCCACGCCTTTCCCGAGGATTGCCCGTGGGAAGCGGGGCCGGAGGATCACATCCAGGTCGATCTCAGCGATCCCGAAAGCACCATCGCCGCCGTTGCGGAAATCAAGCAACGCCTCGATGGGGGGCGGCTTGAGGCGCTGGTGAACAATGCCGGCATCTCGCCCAAGGGGCAGGGCGGCTCGCGGCTCGGCACCGTGGATACCGACCTGCGGACCTGGGGCCATGTCTTCAACGTCAATTTCTTCGCGCCGGTCATGCTCGCACGCGGACTTCTGGAGGAGTTGCGCGCGGCGCAGGGCGCAGTCGTCAACGTCACGTCCATCGCGGGCAGCCGGGTGCATCCTTTCGCCGGTGCGGCCTATGCGACGTCCAAGGCCGCGCTGGCGGCGCTTACCCGGGAGATGGCCCATGACTTCGGCCCGCTCGGCGTGCGCGTGAACGCGATCGCGCCGGGGGAGATCGAGACGGCGATCCTCTCCCCCGGCACCGAGAAGATCGTCGAGGAGATCCCTATGCGCCGCCTTGGCAAGCCCGAGGAGGTCGCGCGCACGATCTATTACCTGTGCACGCCCGAATCGAGCTACATCACCGGCGTCGAGGTGGAGATCAACGGCGGCCAGCACGTCTGACCGCGCTCAGGGGCCGATGAGCACCCTGTAGGTCGTGCCGTCCGATGTCGCCAGGGTGAGCGCCTCGATATCCCGCCCGCGGGAGATGCCGGTCACCTCCCGTTCCCCGGAAACCCGACGACCGTCAACCAGCGCGCCGGAGGCGTCCGCGCCGTCGATGTCGATCTCCATGACGGGGCCGATCTGCGAGAAGATCAGGAGCTGCCGCTCGCTCCCGCCGCCGAACCGTTCGCGGGCGAGGTAGCGGGTCGAGTCCAGCGCACCGTCGACGAAAAGCCGCGCGGGCATGTCGAGCGCGTAGGCGAAATCCGCCAGCGGCGCGCGCAGGAACCCGTCATGGGCGAGCACGCGACAGCCGCAATCCTCCTCCAGTCCTGCCGTGGCGAGATCCGCGTGGCAGGTCCGCAACGCGGCGGCGATGGCATCGGCGGGGGTCGCGCCCGCGCCCTCGACCCTGATCTGCGCACGGACGGGGCACTGCGCCTCCGGATATCCGCGCACGAGCGCCTTGGGCGCGTCGGCGAGCAGGAAGGACCGGCCGTAGGCGGCGGAAACGAGGTAGGGAACCTGGCGGGCGCCGATCCGCTCGGTGCCCGGGCGGTCGATCAGATCTTCGCGATCCAGCCGCGTCGCCCGCGCGGTGATCTCGGCGATGTCGCCGGGTCCTTCGGAAATGAGCGTCGTTCCCGCATTGGCGACATGAAGCCGCGGATCGGCGATCGCGCCGCCCCGTTCAGCCGCCGGTTGCAGCGGCGTGCAGCCGACAAAGAGCAAAAAAGCCGCAAAAGTGAGTCCCACGGGGCCTAAACTGGTCTGTCGCAATGGTTCCCGACCTTCCTATCGCCTAGATTTGAGGTTAAGCCCTTCCCGAGGGGCTAAGTCTGTTTGGGGGCAGAGTAACGTGCAGTCCGTATTGGTCGGCAAGGTAAAATGGTATGACGTTCAGCGCGGTTTCGGATTCGTGACCGTCGACGGGGGTGATACCGACGTGATGGTGCATGCCAGTGTCGTGAAATCGCACGGGCATGGTCAGCTTTTCGAAGGGCAGGAGGTCTCGCTGGAGGCCACCAGAACCGATCGCGGGTTTCAGGCCGCGCGGCTTCTGACCGTATCGGAGGCGCCGGCGGAGGCCTTGCCCGAACCGGTTCCGCCGCTCGACCCGGCCTTGCGCGATGCGCTCCAGCCCGGCCGGGTCAAATGGTTCGATCGCGTGAAGGGCTTCGGATTCGTCAACATCTTCGGGTCCGACGAGGACGTTTTCGTTCACATGGAGGTCGCGCGTGCCGGGGGCATGAGCGAGATCGCCCAGGGCGATGCTGTCGCCGTGATCGTCGAGCAGGGGCCGAAGGGCCGGATCGTTTCCGTCATCCGGGAATGGGCCGATGCGAACGGCTAGGGCGGCGCTCGCGCTCGCCCTTGCGCTGCTCGTCCCGGTCACGGGATGGGCACAGGAAGTCTGCCGCCTCGACCGGGTCGATATCCGCAGCGATGGCGGGGTGGCGACCTTCACCGTCGCGATCGCCGACGAACCGCGGGAGCGCGCGCAGGGCCTGATGTTCGTGGAAAGCATGCCGATGTTCGAAGGCATGCTCTTCGTCTACGAAAGCCCGCGCCCGGTCTCGTTCTGGATGCGCAACACGCTGATCCCGCTCGACATGATCTTCATGGACATCACCGGAACGGTCCAGCGGGTGCACGAGAACGCGATCCCGCTCGACGAGACGTCGATTCCCGGCGGCGACGACATCTTCGCGGTGCTGGAGATCAATGGCGGGCTGAGCGCGATGCTGGGCATCAAGGAGGGCGCCGTGCTGCGCCATCCTCTCTTGCCGCAGGAGACCGCCGCCTGGCCCTGCGCGGGCTGACGCATCGCCCCTTTTCAAGCCGTGCCCGAGGCGCTAGACCGCTCCCCGTCGGGGCGTGGCGCAGCCTGGTAGCGCGACGGTTTTGGGTACCGTAGGTCGTTGGTTCGAATCCAATCGCCCCGACCATTCCTTCATCTCCTTGCACAGTTGCCGCTATCGGCCCTTTGGTCTGGCAAAGGTTTCTTTTCGCGTGCTATAGGGCGCGCGATTGACACGCGAGGGAAGGAGCGGCCCGATGACCGCGAACTGGAGCAAGACAAGCTGGCGCAGCCATGAGCGGATCCAGATGCCCGTCTATACCGACGAGGCGAAGCTGGCCGATGTGGAAGGGCGGCTTGCGAGCTATCCCCCTCTCGTCTTCGCGGGCGAGGCGCGGCAGTTGCGCCGCGAGCTTGCCGAGGTGGCCGAGGGGCGCGCGTTCCTCCTGCAGGGCGGCGACTGCGCCGAGAGCTTCGCGGAGTTCACAGCCGACACCATCCGCGACACCTACAAGGTGCTCCTCCAGATGGCGATCGTGCTGACCTACGGCGCGAAACTGCCGGTGGTGAAGGTCGGCCGCATGGCCGGGCAATTCGCCAAGCCCCGTTCGGCCCCGACGGAAACGAAGGGCGATGTCGAGCTGCCCTCCTATCGCGGCGACATCATCAACGGGTTCGATTTCACGCCCGAGGCGCGTATCCCCGATCCCGAACGGATGCTTCAGGCCTACACCCAGGCAGCGGCATCGCTGAACCTGTTGCGAGCCTTCAGCCAGGGCGGTTTCGCGGATATCCACCGCGTCCACGCCTGGAACCAGGGTTTCGCCGGGGAAGCGGCGACCGAGCGCTACACGGCGCTGGCCAACCGCATTTCCGACGCGCTGTCCTTCATGACCGCCGCCGGCCTCGATTCCGACAAGGTCGATGCCCTCGGCCGGGTCGATTTCTACACCAGCCACGAGGCGCTCCTGCTGGAATACGAAGAGGCGCTCTGCCGTCTCGATTCCACCTCCGGCAAGTGGGTCGCGGGATCGGGTCACATGATCTGGATCGGCGACCGCACGCGCCAGCCCGATGGCGCCCATGTCGAGTTCTGCCGGGGTGTGATCAACCCGATCGGCCTGAAATGCGGCCCCTCGCTGGAACCCGACGAGCTGATCCGGCTGATCGACGCGCTCAATCCGGAAAACGAAGCGGGCCGACTGACGCTGATCGCACGTTTCGGCGCCGGCAAGGTCGAAAAGCACTTGCCGGGCCTCATCCGCGCGGTGGAGCGGGAAGGCCGCAAGGTCGTGTGGTCCTGCGATCCGATGCATGGCAACACGATCAAGTCCGCCTCCGGCTACAAGACCCGCCAGTTCGAGGATGTGCTGACCGAGGTGCGCGAGTTCTTCGACATCCACCAGGCCGAGGGCACCCATGCCGGCGGTGTGCATTTCGAGATGACGGGCCAGGACGTGACCGAGTGCACCGGCGGTGTGCGGGCCGTAACGGACGAGGACCTGTCGGATCGCTATCACACCGCCTGCGATCCGCGATTGAACGCCAGCCAGGCGCTGGAGCTTGCCTTCCTCCTCGCCGAGGAGCTTGAAGGCGGGGCGCAGGCCGTTCGCG
Organism: Rubricella sp.; assembly: GCA_049600155.1. Classification (GTDB taxonomy): domain Bacteria; phylum Pseudomonadota; class Alphaproteobacteria; order Rhodobacterales; family Rhodobacteraceae; genus Rubricella. Next base: position 17,342 of record JBMYPI010000010.1, read on the forward strand.
CCGCGATCTGACCGGGAGCACATGATGACCCATGCCGTCGTTCTGACGGCGGAGGCGGGCGTGTCCGACGCCGCCGCCGTGGCCGTCGCCAGCGCGCTGGAGCAAGCGGGGGCACGGATCCTTTCGGAGCGCCGCCTCGGCCCGGCGGGCTACGAGATCGGGATGGACCGCGCGGTCGGACCACCGGTTCTCGAAGGCTGCGACATCAATCTCGTCCGGATGGAGGGCCGTGAGAAGCGCCTTCTGATCGCGGACATGGATTCCACGATGATCCCGGTCGAATGCATCGACGAACTGGCCGATTTCGCGGGTGTGAAGGATCGGGTCTCCGCGATCACGGAGGCCGCGATGGCGGGCGAGTTCGATTTCGAGGGGGCGCTGCGGGCGCGCGTCGCGCTCCTCGAGGGACTCGGCGAGGACGTGCTGCAGCGCTGCTATGACGAGCGGATCTCGCTCAATCCCGGCGCGCGGGCGCTTGTGCGGACGATGGCGGAGCGTGGCGCGGTCACGGCGCTCGTCTCGGGCGGTTTCACCTTCTTCACCTCCCGTGTCGCGCGCGAGGCGGGCTTTCACCACAACCAGGCCAACACGCTCCTGTTCGAGGGGAGCGTGCTCACCGGCACCGTTGGCGAGCCGATCCTGGGGCGGGAGGCCAAACGCACGGCGCTGGAGCATTTCTGTGCCGAAGGCGGTTTCGGGCCGGATGACGTCGTCGCCGTCGGCGATGGCGCGAATGATCTGGCGATGGTCGAGGCGGCGGGCCTCGGTGTCGCCTATCGGGCCAAGGCCGCCCTGCGCGCCAAGGCGGACGCGGTGCTGGACCATTCGGACCTGACCGCGATCCTCCACCTTCAGGGCATCCCCGAGGCGGATTTCGTCACCGGATAGGGGTGAGGGAACCGGTGGACGCGTGTGCGATCTGCGGGCGAAGCAGGCGTTGATATAGACACGATCAACGCCTGCCTCTGATCTTACTGCCGGGATGACGCGGGTCGTCCACGCATCGTCTCAGAGATGTCATACCTTCGCGCGGAGGCGATTGATCAGCAGGTCATCGCGGAGAATCTCGCCTTCGAGCGCAGCGAGTTCCTCCACATCCCAGGTTGCACTCAGGTAACGACCCTTCGCCCAATCGGCGGCTCCGGAACTCAGCCAGACAACGTAACAGGCGGCCAGATCCGGCGAGTCGATCAGGTATTCATGCAACTGCTCGGGCATAGCGTAGCCAAGTTCGGTCGCGACGCCACCGGGATGGATGGCGAAGCACTTGATGCCGTCTTCGGCGTGATCGCTCTGCACGAATTCGCAGAGGCGGTTGATGGCGTGTTTCGCGGTCTGATAATCCGACGCCCCCGGCATCAGAAGGTGCTTGGCGCCGCGCTCCGCCGGGAAATCCACTACCGCCTTCTGCTGTCCGATCTCGGCGGCATGTTGGGCCGCTTGATGGCCGCCGACAGTCACGCCAGCCGGGTCGCCAGGGCCATCACGGCGATCCGCAGCGATTTCCGATCGTCCCTCAGCGTGCCGGACCTCGCCGGTGTCGCGGGAATGGGCGTTTCGTCCTTCCACACGCATTTCAAGTCCGTGACGGGGACGACGCCGCTGCAGTTCCAGAAGGATCTCCGATTGATCGACGCCCGGACCCAACTCCTCGAGCGGAACCAGAGCGTCGCGGAGGCCGCGCATTGCGTGGGCTATGAGAGCGCGACGCAATTCAGCCGCGACTACAGCCGGAAATTCGGGCGGTCGCCCAGCCAAGACGCCAAGCTGAACCGGGCTGTCGCTTAGGAGGGGCTGTCGGCGTAATCTCATAAGCGCGGAGAGCACCAGGAGCCTGTGGCGCCTTCCAGACAAGCGCCACCCCCCAGCAGTCGTTCAGGCAGCCACCCGTCACCGTTTCCCGCCATGGTGCAGGACAAGCCGGGGTCTTCGCGGCTCGGTCTGCGATCGCTGCCCTCCGTCCCCTTCGATCGCCACGAGGAAGGGCCGGGGTTCCTCCGCAAGAGTCGTCTGCCGCTGTGCATCCTCGAAACCGTAGTCTTCGGTCGGCATCCGCACCGGCGTGACCCGCTCGCGGAGGATCGAGAGTTGCAAGCCCGAGCGGGGCAGGGCGGGGCCATCGACGGTGATACTGCCGAAAAGCCTCGTGCACGCGCCGCCCTCATCCGACAGGGGAAGAAGCGTGACCGCAGCACGCCGTTCCACCACGCCATTGGCGGACGCATTACAGGTCAGGTCGAGGATCGAGGGGCCCGTGAAGACGGTGTCGATGAGCCGCTCGATCCTCTCCTGTTCCTCTACACGCCAGAGCGCGCGAAGCGGCAGCGCCCGGACGGATCCGCCCGCCATGTCGCACAGCCTTATGCCGCCGATCCGGATACGCGCGGGCCCGTCCACCCGACGCTCGGCCACGACGAGATGGGCGAGCGCGCTCTCGATCGCCACGGGATTGAGTTCCGTCCGTCGGGGCAGAAGGCGCCCGCGACGGAGCCCATCCCAATACGCGTGGATGCTGCTGCCGATTTCGTTTCTCATCGATATCCCACCCTGTTCGACGCCCCTCGCGAACCGTAGCATTTCTTGCAAAACTTTAAAAAAACGCTGGTGGAAATTGGTTAACAACAGGGTAACACCAGTCCGCACCGCACCGAGGCGGCGCGGAGTGAAACGGGTTCCGGGGGCCGGTCTGCATGAAATCCATGACGGGATACGCAACGATCACGGGCGAGGCCGCGGGACAATCCTGGAGCTGGGAGGCGCGCAGCGTGAACGGTCGCGGCCTCGATCTGCGGGTGCGTGTTCCCGACGTGGCGGAAGGGGCCGAAGCCGCCGTGCGCAAGGCCGCGCAGGATGTCCTCGCACGGGGCAACGTCACCGTCTCGCTGCGGCTCGATCGGGCGCGCGCGGGGGTATCGGACATCGCGGGCGGGCTGGAGCGCGCGCTTGCCGATCTGCAGGCGGCGCAGGTGGCCGCCGATGGAGCGGGCGTGCCCCTCGCGCCGATCACGGCGGCCGATCTCGTCCAGCTTGCGGAGCGGCGGGCGAACGGCCCGGCCGAGGAAGCGAACCCGCCCTGGCTCGCGCCCGCGCTTGCGCAATTGCCCACCCTCTTTGCCGCGCTCGACAGCCACAGGGCGGAGGAGGGGCGCGCGCTCCATGCCATCCTTTCGGAGGCCGTGGTCGAGGTGGAGAGCCTTGCCGGAACGGCGCGCGAGCAGGCCGGGGAACGCGACAGTCGCCTGCGCGATGTCCTTCGCGCGCGGATCGAGGCGATCCTGTCGGAGACAAGGGCCGATCCCGCGCGGCTCGAACAGGAACTCGCGCTCATCGCCGTCAAATCCGACGTGAGCGAGGAGCTGGACCGGCTTGCGGCGCATGTCGTGGCCGCCCGCGCGCTCCTGGCGGAGGAGGCGCCGGTCGGCCGGAAACTCGATTTCCTGTGCCAGGAATTCAACCGCGAGGCCAACACGCTCTGTTCCAAGGCGGGCAGCGAGGCGTTGACCCGGACGGGCCTCGCGCTGAAGGTCGTGATCGACAGGATTCGCGAGCAGGTTCAGAATGTCGAGTGAGGCCAGCCGATGACGGATGCGATCCCCAGGCGCGGGCTTCTGATAATCCTGTCGTCGCCATCGGGGGCGGGGAAGTCGACCCTGTCGCGAAGGCTTCTTGCCAGCGATCCGGACGTGAGTTTCTCCATCTCCGCCACCACGCGGCCGCCGCGCCCGGGGGAGCAGGACGGGCGCGAGTACTACTTCCGGAGCCGGGACGAGTTCGAGGCGATGATCGCGGCGGGCGACATGCTCGAATACGCTGAAGTCTTCGGCAATCTTTACGGCTCGCCCCGCGGCCCGGTGGAGGAGGCGACGTCGCGCGGGCGTGACGTGATCTTCGATGTCGATTGGCAAGGGGGGCAGCAGATCAAGGAAAGCCCGCTGCGCGACAGCGTCGTGTCGATCTTCATCCTTCCGCCATCCATCGCC